>NZ_CP147846.1:2105404-2406176 GCF_037327425.1 Rhodococcus sovatensis | reverse complement strand
TCGAGGGAAACCTGGAGCTGGAGGCGCTGTTCGCCAAGGCCACAGACGCTAGCCGCGATGCCTACATCGAGCTGCTCAACGCTCTCGAGCACACACTCGACGGTGTCACCAACGCAGCCCTTCGGGGCAAGCAAGCCCGCCAGGCCGCGCGGTCGGTGCTGCCGAACGCGACCGAGACCAAGGTCGTCGTCACCGGCAACTACCGCGCGTGGCGTCATTTCGTGTCGATGCGAGCGTCCGAACACGCCGACATCGAGATTCGTCGCGTGGCCGTCGAGTGTCTGCGCCAGTTGGCGGTAGTCGCGCCCGATGTATTCGGCGACTACGAAATTTCCGCTCTGTCCGACGGTTCGGAAGTGGCGCACAGTCCATTCGTCACCGAGGTATGACCGCGGGGCCGAGGTCTCACAGCACCGGGTAACCTTTCTGACCATGACATACGGTGACGTCGCTCCTCCAAGTCAGCAGCCGTTCGGCACGGTGCTCACGGCGATGGTGACGCCGTTCACCGCCGATGGCAAGCTCGACATCGACGCGGGAGTTCGGCTCGCTCACCACTTGGTCGAGCAGGGTCATGACGGGCTGGTTCTTGCAGGGACCACCGGCGAGTCTCCCACCACCACCGAAAACGAGAAGCTCGAACTGATGCGCGCGGTCATCGCGGCCGTCGGACACCGAGCCCGAATAATCGCAGGTGCCGGAAGCAACGACACCGCCCATAGCGTCGAACTGGCTCGTGACGCTGCCCGCGCGGGCGCGCATGGACTGCTCGTGGTCACGCCGTACTACTCGCGACCCCCGCAAGCCGGTCTGTACGCGCATTTCACCGCCGTCGCCGACGCGACCGACCTTCCTGTCATGCTCTACGACATTCCGCCGAGATCGGTCGTCCCCATCGAGACCGAGACGCTGCGCAGGCTCGCCGACCACCCGCGCATCCTCGCGGTCAAGGACGCGAAGGGCGATTTGAACGCGGGCGCCGAGCTCATCGCGACGACCGGACTGCAGTTCTTTTCCGGGGACGATCCGCTGAACCTGCCGTGGTTGTCCGTCGGTGCCACCGGTTTCGTCAGCGTCATCGGACACCTCGTACCTGCTCGTCTGCGCGAACTCCACACGGCGTTCATGACGGGCGACATCGCGCGCGCTCAGGCGATCAACGTCAGTCTCATCCCCGTCACCAGGTCGGTAGCCCGCCTCGGTGGCGTCAGTGCGTCCAAGGCGGGGCTACGCCTCATCGGATTCGACGTCGGTGAACCCAGACTTCCCCAGGTGCCACCGAGCATCGACCAAATCGAATTGCTCGCAGCCGACCTGCGAGCAGCAGGAGTCCTTGTATGAGTAGACCAGCACGATCACGCGGCCGCGCTACCCGAAGTGCAGGCCCACCGGCCGACAAACCCGCACAGACTTCGAAGCCCGTCGTACAGAATTCCGCGCGTACGCAACGCCCGGATACCCGCACAGAGTTCGATCCGACAGACAGGCTCGGCACTCCGCCGAAGGCCCCTTTCAAGGGTCTGCGAATCGTAGCTCTCGGCGGAATCGGCGAAATCGGCCGAAACATGACGGTTTTCGAGCACCAGGGCAAGCTCTTGATCGTCGACTGCGGCGTGCTGTTTCCCGAGGACCAGCAACCTGGCGTCGACTTGATCCTTCCCGACTTTCGGCACATCGAGAACCGGATGGGAGACGTCGAGGCCGTCGTTCTCACTCACGGCCACGAGGATCACATCGGCGCTGTCCCGTTCCTGTTGCGTCTACGGCCGGACCTCCCGGTCATCGGCTCGAAGTTCACCCTTGCACTCGTGGCGGCAAAGTGTCGCGAGCATCGCCTGCGGCCCAACCTGGTCGAGGTCATCGAGGGCCAGAAGACGACTCATGGGCCGTTCGAGTGCGAGTATTTCGCTGTCAACCACTCGATTCCGGACGCGCTCGCAATCGCGATCCGGACCGAAGCAGGCCTCACGCTGCACACCGGTGACATCAAGCTCGATCAACTGCCGCTCGACGGCCGCCTCACCGACCTCGCGGGCTTCTCGCGACTTGGCGACGAGGGCGTCGACCTCTTCCTCGTCGACTCCACGAACGCCGAGGTACCCGGGTTCGTCACGCCCGAGCGCGAGATCGGTGGAGTCCTCGACACCGTCATCGGCAAGGCGAAGCAGCGTGTCATCGTCGCGTCCTTCGCGAGCCATGTTCACCGCATCCAGCAGGTCATCGACGTCGCGGAGAGATACAACCGGCGCGTGGCGTTCGTTGGACGATCCATGGTCCGGAACATGCAGATCGCGCAGGATCTGGGATACCTCCGTGTGCCCGCGGGTCTCGAGGTCAATGTCGATACTGCGGCGACGCTGCCGGACGACCGACTGGTATTGATCTCCACCGGTTCGCAGGGCGAACCGCTGTCCGCCCTGTCCCGGATGGCTCGCGGCGAACACCGTCAGATCAACATCAAGGCAAACGATCTGGTGGTTTTGGCGTCGTCGCTCATTCCCGGCAACGAGAACTCGGTGTTCGCTGTCGTCAACGGACTCGCCAAGCGAGGTGCGACCGTCGTCACCCAGCAGAACGCGAAGGTGCACGTCTCCGGACACGCGTCCGCAGGTGAACTCCTGTACTTGTACAACGCGGTGAGACCCACCAACGCAATGCCGGTGCACGGCGAATGGCGTCATCTTCGAGCGAATGCCGCGCTGGCGAAGGCCACGGGCGTTGCCGAGGACCGCGTCGTTCTGGCCGAGGACGGCGTCGTCGTCGACATGGTCGACGGGCTGGCACGCATCGTCGGCCAGGTACCGGTCGGGCACGTCTATGTCGATGGGCTCTCCGTCGGCGATGTCGGTGACTCGACGCTGTCCGACCGCTTGGTCCTGGGCGAGGGCGGCTTCATCGCCATCACCGTTGCCGTGGATTCCGCGACCGGCCGGGCAGTTGCGGCTCCTGAGGTCTCCGGCCGCGGTTTCTCCGACGATCCTGCGGCGCTCAAGGAAGCCGGTCAGTTGGTCGAGGCAGAACTGCAGCGATTGGCATCGGACGGAGTCACCGACACCCATCGGATCGCGCAAGCAGTTCGTCGTGTCGTCGGCCGCTGGGTTGCCGACAAGTACCGGCGCAAGCCGATGATCGTGCCGACCGTGATGGCGGTCGGACACAAGTAGGTGTGTCCTGCTGGCCTGATTCGGCGAACCCCGTGTCAGGCCAGTAGTCGCCACAGGCCGATCAGGCCGATGACGACGATGGTGATCCGTAGGGCCCACGGCGACAGTCTTCTGCCGTAACGAGCGCCGACCGAACCGCCGACCAAAGATCCGGCAGCGATCAATCCTGCAGCTGCCCAGCTGATGTCGTGGAACGCGACGATCGTGAAGGTCGCTGCAGCAACCACGTTCACGATGAGCGACAGCAGGTTCTTGGCCGCATTCATACGCTGCATCGAGTCCGGAAGCAGCACTCCCATGACGCCGATCAGCAGGATTCCTTGTGCTGCAGTGAAATAACCGCCGTATACACCGACTGCGAACGTTCCGATCGTCAGCAAGGTCAGTTTTGTTCGACTGATGTGGTCGACAGCAACACCCGCCGCTTCCGAACGTCGCTTGGCCCAGACCTGGATTCGCGGCTGCAAGACGACGAGTATGAGCGCGCCGATCAACAGGAACGGAACCACCATCGAGAAGACCGACTCGGGGAGGTGACGAAGCAGCCAGGCGCCGAGGAGAGCGCCGACGAAGGACGCCGGCATCTGCCACTTCAGTCGTGACCATTGGCCGCGCAGTTCCTTGCGGTAGCCCCAGGTTCCGGACACACTGCCCGCGACGAGTCCGATGGCATTGGACATCGTCGCGATGACTGGGGGATATCCGAAGGCGACCAGAGTCGGAAACGTGATGAGAGTTCCCGACCCGACGACGGCATTGATGGCGCCTGCACCGAAGCCTGCAACGAGAATGACGAGAATTTCGGAGATCGGCACCGATCCGAGATTACGGAAGGCGGCAGGCGCCGCGTGCGCGGGGCACGTACCGTGGATCGATGTGACCCTTGCACAGGACGAACGCGCACAACTGGTACTCACCCTCACCGCGGTGGGGGAGACCGCTCCGACATTGTGCGGAGACTGGACCGCCAAAGACCTCGCTGCGCATCTTGTAGTCAGGGAACGCCGGTTGGATGCAGCGCCGGGCATTCTGCTGCCCTTGCTGGCTGGATACACCGAGAAGGTGCAGAACGCGGTCGCGACCACACCGTACGACGAACTCGTCGCAGCGATTGCCGGCGGCCCGCCGATCTGGTCGCCCTTCAAACTCCTCGATCCGTTGATCAACGTCGGCGAAATGTTCGTTCATCACGAGGACCTGCGCAGGGCTCGGCCGGAATGGTCATCGCGGGTGCTCTCGGTCGAGATGGAGAACCGACTGTGGTCGATCGCCGGGATGATCGGTCGGCGTGCCTACCGCGGATCGCCCGTCGGGGTGGTGTTGCAGACCCCGGACGGCCGGACGACAACGGTGCGGAAGGCGGGCGTCAGGCAGGTCGTTCTGGCAGGGAAGCCGTCGGAGCTTCTCTTGCACGCATTCGGACGAAGCGCCGTCGACCTGGATCCGTCGGGCGATCCAGATGGCGTCGACGCTGTTCAGAGCCTCGACCGCAGCTTTTGACGCCCTGTTACTCGTGTTGCGGATGGTTTTGAAGGTGCCATTGCGACTAACCTGAGGGAATGGCAGGAAAGACCAGCACCCGAAGTTCGACCTCGCGTGCTTCGGGGGGATCGAGTAAGTCTTCCGGAGGGCGAACCGCACGCACGGTGACCACGCCGAAGAAGCCGACTGCGCCCCGCAAGGCTCCTGCGCGCAGCGGTGCATCGAGCCGGGCAGGATCGACCCGTCCGGCGTCGAGCCGCGCGGGGTCCGCTCGGCGGCCCGCGAAGAAGAAGACCGGCAGTGTCATGTCCGCGGTCGGCCGCGGAGTGTCGTCCACATGGTCGATGGCGGCAAAGGGTGTCGGCGCGACCACACGGACCGTGAGCAAGGCCAAGGACATCGAGCACGGTCACCGGCGCGACGGGATTGCGCTCGGGCTCATCGCCGTCAGCGTCATCGTCGCCGCAGCGGTGTGGTTCAGTGCCGGAGGTCCAGTCGGCGAATGGATCGAGATCGCGGTGCGTGCTGTGGTCGGCGACGCCGGATACCTCGTCCCCGTTCTCGGTGTGGCGCTGGCAGTCGTTCTGATGCGGTCGGAGCCCAATCCAGAGATCCGGCCTCGCCTCGTCCTCGGGTCGATCCTGGTCGCGTTGCCGGTGCTCGGTCTGTGGCACATGGCAGCAGGCTTCCCGGGGGACGCAGACGGGCGTGCCACCGGCGGTGGTTTCGTCGGCTATGTCGCGGGCGGGCCGATCGCTGATGGCGTGACGGTCTGGTTGGCAGTTCCTCTTCTTCTGATGGCCGGTCTGTTCGGCGTCTTGTTGTTGACCGGCACGACGGTGCGTGACATTCCGGACCGACTCCGCGCGTTGTTCGGAACCGACAGCCGCGGCGACGAATACGGCGACTACGATCCGGAAGACTACGGTTCGGAATTCGGCGAGGACGCGTACGGCGACTACGACGCCGACACTTTCGATGCTGACGGCTACCCCGTACACGGCGCAGGTGCGGATCCATACGACAACTACCCGACCGAGGAGTACATCCCGGTCAAGAAGCCCCGGGCGCGCAAGAGCTCGCCGGTCGAAGAGCCCACCGAGGTCATCGCTGCTGCTCCCGCACCTGCCGACGTGGCACCGGCGCCCGCTCCGCCGCGCCCGAAGCCCAAGCCGATCGTCAAGGCGGCTGAGCCCAAGGCCGCAGCAGAAGAAGAGAAGATCGTCGTCGACCGGGTGGTCGACGGTGACTACACGTTGCCTTCGCTGTCACTGCTGATCGACGGGGATCCGCCCAAGACTCGCAGCCAAGCGAACGACGCGATGATCGAGGCTATTTCCGAAGTCCTCGACCAGTTCAAGATCGATGCCGCAGTCACCGGGTTCACCCGTGGGCCGACCGTGACGCGCTACGAGGTCGAGTTGGGGCCGGGCGTCAAGGTCGAGAAGATCACCGCTCTTGCGCGCAACATCGCGTATGCCGTCGCGACGGACAACGTCCGTCTGCTCGCTCCGATTCCGGGCAAGTCCGCGGTCGGTATCGAGGTGCCCAACTCCGACCGCGAGATGGTCCGCCTCGCCGACGTATTGACTGCCCCGTCGACCAGGAAGGATCATCACCCCCTCGTCATCGGCCTCGGCAAGGACATCGAAGGCGACTTCGTCAGCGCCAACCTCGCGAAGATGCCGCACCTCCTGGTTGCCGGTTCCACCGGTTCCGGCAAGTCCAGTTTCGTGAACTCCATGCTCGTTTCGTTGCTCGCACGCGCGACGCCGGACGAAGTGCGGATGATCCTGATCGACCCCAAGATGGTCGAGCTGACGCCCTACGAGGGCATTCCGCACCTGATCACACCCATCATCACGCAGCCGAAGAAGGCGGCGGCGGCGCTGGCGTGGCTCGTGGAGGAAATGGAACAGCGCTACCAGGACATGCAGATCAACAAGGTCCGGCACGTCGACGACTTCAACAAGAAGGTCCGATCCGGCGAGATCACCGCGCCACTCGGAAGTGAACGCGTCTACCGTCCATACCCGTACATCCTTGCAATCGTCGACGAGCTCGCCGACCTGATGATGACGGCCCCACGCGACGTCGAGGACGCGATCGTCCGCATCACCCAGAAAGCGCGAGCGGCGGGAATCCACCTCGTCCTCGCGACGCAGCGTCCATCGGTAGACGTCGTGACCGGTCTGATCAAGACGAACGTGCCATCGCGTCTGGCGTTCGCGACGTCCTCCCTGACCGACTCGCGCGTCATTCTCGACCAGGGCGGCGCGGAGAAGCTGATCGGTATGGGCGATGCGTTGTTCCTGCCCATGGGGGCGGGTAAGCCGACCCGGTTGCAGGGTGCGTTCATCACCGACGAGGAGATCTCGGCTGTCGTCGATTTCGCCAAGAACCAGGCGGAACCTGACTACAACGAGACGGTCACTGCGGCCAAAGCGTCGGAGAAGAAGGACGTCGATCCGGATATCGGCGACGATCTCGACGTGCTTCTGCAAGCTGTCGAACTCGTCGTCTCGAGTCAGTTCGGATCGACGTCGATGCTGCAGCGGAAGCTTCGCGTCGGCTTCGCCAAAGCCGGCAGGCTGATGGATCTGATGGAGAACCGAGGGGTAGTGGGGCCGAGCGAAGGTTCCAAGGCGCGCGAGGTGCTGATCAAGCCCGACGAACTGGACGGGCTGCTGTGGTCGATCCGCGGCGGTGATCCGGACGAGGCTCCGTCGGACGACGAGTAGCGCGGCTCGCATGCCTGTGCGTGAACAGGACTATGTGGGCCACCCAGGACGCGAAAGTAGGGAATAATCGGTACCAGGCCATTGCCCCGTTGTTGACGAGTGTGGAGTGTGAGAAGCCCTGATGGGTAGATCCTCCGACAGACCCGGGCCGTCGGACGAGGCTGCTCGCGTCGGGTGTCGGGGGTCGCCTGCTGTGCGGGTTTTCGGCGACGGTGCCGGCCGGTGTCCTGAGATGAGGAGACCGGCGCGATGATCATGGCGTTCGTCGTGTTGTTGCTGGGAATCATCGTCATCCTGGCTATCATCACCGCGAACGGTTACTTTGTAGCGCAAGAGTTTTCGTTCATGTCGGTCGATCGCGTCAAGCTCGAGACGCGCGCCGAAGCTGGTGATGCGTCGGCGCAGCGGGCATTGAAGGTGACGCGGCGGACCTCGTTCATGCTGTCGGGTGCCCAACTAGGTATCACCGTCACCGGTCTGCTCGTGGGCTACGTCGCCGAGCCCTTGGTCGGAGAGTCGCTGGGTACGCTGCTGGGTGGGATAGGGTGCCGACGCCGGTGAGCGTGTCGATCGGAACCGTTCTCGCTCTGGTCGTGGCGACCGTGGTCCAGATGATTTTCGGTGAGCTGTACCCGAAGAACCTGGCCATTGCCAGCCCCGAGCGGATGGCGCGCGGCCTCGCGCGATCTACATCGATCTACCTCACGGTGTTCGGCTGGTTGATCGTGGTGTTCGACCAGTCGGCCAACGTGTTGCTCAAGATGCTCGGCGTCAAACCGGTCCACGATCTCGACACCACAGCAACAGTGCAGGACCTTGAGCGAATCGTCGCGGACGCCCGGGACAGCGGCGATCTTCCGGAACGACTGTCGGTGCTCATCGATCGCATACTGGACTTCCCGGATCGGACGGTAGAGCACGCGATGATTCCGCGGGCACTGACGAACGTAGTTTCACCCGGTACCGGTGTCGGTGACGTGCGCGCGCTCATGGCCAAGGGTCACACGCGGTACCCGGTGGTCTCCGAAGGCCACGAACCCCTCGGTGTCATCGAGCTGGCCGACCTGCTGCGTCATCGAGTCGATGCCGACACGGTGGTCGAGGACCTCATGCGGCCGCCGCTGGTTCTTCCCTCTCTGATGTCCTTGCCGGATGCGTTGGCCAACCTGAGCCGGGCTCGTACTCAACTCGCGTGTGTCGTCGACGAATACGGCGGGTTCGCCGGAGTGCTGACCGTGGAGGATCTGTCGGAGGAATTGGTCGGCGAGCTCACCGACGAACATGATGTCGAGCCGGTCTCCGCCATCGCAGCAGATGAAGACAACACGTGGCGGATCGATGGCGATCTACACATCGACGAGGTCGAGCGGTCGCTCGGACTTCGACTTCCTCAGGGTGACTACGAAACTATTGCCGGTCTTGCGATATTCGCTACCGGTGCACTGCCGCACGTCGGACAGAGTGTGCGTATCGAGCTACCCATGGACCCCCGCGAACTGGTGACCGATCACCCGCGGCGGCGAGCCCTTGACATCGAGGTGCTCGAACTCTCGCGTCATGTTCCCAGCGAGCTCGTCGTGCGTCTGATCGACCTCGATGAGGATCCCACGCCGCCCCCTGACGGCATCCGCGCCGAGACCGGCAAGTCGAGGGAGAAGTGATGGGAAACGCTGTGCTCTTGGTGGCGGTCACAGCTGCGTTGATCGTGCTCAGTGGATTCTTTGTCGTCATCGAATTCGCCTTGCTCGGGTCTCGTCCGCATCGTCTCGAAGTGGAGGCGACGACCAGCCGGTCCGCCCGCGCGGCACTGCGAGGCGTCCACGAGCTGACGCTCATGCTCGCAGGTGCCCAGCTGGGAATCACCGCGTGCACGTTCGCGCTCGGGGCGGTGACCAAGCCTGCCGTCGATGCATGGCTCGGCCCAGCCTCACCTCGTGGGGTGCGCCGGCCCAGTTGGCAGGCAGTGCAGCTTTCGTCCTGTCGTTGCTACTGGTGACGTTCCTGCATCTGGTCATTGGCGAAATGGCCCCGAAGTCATGGGCTATCGCACATCCGGAGTTCGCGGCGAAGCTCATCGGACTGCCATCTCGGGCATTCATCTGGGTGTTCCGACCATTGCTGAGATGGGTCAACGCCATGGCCAATAGGCTTGTCGCGGCCAGTGGGGTCACGCCCGTCGAGCGGGCCGCGGTGGGAGGCCAGGATGTCGACACCATTCGTCATCTCGTCGAGCGTTCTGCCTCGGTAGGTGCCCTGGACGCGTCGTTTCGCACACAGCTGTCCGAAGTTCTCGAACTCGAGCACTTGACGGTGGGCTCCCTGGTCGCTGCGGATACTCCTGTGACGGCCGCGCCGTCCGACGCCACCGTCGCTGATGTACAGGAGGCGGCAGCGCGCACCGACCACATGCGCATCCTCCTGCTCGATTCCGCATTCGAGGTTCCTGAGGTGGTGCATGTGCGGGACACCCTGCTCGTCTCGGCCCAGACGCCGGCCCGCACGGTGTCTAGACCCGCTCTGACTTTCGACACCGGGACACCGGTATACGAAGCACTGGCGCTCGCCAGGGAGCACAGCGAACAGCTCGCCGCGATCATGGACGACGGCCGCTTCATCGGAGTTCTCACCATCGCCGACATCCTCCGGCATGTTCTCCCGCAGCAAATTGATCCGGCCGACAGCGCGGAGGAGCCTGCGAATCGTCGGTGACGAAACCCGGTAAATGTCGATAATCGCCGGAGTGGGGGCCTACGCGAACGCGCCCATGACCGGCTTCCATTCGGTGATCGTGGATGTCTCCACGAGGTTCTCGATCGCGAACGGGTCCTGTGCGAACAATTGCTGCACAGACTCGAGGTCGTTGCCCTCCGCGATGATGAGGGCGCCGCTTCCCTCGACGTACGGGCCGCTCGAGACCAATACCTTCTGCTCCAGCAGATCCGCGAGCCATGCCCGGTGGGTCGCACGGTGGGTGTCTCGCCCGTCCGTGGTGGTGGGGGAGTACGTGTAGTGGACGGCGAACAGTGCCATGTAGCTCTTCTTCTTTCGCTATTTTCAAACGTGGACGGGTAAATCCTGTCAGAACGACAGCAGCATCCTGGTATTACCAAGCGTGTTCGGCTTGACGTAGCTGAGGTCGAGGAATTCGGCGACACCGGTGTCGTACGATCTGCACATTTCGGCGTAGACCTCGGCCGTGACCGGTGTCCCTTCTATTTCCACGAAACCGTGGCGTGCGAAGAAGTCGACCTCGAAGGTGAGCACGAATAGCTTCTGCAGCGCCAGTTCGCGGGCTACCTGGACCAGCTTGTCCACGATGAGATGTCCTGCGCCATGACCCTTGGCGGATGGATCGACTGCAACTGTGCGTACCTCACCGAGGTCGGCCCACAATACGTGTAGCGCACCGCAACCGAGAACCGTCCCAGCGCGCTCGGCGACCCAGAACTCCTGGACTGCCTCGTACAGAGTGACCAGATTCTTCTCCAGGAGAATTTTGCCCGCGTAGATGTCGATCAGACGCTTGATCTCGGGGATATCGGAGGTGCGCGCTCGTCGGACTACCAATTCGTCGCCGCCGTGTGTAGATCTTGTGCTGTTCGAAGTCGGTTCCGAAGCGCCGTCGACGTCGTGTCGACTCGCCCGGTTCGGCGCAGAAGTCATGGGGTGAACAGTAGTCAACCGGTGAACGGATATTCTTCTGGTGTGTCCGTTACTCCACGCGCCGTCCACGTACCGGGACACCACGTATGACCGACGGAGTGCCGCCGCCACGAGTGCCACCGACCGCGGGGCTCCCGCACGGTAACTCGGTGACCGGACGCACCGAGGACGTGCCGATCCTCAACATCGCCAACGTCCTGACCGTCCTGCGGATCGCCCTCGTTCCGGTCTTCCTCGTTGTGCTGTTCGTCGGGGACGGCCACGACACGCGGTGGCGTATAGGTGCGACCGTGGTCTTTGCTGTCGCCGCCATCACCGATCGCATCGATGGGCAGTTGGCCCGCAAGTACGGCCTGGTGACCGAATTCGGCAAGATGGCCGACCCGATTGCGGACAAAGCGCTGATCGGTGCGGCATTGATCGGACTCTCGATACTCGGAGACCTCGCATGGTGGGTGACCATCGTCATCGCGGCACGTGAAATCGGGATCACCCTGGTTCGCTTCGCGGTGCTGAGACACGGCGTCATACCTGCAGGCCGGGGCGGCAAGGTGAAAACGCTCGTTCAGAGTTTTGCGATCGGATTCTATCTGTTCCCGCTACCCGATGAAGTGCGGTTCGCGTCGGTCACGCTGATGGGATTGGCCGTCTTCCTGACGGTGTACACCGGCCTCGACTACATCGTGCAAGCGATTCGACTGCGGCGTGGCGCGCCGTCGGGCTGACCGGCGTGGCCGGTCCCGACGCGCAGGGCGGACAGGAGGGATACAGTCCGAGAGGTCGTGTCGTTGTTGCTACGACGGGTGAAGCAGAGCAGGGCGGTATAGGGTCGGGAACCAATCCAGCCGCGTCCTTCGTTGTAGCTGCAGATGGTCGAAGTGGAAGAATAGATCAAGAACAGTTCACCGCTTTCGGACGGACTGATTCGAACGAGGAGGAGCGAGATGGCGCTGCTATTGCGTGAAGCACTCGGCGACAGCCTGCGGCGCACTCGCGTTGCACAGAGCCGGACACTGCGCGAAGTCTCCAACACGGCGCGTGTCAGCCTCGGCTACCTTTCCGAGGTCGAACGAGGACGAAAGGAAGCATCGAGCGAGCTTCTCGCGGCGATCTGCGATGCGCTCGCAGTTCCCCTTGCAGATGTGATGAGCGATGTCAGCGTGTCCCTGTCCGAGTGGGCAGTCGCCTCGCGAGCAGCCGAAGCGGAAGCCACGGCCAGCGCCGAAGAAGCGTCGCCTCGTATCTCCGGTGAGACCAGAGTGGTAATTCCTGCGCCTGCGCGGGCTCTCGCTGCTGCGTGAGCTCCAGCGACACGAACTCCAACCGCTAGGGTGAAATCAATACGCACGGCAAACCGACCAGACCAGTATTCTCGTGGCACGGGCAGCACCCCCAACGCGCGATACACGGCGCTCAAGATGGAGGCAGGATCAACCCATGGCTAATCCTTTCGTCAAGGCCTGGAAGTACATGATGGCGCTCTTCAATTCCAAAATCGACGAGAAGGCCGACCCCAAGGTTCAGATTCAGCAGGCGATCGAAGACGCGCAGCGCCAGCACCAGGCACTGTCTCAGCAGGCCGCGTCGGTGATCGGCAACCAGCGGCAGCTGGAAATGAAGCTGAGCCGGCAGCTCGACGAGGTCGAGAAGCTCAATGCAAACGCACGGCAGGCAGTGACTCTCGCCGACCAGGCTGCGGCAGCAGGCGACGTCGACAAGGCCACCCAATACACGAACGCCGCCGAGGCGTTCGCTGCGCAGCTCGTGACCGCCGAGCAGGGCGTCGAGGACTTGAAAGTTCTGCACGATCAGTCCCTGCAGGCCGCGTCGCAGGCAAAGAAAGCAGTCGAGCAGAACGCGATGGCCCTGCAGGCAAAGGTCGCCGAACGCACGAAGCTGCTCAGCCAGCTCGAACAAGCGAAGATGCAGGAAAAGGTCAGCGAGTCGTTGCGGTCGATGGACAGCACACTGTCTGCACCTGGCAACACTCCGAGCCTGGACGCCGTTCGCGACAAGATCGAGCGTCGCTACGCGGATGCACTCGGTTCCGCCGAGCTTGCGCAGAACACGGTGTCCGGACGCATGATGGAGGTGCAGCAGGCATCGGTACAGATGGCCGGGCACAGTAGGCTCGAGCAGATTCGGGCCTCGATGGCAGGCGATTCGTTGCCGTCGGGTAACTCGGCCTCCGCGGCCAAGCCGTCCATCGCGAAGTCGCCGAACGCGACCCCCGAGCCCCCGGCACAGAACTAGTCGAACGTGACCAGGAAACAGCATGGCCGACCACGAACGTGGTCGGCCATGCCCGTATCCGAGTCGGTGTCCGTAGTGCGCGGCGCTGCGGACACTGCTCGTCGTACCGTGGAGTCGGCGGTCCAAGCGGTAGGGCGTTGGAACGACCCACGACAGAAGCACATTCGCCGCATTCGTCGCGCCAGACGCCGTGGTACCTGGTTGGGTGGTGCGTCCGGCGTCTCGGCGGCGTCCACTGCTGGACTTGCGGTGGCGTCGGCGCCGGAGTGGACGATGATCGTGAGCGGCGGCGGTGCTGCCGTGTTCGCGGTTCCTGCCGTCTTGGCGCTCGGTCGCTACCGGCGTTTGAAAGCTCAGCCGATGCCTACCGCCAGGCCAGCCAAGACCGTACTGCCGCACCGATCCTCTGCGGCGTTCGAGCCGATGTCTCGTCTGGCGGGTGCGCAGCTGAGTCTGTACGAGCTCGCCGGAATCCTGATGCGGTCGGAGTTCGTCGACCCGGCGGAAGTAGCGGAGACCGCGGAGGTGGCCGGCAGTGCTGCTCACGCGTTGACGGACATGGCCGCCGATGTCGTCGCCATGGAGCGTGCTGCGGAGGGAAGCGCTCGCGCAGCGGGTCATCTCGCAACGACAATCGCCGCCGCCGCAGTCGAATTGGACAACGGCGTCGATCAGTACGAGGAACTGGTGGCAGCTGCAGCGCGCTTGACCAGTCCCAACGGACTACCGTCCAGCGCAGTCGCAGGGCGCAAAGCCGAGTTGATCTCGGCAACGGACCGCCTGGAAGGGTGGGCGAGTGCGCTCGCGGAGTTGGCTGCGATCAGAAGTCGGCATCTCTGAAGTTCGGGATCTCGGAAGTTCGGGATCTCTGAAGTTCGGGATCTCTGAAGTTCGGCGGCTCAGGGTGTTCCCCCATCTTTCCCTGAACTCCGTGCCGGATCGGTGATTCGACCGTCCTTGCGTGCCAGGATCGAATCACACAAGGAAAGGGAAACACTATGTTCTGGAAAATTCTCGGCGTAATCGTCCTGGTCTGGCTCGCCTTCGCAGTGCTGGGCACAGTGATCAAGGGACTGTTCTGGGTTGCGGTGGCCGGCGCGATCGTCTTTGGAATCTACTGGCTGTTCAAGGCGATTACTGCGGGCTCGGACCGCGATCTGACGAAGCTCTGAGGCGTCACTGTCCGAGCCTGGACGCCGACCCCACCAGCACGTCGACGGCGTGGGGCACGACTTCCGCGCACACGGGTAGCGGTGGGAACCGTTCACCGTCCGCGTAGGCGACCATCCCCGGGGCCGTCAGAGTCACTCGTGTTGCGCGATAGGTATCGACCTCGGGCAAGGTGATGTGAGTTCCCTTGTACAGAGTGGGGAAGAGTCTGACCAATCGGGTTCTACTCGACGCCCGTACGACTGTGACGTCGAGTAGACCGTCGTCGGCACGCGCGCCGGGGCAGATTGCCATTCCGCCGCCGTAGGTAGGACCATTTCCGACGGTCACCAGTGTGGCGTCGACGTCGAAGGACAGATCGTCGAGTTCGAGTCGGTAGGGAATGGGCCGAAACCTACTCAGTTCCAACAGCATCGCAATGTTGTAACGCAACGGCCCCCTCGGCCAGCGCAGTCTGTTCGCGCGTTCGGTCACCAGGCTGTCGAATCCGCTGGAAAGAACGGTGGCGAACCATCTGCCGTCGACCCGTCCGAGATCCATGGTTCGAATTCTGCCTTCGCCGACGATGTCGGCCGCCGCAGCTGGATCACCGAGTGGCACGCCGAGAAGGCGAGCGAAGTCGTTGCCCGTTCCTGCGGGTGCTACCGCAAGTGGTGTTGCAGTCGTGGCTACGGCTTGCAGCGCCAGGTTGACCAGTCCATCACCTCCGACGGCTACGAGCGCGTCCGTTCCGGCGCGAACGGCTCGCTTGGTCGATTCGAGCGCATCGCCGGGTGTTCGGCCCTCGATGGTGACGACGCGTCTACCACGTTCGCGAAGCCGCGCGACCACGACTTCCGATACCCGAGCTGCACGTCCGTTCCCGGCAGTGGGGTTCGTCAGGACGGTGATGGTCACGGGATCAGTTTGCCAGGGTTCAGCACACTTGCAGGGTCGAGCGCCACCTTCATCGCACGCAGCAGTGTCGCCCCGACTGTTCCTACCTCGGATTTCATGTACGGGAGGTGATCTCGTCCGACCGCGTGGTGGTGTGTGAGCGTCGCGCCGAGATCCATCATCGCTCGGGTGGCGGCATCCTTGGCTGTTCGCCACTGAGTCGACGGGTCTTCGGCAGTGGCGCAGACTACCGTGAAGTACAGCGATGCACCTGTTGGATAGACATGCGAGATGTGGCTCATCACGATCGGTGGGGTCCCCGCCTCGGTCAGCACTCCGACGAGTGCCGACGAGATTGTTGCCCGAACCGACGCCAGCGCTGCCCAGCTTGTCGCAGTTTCCAGCGTCTCCGCGAGCGCACCTGCGTCGAGTAGCGCGTCGCGAAGGTACGGCGCATCGAAGCGCTCGTGTTCCCAGCGCCGGGCGCTCTCGGGACTGCGAACGTCACCGCCGCGTGCGGTGACGACGCCGTCGGCCATGTGTGCGCGGGCCTCCACCTGCGCCCTCGTGCCCTCGAACGTGGCGACGGCGATGCAACCACCGTCCTTCGATCCGTTGACTGCGGTCTCGGCCTCGTCCGACAATCTCATGACAGTCGGTCTACCGGTCATCGCTGCCAGATCCCGGAATGCCGCTGAGCCGCTGACGAAGTCGGGGAACCACCAAGATCGGTACTCGGTGCATTCGGGCATCGGGTGCACACGGACGGTGACCGAGGTGATGATTCCCAGGGTTCCTTCCGAGCCGAGGAAGACCTGGCGTAGGTCCGGGCCCGCGGCAGATGCGGATGCGCGTCCGCACACGGTGATACCGATCGGCGTCACGACGGTCATCGACTCGACCATGTCGTCGAAACGGCCGTAGCCCGCGGATGCCTGGCCGGAGGACCGTGTGGCTGCGAACCCTCCGATACTGGCGAACGCGAAGGATTGTGGGTAGTGGCCGAGCGAGAGCCCGTGCGAGGCGAGCATCTGCTCCGCTTCTGGGCCGGTGACGCCCGCTTGCAGCGTCGCCGTCCGTGACACTTCGTCGAGTGCCGTCATCGCCTTCATGCGGCGTGTACTGATGGTGATCACCGTGTCGAACCACTCGCGTACCGGATCCACCCCGCCGACGACGCTGGTTCCACCGCCGAACGGAACGACAGCGATGGATTCGTCGCTGCAGTACCGAAGAAGAGCGTGGACCTCTTCTTCGTTCGCGGGGAACACGACGGCGTCAGGAGCGAACTGGAGCGTTCCGGAGCGTCGCGCGAGAAGATCGAGTGTGCTCTTGCCGCCTAGAAAGTGGACCCGCACAGCGTCTTCGGTCGACACGTGGGCAGCGCCGAGTATCGCCTCCAATGCGTGGCGACGCTCGACGGACAGTCGAGAACGCGTCAGCCTCACCGAATTCTGCGATGAATCCGCGCGAGGATGGGGCGAGATGCCGAGGGCAGTGCGAAGAAGGGACTCGACTTCGACGCTCAGCGCACGACGATTCTCCGGGATCCCCCACGCATCCCACGACATGACGGGCAGCTCGCCCGGAGGCAGTTCCTGCATGATCTATAGTGTTACATACCTTGCATGTTTGTAACATGCCCTGGGTAAAGACGAGCTAAACCGGGTCTATCGAACGAGGTGTCCACAGTGAGCGAGCAATCGACTGCGGTGTCGACCGTCGAGGATCAGGTGCTCGACGCCGCGCGTGCGTGCATTCTCGAATACGGTGTCAGGCGCACGACACTGGCGGAGATCGCCCGTCGCGCTCAGGTGAGTCGCCCCACGGTGTACCGCAGGTGGGCCGACACGCGTGCGGTGGTGTCCAGCCTCCTTACTCGCGAGATCGGTTCGGTTATACCGACATTCGGTGTCGACAGCCAAATTCGGACTCAGCTGTTCTCCGCTACGGCCGAGGTGGCTAACAGCATCCGTACGCATCCGCTGTTCGTGAAGATACTCGAGTCGGATCCGGACATTCTGTCCACCTATATCCTGCATCGTCTCGGAACGAGTCAGTCGGCGATCATCGACACCCTTGCGCCGATGTTGTCGATGGGTCAGCAGGATTCGTCGATTCGTGACGGCGACCCCATGCGTATGGCCACCGTCGTGCTGCTGATGGTCCAATCCGCTGTCCAATCGGCCGACATGGTTTCCTCCCGGATCTCCGGTGACGATCTCGTTGCGGAGATCGCGTACGCAGTCGATGCGTACCTGCGCCCGCCCGGTCTGTGATGACCGGGGCCTGGACGCCGCGGACACGGGATTCCGGGCTGAACGAGTTCAGGCGTCGGCGTGAGGCGGAGTCGGTATGGCAGGGGGACACTGTCGACGTTCTCGTCGTCGGTGGCGGTGTCACCGGCGCAGGTATCGCCCTCGACGCTGCGTCGAGGGGGTTGAAGGTCGTCCTCGTCGAGAAGCACGATCTGGCCTTCGGCACCAGCAGATGGAGTTCCAAACTCGTCCACGGTGGACTGCGCTACCTCGCATCGGGTCAGTTCGCCATCGCCCGTGACAGCGCCGTGGAACGCGGGATCCTGATGACTCGGACCGCGCCGCACCTCGTCCGACCCTTGGCGCAGATAGTGCCGCTGCACGCCTCGATGTCGACGGCAGGCGAGGCGGTGCTTCGCGCGGGGCTGGCGATGGGTGATGTTCTGCGGAGCATGGCCGGTACACCGGTATCGATTCTGCCCGCTGCCCGGCGAGTCGGTGTTGGCGCCGTGGCGGCCGCTGCTCCGACGGTGCTGCGCGAGGGTCTTCGAGGCGGCGCACAGTCGTGGGACGGCCAGCTCGTCGACGATGCACGCCTCGTCGTTGCGATCGCACGCACGGCGGCGTTGTACGGCGCGTTCATCCTGACCGGTGTCAGTGCATCCGACGTCGACCGCACCTCGGCGATTCTTCGCGACGAAGCGACGGGCGACACGACGCGAGTGCGCGCCAAGGTGGTGATCAACGCAACCGGTGTGTGGGCGGGAGAGATCGATCCACGGATCGCGTTGCGTCCCAGTCGAGGTACGCACTTGGTGTTCGACGCAGCGGCGTTCGGGGGACTGACATGTTCGTTGGCCATCCCTGTTCCGGGGGAGCGCTCTCGGTTCGTGTTCGCGTTGCCGGCACCACTGAATCGTGTGTATGTCGGTCTCACGGACGAGTCGGAGGAGGGCCCCATACCGGATGTTCCGGTCCCGACAGAGCCGGAGATCGAGTTCCTCCTGAACGTCCTTGCGACGGCGGTGTCTCCGGCACTGACTCGTGCCGACGTCATCGGTACGTTCGCCGGACTGCGGCCGCTGCTCGGCTCGGGTGAAGGACCATCCGCCGACGTGTCGAGGAGGCATGCGGTGCTGGCCGACGGTGACGGGCCGATAAGTGTGGTCGGCGGAAAACTGACGACGTACCGACTGATGGCTCGACACGCTGTCGATGCGGCACTCGACGCCGTCGGGCTCGCCGCGCAGACCTCGCGTACGGAGTCCATTCCGCTCGTGGGCGCAGCGACCGCATCCGAACTCGCCGCGGTACCGGCCTCGGCGACGCTCGTACGCCGGTACGGCACCGAGGCGCGGATCGTTCACAGGCTTGCGGACACTCTGTCGGACGGATTGGTCCCTATCGCCGAGGGGATCGAGGTTTGTGCGGCCGAACTGGTGTTCTCGGTTCGCTATGAAGGTGCTCGAACCGTGGGTGACCTGCTCGACCGACGAACGAGGATCGGCCTCGTGCGAACCGATCGCGACCGAACCCTGTCCGCAGCGGAATCCATCCTTCGCGACCACCTGGACTCCGGCGAGTGAAAACTGTGGCACGCTGAGCTGCGTGCGAGTAGTGGTAGTGGCCGGACCCGATCCAGGGCATGCGTTTCCCGCGATCGCTCTGTGCCTGAAGTTCGCCGCGGTCGGAGACGAGCCCGTACTGTTCACCGGCACCCGATGGGTCGACGCCGCGTGTGCAACCGGAATCGACACCCGTCCGCTCAAGGGGCTCACGCCGCGCCCGGAAGACGACGACATGGACGCCGGACAACGTATTCATTCGAGAGCGGCGTTCATCGCCACCGAACTTCTCCCCGATCTGAAGAGTGTGGATGCAGATCTCGTGGTCTCCGACATCCTTACCGCGGGAGGTGGTCTGGCCGCGGAGAAGCTCGGACTGCCCTGGGTGGAACTGTCTCCTCATCCGCTGTACGCCCCGTCGAAAGGGTTGCCGCCCATCGGAAGTGGGCTGGCACCCGGCTCCGGAATTCGAGGACGGCTCCGCGATACCTTGATGCGGAAGGCGACCGGCCGGTCGATTGCACAGGGGCGAGCACAACGCAGTGCCGCCCGGGTCGGTATCGGGCTGCCCGCAGAGGGTCCAGGTCCCTCCGCACGATTGATCGCCACAATCCCTGCGCTCGAGGTGCCGCGTCCGGACTGGCCGTCGGAGGCGCATCTTGTGGGGCCGCTGCACTGGGAGCCGACCGAGGAAACTCTGGCGGTGCCTCCTGGTGACGGTCCAGTGGTGATGGTCGCGCCGTCGACCGCATTCACCGGTGCCGAGGGGATGCTGGAGATGACACTTCGAGGACTCGACGGAAGCGGTGCCAGAGTGGTGGCGTCGATGCTCGACGAACCACCGGCGGTGTTGCCGAGTTGGGCGGCCGCCGGGCTCGGGAGACAGGACGAGCTTCTGAGTCGGGCCGATGTGGTCGTCTGTGGAAGCGGGCATGGACTGCTGTCGAAGTCGCTGATACACGGCGTTCCGCTAGTGGCCGTCCCCGGTGGCGGTGACCAGTGGGAACTGGCCAATCGTGCCGCGCGGCAAGGAAGTGCCGTGGTGGTTCGCCCGCCGAGTCCCGAGTCGATCGGTGATGCGGTCCGGAGAGTACTGAAGGATCCGTCATATACGCAGGCTGCGTCCGTCGCCGAAGCAGGCTCCGGCGACGTCGAGGATCCGGTTGAGGTGTGTCGCGGTACGGTTGGGTAGTGCGCTTGACTGAATTCCGTGAACTGCTCGTGGACGAGTTCGGACAGATGCGGGGGGACTCCATCCTCGTCGATCACGTCATTACCAGTCTCGACGGAAATACGGGCGCCGAGGCGATCGAAGCAGGTGTGGATCCTCGCGACGTGTGGCGCGCCCTCTGCAAGGAGTTCGATGTGCCCCGCTCTCGATGGTGACGAAAGTTTCGGCGTGTCGGCGCGTCGGGTGATGTAATCGAACACGTGTTCCCCTATGCTGAACTCATTCGGCTGGACTGCGGTCTGGAGGAAGAGCGGAGTGCGCATCGACGAGAGAGAACAACTTGTCGGTGCCTGGCTCTACCGTTACCGACAACACAGATCAGCGCCAGGCTGAACGAGACACACTAGGAGATCACGATGGCTGCATACGATCGCGACAAAGCGCTCGATCTCGCACTTGCGCAGATCGACAAGAACTTCGGCAAGGGATCGGTGATGCGTCTCGGCGACGAGGTTCGTCAGCCGATTGCTGTCATTCCCACCGGTTCCATTGCGCTGGACGTCGCGCTCGGTATCGGTGGTTTGCCTCGTGGACGTGTCATCGAGGTCTACGGCCCGGAATCCTCGGGGAAAACGACGGTCGCGCTCCATGCCGTTGCCAGTGCGCAGCGCGCAGGCGGCATCGCCGCCTTCATCGATGCCGAGCACGCCCTCGACCCCGATTACGCCCAGAAGCTCGGCGTCGACACCGATGCGCTGCTGGTCTCGCAGCCCGACACCGGTGAGCAGGCGCTGGAAATCGCAGACATGCTCATCCGCTCGGGGGCCCTCGACATTCTGGTCATCGACTCGGTGGCGGCTCTCGTGCCGCGCGCCGAGATCGAGGGCGAGATGGGTGACAGTCACGTCGGCCTGCAGGCTCGTCTGATGAGCCAGGCGCTGCGTAAGATGACCGGTGCCATGAGCAACTCCGGCACCACGGTGATCTTCATCAACCAGCTGCGTGAAAAGATCGGTGTCATGTTCGGCTCGCCCGAAACAACAACGGGTGGTAAAGCTCTCAAGTTCTACGCGTCCGTTCGCCTGGATATCCGGCGTATCGAGACGCTCAAGGACGGTACCGACGCTATCGGCAACCGCACGCGCGTCAAGGTCGTCAAGAACAAGGTTGCGCCTCCGTTCAAGCAGGCAGAATTCGACATCATCTACGGCAAGGGCATCAGCCGAGAAGGTTCGTTGATCGACATGGGCGTGGAGCACGGCTTCATCCGAAAGTCAGGTTCCTGGTTCACGTACGACGGTGATCAGCTCGGCCAGGGCAAAGAGAACGCCCGTAAGTTCATGCTCGAAAACCCGGATGTACGTGACGAGATCGAAAAGAAGATCATGGAAAAGTTGCAGATCGGTGCCGACGTGACGGCTACCGAAGACGCGGCCGCACCTGTCGAGTTCTAGTCAGGGGTAGCTGTTCGTGGAACCGGAACCGGAACCCGAAGGTGGCGGCACCGAAGCACAGGCGAAGGATGCCTGTCTTCGGTTGCTGACCGACCGCGCTCGAAGCCGGCACGAGCTCGAGACGCGGCTGGCCAAAAAGGGCTTCACGCCCACTGTCACCGCCGCGGTACTGGACAAGCTGGCAGCCGCCAAGCTTGTCGATGACGGTGCATTCGCAGAGCAGTGGGTGCGTTCTCGCCACGTCTATGCGGGGAAAGGCAAGCAAGCGCTGAGCCGCGAACTCCGACACAAAGGCGTGAGCATCGAAGACTCCTCGGCGGCGCTCGAACAAATCGATTCCGAGGACGAGCGTCGGCGTGCAACCGAGTTGGTGCGTAAGAAGTGCCGAACGCTGTCCCTGCCCGACGCCGATGCTCCCGATGCTCGCGCGGAGCGCGACAAGACAGTGCGAAAGCTGGTAGGAATGCTCGCCCGCCGTGGATACCCGCAGGGAATGGCATTTGCAGTGGTCAAGACCGAACTGGACAGGCTAGGCGCCGACACCGAAGACTTCGACGGTGACCGTTTCGGGTGATCGTCCACCCGAGTTAGACATCCCAGGGCCGTAATTTGTCAAGCGGCGGTGGGTTGTTGTTCAGTTCGGTGTGCCCAGGCGATGTGTTCGTCGTATTTGGTGCGATGTCGTAGGCAGCCGTGCAGTAGTCCGACGAGTCGGTTGGCGAGCGCGCGGAGTGCTTGGTGGTGGAGGTCCCCGGCGGTGCGGTGTTGGTCGTAGAACGCGCGAGCTCCCGGGCTTTGGCTTATGGCGCAGAATGCCCATTGGTCGATTGCGTCGTAGAGCCGCCGGTTGCGCACGTGCCTGGACAGAACGGCCCGTTTTTTGCCGGACGCGATCGTCAGCGGTGACGTTCCGGCGTAATTTTTGCGAGACTTGGCGGTGGTGTACCGGTTGACGTCGTCACCGAATTCACCGAGCACCCGGGCGCCGAGGATGACACCGAGTCCTGGCAGGGAGAGGTAGATGTCGGCGTCCGGGTGTGCTTCAAAATGGCGTGCGAGTTCGGCTTCGAGGTCGCCGATCTGACGGTTCAGTTCCGCGATCAGCGCTACCGCCGAGCGGGTGGTGGCCGCGAATGCAGCCGCAACGGGCGGCGGTGCTGCGAGGTGCTCGGTGCGTAGCGCAGCTTGGATCTCTGCAGCTCGTGATTCGATATTGCGTTGCCGCCCTGCCCTTTTCAGTATCGCTCGGATGCTCGCTGCACTCAGGTGTGCCGCTTCGGCGGGCGAGGCGGCACGCGAGAGGACGGCGACCGCGTCGCGGTGGTGGAGACTGTTGAATGCTTCGAGTGCGGCGGGGTAGTACTCGAGGAGCGCTGAGCGCAGTGCATTGATTTGTCGGTTGCGGGACCAGATCAGGTTCTGGTGCCCGCGGGCCAACACCTTGATCGCGGCGGCGTCTGCGGTGTCACCGGCGATGGTGCGGTGGTTGTGTCGGTCGGTGCGCACCAGGTCGGCCAAGAGTTTGGCGTCACCGGCGTCGGATTTCGCACCCGAGAGGTGGTGGCGGTCTCGGTAGCGTGCGGCGGCGAGCGGGTTGATCGCGTAGACGGTGTATCCAGCTGCGAGCAGAGCCGATACCCACATGCCTCGGTCGGTTTCGATGCCGACGACGACGTCGGCAGGTTCGCGGGCATGGGAGGCCACCACGTCGTGAAACCCGCTGATGCCTGCCAGACCTTCGGGTAATCGGCGGGACGCCAAACGTTTTCCGTCGGCGTTCATCACGTGGATGTCGTGGTGGTCTTCGGCCCAGTCGTCTCCTACGAAAATCACGGGCAGTTCTCCTCACGTCCGTTTCGGTCACTGGCGGTGAGCCTCGAGGGATCCGGACGGCGACCTAATGGATCAGTGCTCGACTGGCACGACACCCCATCAGCGTTCTGGGAACCCTCGCCGGCCGGTGGGGCCACGATCTAACCTTAGGAGTCGATCTTCTCTCCGGGGCCATATAGTGATCACCCACCAGCGGCTCGGTGATCAGCTTTCTCCGACTAACTTCGCTACTGTCGAAGACTCGCCGATCAAGTCCCATTAGGTTCGTCGTCGAATACACGAGGCCCGCAACACCTTCACGGTGTTGCGGGCCTCGTTTCGTATCCCCATCTCGACTATGCGGCTCCGGCCGGTCCTCCGCCGAAGTCCTGTGCGGGCACTACCGTTCCACCGGTCTTGCGCTTCTTCTGACGCATACGTCCTTCGACGACCGTCGCCAGCTTGGTGAGCAGCGAGTTGATGACGATCATGATGACCGCAACGATGATGAGCGAAGGCAGGTAGTTGCCGTAGAACGCGCCGACTTGCTGACCGGCGCGAACAACTTCGACGTACCCGATCAGATAACCGAGCGCCGAGTCCTTCAGGGCGACCACCATCTGCGAAATGATCGCTGGCAGCATCGCGGTGACGGCCTGCGGCAGCAACACGATCCGCATGACCTGGCCTTTGCGCATGCCCAGCGCAGATGCAGCCTCGGTCTGCCCCTTCGGCAGCGAATTGACGCCGGCACGAACGATTTCGGCGATGACTGATCCGTTGTACAGAGTCAGACCGGTCACGACCGCAGCGAGTGCAAGGTAGCGGACCTTGAAGACTTCGTATTCGGCGTACACCGCGTACAGGAAGATCATCAGGATCAGCACGGGGACTGCGCGGAACAACTCCACGAAGACACCGCTGACCGCTCGCACCGCCCGATGTTCGGACAACCTGCCGATGCCCAGAATCGCCCCGAGTACCAGAGCGAACACGATGGACAGTGCAGCGGCTACCAGTGTTCCCTGGATGCCGGGAAGAAGATACGTCGTCCACGTGCTGGACGTGACGAACGGCTCCCATTTCGCTGCTGTCAGCTGGCCCTTGGAATCGAGAGCCAGATAGATGAGGAAGGCGATTCCGAGGGAGATCAGAAGGACCACACCGGAAAGGACTCGATATCGCGCCTTGGCTTTCGGGCCAGGAACGTCGTAGAGAACGGCTACGGCGTTACTCATCACTTCACCGCCAATCGCTTGCTGAGGTACCCGAACAACAGTCCGGTCGGAAGCGTCAGGATGACGAAGCCGAGGGCGAAGAGTCCACCGACAGCGAAGATTGCCGCCTCGTTCTCGATCATCGTCTTCATCAGCAGTGACGCTTCGGCCACACCGATGACCGACGCGATGGTGGTGTTCTTGGTCAACGCGATCAACACACTTCCCAGTGGACCGATCACTGCACGGAATGCCTGGGGGAGTACGACGATCGTGATGTTCTGGGTGAAGGTCATGCCGAGAGATCTACCGGCTTCGGCTTGCCCGACCGGGACGGTATTGATACCGGACCGGAGCGACTCGGCCACGAACGAGGCGGTGTAGACGCTCAAACCAAGGATGGCAAGCCGAAAGTTGTTGTCGGCGAGAAACGTCGGCGAGTCATCCGGAGCAAGAGCGACACCCATCGTCTGGTAGAGACCGAACGAGGTGAAGAGAATGATCAGTGTCAGTGGTGTATTACGGAAGACAGTGACATATGCGGTAGCGATCGCGCGTGCGACCGGAATCGGTGACACACGCATCGCCGCGATGATCGTACCGATGATCAGTGCGCCGATCGCGGACAGAACCGTCAGTTTTATCGTCATGATGAACGCGTCGACGAGTTGATCGCCGTACTTGCTCAATAGGTTCAAGGTAGGGTGTCCAATCGGCTGGAGCGGGCCGGTCACGCCGGGTGCACTCGGTGCACCCGACGTGGGGGCGAAGCGTCAGTAGCGGTCGACGACGGGCTCGGCAGGCAGCTGGTAGCCGGAAGCGCCGACGGTCTCGTTGAAGGCCTCTTCCCATGCACCGCTGGCGACCATTTCCTCGATGGCGTCGTTGATCTGGTTCCGGCCGTCGGTGTCGTCCTTGGCGAGACCGATTCCGTAGTTCTCTGTGGTGAACGGCTCGCCGACCACCTTCAGCTCGCCCGGGTACTGAGCGGCGTAACCGGCAAGGATGATGTCATCGGTCGTGACGGCGTCGATTGCACCGTTTCGGAGGGACTCGACGCACGCCGAGTAAGTATCGAACGGCTGAAGCTGGACGTCGGGGTACTCTTCGGCGATCTTCTGTGCCGGGGTCGAGCCGGTGACCGAGCACAGCTTCTTGCCTGCGAGGGTGTCGGGTCCGGTGATGTCGGTGTTGCCATCGGCGACCAGAAGCGACTGTCCTGCAACGAAGTACGGTCCGGCGAATCCGACCTTTTCCTTGCGGGCGTCGGTGATCGAGTAAGTGGCGACGATGTAGTCGACCTCACCGTTCTCGATGAGAGTCTCGCGCTGCGCGGACGGTGCTTCCTTGAACTCGATGTTCTCCTCGGAAACTCCGAGCTGGCCCGCTACGTACTTGGCGACCTCGACGTCGAAACCACTGAAGGTGCCGTCAGGATTGCGCAACCCGAGGCCGGGCTGGTCGTACTTGATTCCGACGATGAGCTTGCCGCCCTCGGAGCTCGAGGAGACGCTTCGTTCCTCGTTGCCGCCACATGCGGTGGCGACTACGGCCAGTGCGGCGAGTCCGGCTGCGATGCGGAGCGGGCGATTGATTCTCACTGGTAGTTCCTCCATGTTGTTACTGCGATGTTGTTTCTGCGAAGAATGCTGCTTGGAAAAGCGGTTCCGGGGAATAGTGCGTGGGTCCGGCTGTCGATTCAGTGACCGAGGATCTTGCCCAGGAAGTCCTTGGCGCGATCGGATTCGGGTGATGTGAAGAACGTGTCGGGATCGGTGTCCTCGACCACGGCCCCGTCGGCCATGAAGATGACGCGGTCGCCTGCCTTGCGGGCAAAGCCCATCTCGTGGGTGACCACGAGCATTGTCATACCTTCTTTGGCCAGCGAGGTCATGACGTCGAGCACCTCGTTGACCATCTCCGGGTCGAGGGCCGATGTCGGCTCGTCGAACAGCATCACCTTGGGGTTCATGGCCAACGATCGAGCGATGGCAACGCGCTGTTGCTGTCCACCCGAGAGCTGCGCTGGGTACTTGTCGGCCTGGTTGGCGATGCCCACCCGTTCGAGAAGCGCCTGTGCCGACTTGCGGACCTCGTCCTTCTTGAGCTTGCGTACCTTTTGCGGTGCAAGCATCACGTTTTCGAGGATCGTCTTGTGCGCGAACAGGTTGAAGGACTGGAAGACCATGCCGACGTCGGCGCGAAGCGCCGCCAGGGCCTTTCCTTCAGCGGGAAGTACTGATCCGTCGACTTCGATGGTTCCCGAGTCGATCGGTTCCAAGCGGTTGATCGTGCGGCAGAGCGTCGACTTTCCCGACCCGGATGGACCGACAACGATGACGACCTGCCCAGCGGGTACGTCCAGATTGATGTCCTTGAGGACGTGCAGATCACCGAAATGCTTGTCTACCGATTTCAGGGAGATCATGTGGGGTCGATCGGCAAGAGCACCGGAAGCCGGCGCGTCGGTGGCGTGCGTCATAGGGCAGAACCCTATTCGTAGTTTGGTTGTCGGCAGCGCTTTTCACCCGACAATTCGGATTATGTAATGGAAACTTTACTGATGGTCGGTATCGGCCCAGGGCGGGGCGGATCCCGGGCGTGGCGTGTGCTGGCCGGGCCGTACCCTGGGGAGGTGGAAACGAGTGACCTGACTACCCAGAGAAGCTACGAGGTTCGAACGCACGGTTGCCAGATGAACGTGCACGACTCGGAGCGGCTGGCTGGTCTACTCGAGGAAGCCGGCTACATCCCTGCCTCGAGCGGCACCGATGCGGACCTGGTTGTGTTCAACACCTGCGCGGTGCGCGAAAATGCGGACAACAAGCTCTACGGCAACCTGGGGATGCTGCGACCGGCGAAGACACGCAATCCGCGTATGCAGATCGCCGTCGGAGGATGTCTCGCACAGAAGGACCGCGACACGGTCGTGAAAAAGGCGCCATGGGTCGATGTGGTGTTCGGCACGCACAACATCGGATCGCTGCCGACTCTGCTCGAGCGCGCGCGCCACAACGACGAAGCCCAGGTCGAGATCCTGGAGTCGCTCGAGGCCTTTCCGTCGACATTGCCGGCGAAACGCGAATCACCGTACGCCGGGTGGGTGTCCATCTCGGTCGGCTGCAATAACACCTGCACTTTCTGCATCGTGCCTGCACTGCGTGGCAAGGAGATCGACCGTCGACCGGCCGACATCCTGGCCGAGGTCCAGGCTCTGGTCGACCAAGGTGTCCTCGAAGTCACTCTTCTCGGCCAGAACGTCAACGCATACGGGGCATCGTTCGCGGACCCGGAGCTGCCACGCGATCGAGGAGCATTCGCGTCGCTGCTGAAAGCGTGCGGCGCGATCGACGGTCTCGAGCGAGTGCGGTTCACTTCGCCGCACCCAGCGGAGTTCACCGACGACGTCATCGAAGCGATGGCGACAACGCCGAACATCTGCCCGACACTGCACATGCCGCTGCAGTCGGGCTCCGACCGCATTCTGAAGTCAATGCGCCGCTCGTACCGCCAGAGCAAGTTCCTCGGCATCATCGACAAGGTCCGTCTCGCGATGCCGGACGCTGCGATCACGACCGACATCATCGTCGGTTTTCCCGGGGAAACCGAGGAAGACTTCGAGCAGACTCTCGAGGTGATGCGGCGCGCGAAGTTCGCGAACGCGTACACCTTCCAGTACTCGAAGCGGCCGGGTACTCCTGCCGCGGACATGGACGACCAGGTGCCCAAGGAAGTTGTTCAGGAACGGTACAACCGGCTGATCGCGCTCCAGGAGGAGATCGTCCTCGACGCGAACCGCGCTCTGATCGGGACCGACGTCGAAATCCTGGTGGCGACGGGTGAGGGACGCAAGAATGCAGCGACTCACCGCAAGAGCGGGCGAGCGCGTGACGGACGCCTCGTGCACTTCCGTGCCGAAGAACATCAGCTGGCCGCCATCAGACCCGGTGACATCGTCACCACCACTATCACGGCGGCAGCGCCCTACCACCTCATCGCCGATGCCGGGGTCGCGTCGCACCGCCGTACGTCTGCCGGTGACGCATTCGAGCGTGGAACAGTGCCGAAAACGGCTCCCATCGGTGTCGGGTTGGGTTTGCCGTCCGTCGGCGCGCCCGCCCCGCTGCCCGAAACGACAGGATGCACGGTATGACTCCCGAGACCCCAGACCACCAGATCCCAGACCACCAGGCGCCCGATTACGACCGGGCCGAGAAGACCATCGACTCGGAGATCGATCCCGGCGTGCGCGCGGTGGTCGTCGCTGTTCTGGTGATGTTGTTGCTCCTGACTCTCGCCCTGCCGCACACCGGTTCGGTCAGTGGTTTCGATGTCCTGTCCGGCAACGACGCCGCGTTGGCCGACGCGATTGCGCTGCCGTCGCGGGTCTTCGTGTGGTTGGTGACGGCGTTCGCCGTGGTCGCATCGGTGCTTGCGCTCGTGACCAGAATTTGGGCGCTGGCCTGGATTGCGCTCGCAGGATCTGCGATTGCATCGGTCTTCGGGATGCTGTCGATCTGGTCGAGGCAGACGCTGCCCGCGGATTCCACGGCGAGCGGCCCTGGCATCGGTTTGGTGCTCGGCTGGATCCTGGTAGTGGCGCTCACATTCCAATGGCTCAAAGCGGTATGGAACAAGACCACCGCGCAGTTGGACGCTCAGGAACGTCGACGGGCGGCGTCAGCCGAGGCGGAACAAGACTCGCGGTGGGCCGGACCTGTCCTAGGCCGACCCACCGACCGCAAGCCCTGATCTCTACAACTCCCGTTCTCTACAATTCCTCGACAGCCCCTTCGGCTGCCTCGGCCCATTCCCGCCACTGCTGAGCCTGTTCGAGAGCGCGCTTGGCGTCCTTGTCTTTGCCTGCTGCTGTCGCCTTCGCTGCCTGCTCCTCGAATTGGGCTACGCGCTCACGGAACTGAGCGGCGCGGGCCAGAGCTTCGGGGTCCGTACGCCGCCACTGGGCGTCGACCGCTTCGGACACTGACTTCTCGATCGCGCGCAGTCTGCCTTCCAACTCCTGCATCTTGTCGCGCGGAACCTTGCCTTGTGCGTCCCACTTCTCCTGGAGATCGCGCAGTGCCGAGCGGGCAGCGTCGAGGTTGTTTCTCGGATCGATGTTGCCGTACTTCGCGAGGAGTTCTTCCTTGGCGACGGCGTTTGCCTCGAACTCGGCATCGCGTTCGGATGCAGCGGCGTTGCGTGCTGCAAAGAACACGTCTTGGGCGGCCTTGAAGTTCTTCCAGAGTGCGTCGTCGGCGTCCCGTGGCGCTCTACCAGCGGCTTTCCATTCGGTAAGCAGGTCGCGGAACGCTGCTGCCGTCGGACCCCAGTCCGTGGACGCCGAGAGGGCCTCGGCCTGGGTCACCAGCTCTTCCTTGCGTGTCTTTGCGGCACCTCGTTCCCGGTCGAGGTCGGCGAAGTGAGCACCGCGGCGACGGTTGAAGTTCTCTCGGGCTTTGGAATATCTCTTCCACAGAGCGTCGTCCACTTTCCGGTCGACACCGCGGATGGTCTTCCATTCGTCGAGTATTTCGCGAAGTCGATCGCCAGCGTGCTTCCACTGCGTCGACTCGCTGCCGATCTGCTCGGCTTCCGCTGCCAGCTCTTCCTTCCGAGCCGTATGTGCGGCCCGCTCGAGTTCCTTCTCCTGCCGCGCAACCGCCGCGGCCGCATCCGAGTGCTCGATGACGAGCCGAAGCCGCTCGGCAAGCGAGTCGATGTCACCGATGACCGCCGCCGTGGGCAGCGTCTCGGCGAGTGCAACAGCTGCGGCCTTGGTCTTCTTGGCATCGCCGGAGCCAGCGGTGAGACGGGCTTCGAGCAGCGCGATCTCGGTGGAAAGGTCGTCGAACCGTCGCCCGAAGTGCGCAAGACCTTCGGCGGCATCGCCTGCTTGCCATGAACCGATCTGCCGTTCGCCGTCGGCGGTGATGACCCAGGCGGTCCCGTCATCGTCCACGCGACCGAACTTGCTCGGATCGCTGGGCGGCGCAAGTGCGGCCGTGACCGTTCCCACATGAGTCGACACCGGATGAGGTTTGGCCACAGGGCGGGCGGACCCGCCGGGCTTCGAGCCGCCGGGTTTCGGGCCACCGGGTTTTGGAGCTGCGGGCTTCGGTGCTCCGGTGTTGGTGTCGTTGGGATCGGTCATTGTTCCTCATCTCTGCCGCGCGTCACGGCTGCCGTTAACTCGGTGTCGACCGATCGAACCATTCAAACAGGTGTAGCCGGACTAGGTGTGCTCGTCTGCTGATTCTTACCTGGTGTGTCGGCTGCGATCGCTCGACCGGCTAGCGTTGGTGTTGTGTTTCGTGCTGTGGCCCTGGTGCCGTCCCCGCCCCTTCTGGTGCCCGAATTGACCGGTGGCGGCGCCGCCGAAGCCTCTGACGTACGGGCCGCGTCGCTGGAGGCCGCCAGGTTCCTCGCCGCAGCGGCGGACTTGTGGGTGGCGGTCGGTGTCGGCGACCGCCGAAGCCGTATCGCGCCGACCTTGTCCGGCACGTTTGCAGGTTACGGTGTGGACGTCGCTGTCGCTTTGTCGCCCCGAGCGAGCGCTTCGGACCCCGAACTTCCACTGGCCGCTCTGATCGCAGGCTGGCTGCGGGGACAGACAGCGCCCGGCATCGTCGTCGACGTCCGGCTCGTCGAACAGACGGCGGAGGAGACCGAGTGCCGTCGCCTCGGACGCGAACTGCGAGAGGAAATGGACAGCGACGGGCGAGTGTGGGGACTGCTGGTCATCGGAGACGGCGCAACCACGTTGACGGAAAAGGCCCCGGGGTCCTTCGACTCCCGGGCGGCGCACGTGCAAGCCCAGATCGACGACGCGTTGGCCACGGCCGATCTGGAGACACTGGCCACGCTGGACCGGCGACTGTGTCACGACGTCGGTGCTCGATCCGTCGCGGCCTGGCAGACGCTCGCCGGCGTTGTGGGCACCGATCGGCTCGACACCCGAACGCTGTACCGAGGCGCTCCGTTCGGAGTGGGCTACTTCGTCGGAACATGGGATGTACTTCGGTGACGGAGATCAGGCCGATCGCGGTCGTTGGTCCGACCGCCACCGGAAAGTCCGATCTGGGACTCGACCTCGCGGAACGCCTCGACGGGGAAATCGTCAATATCGACGCCATGCAGCAGTACCGCGGCATGGACATCGGCACCGCCAAACTCACACCGGCGGAGCGGCGGGGGATTCCACACCACCGACTCGACGTCCTCGACGTGACCGAGACCGCGACGGTTGCTCGATACCAGCACGCCGCAGTAGCCGATGTCGAGGACATTCAGGCGCGAGGGAAGGTGCCGATCATCGTCGGCGGTTCGATGATGTACGTCCAATCTCTGCTGGACGAGTGGGCATTCCCGGCTACCGATCCGGTTGTCCGAGCGCGCTGGGAAGCGGTTCTCGCCGAGGGCGGAACCGATGCAGTGCACCGGGCTCTGCAGCAGCGAGACCCCGATGCCGCAGCATCGATCCTGCCTACGGACGGGCGGCGCATGGTTCGAGCGCTCGAAGTCGTCGAGCTCACGGGGGCGCCGTTCGCGGCATCGGCGCCGACCATCGGAGAGCCACGGTGGGCCACACGCATGTTGGGCGTCGATCGCGACACCGTCGCGTTGGACGAGCGCATCGCGCGTCGGACGGAATCCATGTTCACAGGCGGCCTCGTCGACGAAGTCCGCACCCTGGTCGACCTTGGATTGCGAGAGGGAGTCACCGCCTCACGTGCCATCGGATATGCGCAGGTGCTCGACGTTCTCGATGGCACGTGTGACCTGGACTACGCACAGGAACGCACGTTCATCGGCACCAGGCGGTACGTGCGGCGCCAGCGTTCGTGGTTCCGCCGGGACCCTCGTGTGCACTGGCTCGACGGCGCCGATCCGGCGCTGCTGAATTCGGCGCTGTCCACACTGCACGACTAGCTGCGCTCTCAGTCGAGGTCTGACCGTAGAATTCACAGAATGCACTTCGCAAAAGGCCACGGAACGCAGAACGACTTCGTCGTCCTGCACGATCCGGACGTGAAGATCGAACTTCTTCGCCCACGCGTGGCGGCTCTGTGCGATCGCCGACGCGGGCTCGGTGCCGACGGCGTCCTTCGCGTCGCGCGGGCAGGTGCTTTGCGCGATGCCGGAGTTCTCGACCGGCTGCCTGCCGATGTCGGCGCCGAGGACTGGTTCATGGACTACCGCAACGGCGATGGCAGCATCGCCGAGATGTGTGGCAACGGCGTTCGTGTGTTCGCGCACTACCTTCGGGTGGCCGGGCTGGAGACCGAGGATCGGTTCGTTGTCGGCTCACGGGCAGGAGCCCGTCCTGTGATCGTGCACAAGTTCGACGACACCACCGCCGATGTCACCGTCTCGATGGGTGATGTGCACCTGATGGGTGCCAGCTCGACCACGCTCGCGGGGAGACGCTTCGAAGGGGTCGGTATCGACGTCGGAAATCCGCATCTGGCATGCGTCGATCCGTCGGTCGACAGCGCATCGTTGCGCGCTCTCGACCTGTCCGCGGCGCCCGAGCTCGACTCCGATTTCTTCACCGCCGGTGCCAACGTCGAAATTCTGACGAGGTTGCAGTTCGGTCGGGTGGATATGCGTGTGTTCGAGCGCGGCGTCGGTGAGACCCGGTCGTGTGGAACCGGCACGGTGGCTGCTGCTGCGGCAGCACTGTCGTACGAGGGACAGGACTCGGGGCAGGTCGTCGTCGGGGTGCCGGGCGGTGAGGTCACCGTGTCCATCGACGATTCGGGTGCCACATTGCGTGGCCCCTCGGTGCTGGTGGCGACCGGCACGATCGGCGACGACTGGTGGCGCGAACTCGCCTGAGACAAAACCTACGTGCGCACGCTGGGCTTTTCGTGGATCATGGAAGGCGACGGAACAAGACAACCAGGAATCGTGTGATTCCCACATCGAAGGATTGACGAGATAACGGATTCAGAACGACAGGATTCAGCAGCCGACGAGACTGCCAGCGGCTCCGCGTGGACGCGCGAGGAATCCGAAGCGTGGTCGAGGCGCATTGCCCGATCACCCATCGCCGCATCGAACGTCGACGAGGACTCGAACCCGTCATCGGGTGACATGCAGCTAGAGGAGCGGACTGCTCTGCGGCGCGTCGCCGGGCTGTCCACCGAGCTCGCCGACGTCACCGAGGTCGAATACCGCCAGCTCCGGCTCGAGAGAGTAGTTCTCGTCGGTGTCTGGACCTCCGGCACCGCCGCACAGGTCGAGAGCAGCATGGCCGAACTCGCCGCTCTTGCCGAGACGGCAGGATCGGAAGTCCTCGACGCGCTCGTGCAGCGTCGAGACAAGCCTGATTCAGCGACCTACATCGGATCCGGCAAGGCACACGAGCTGCGAGACGTGGTGCTGGCGACCGGTGCCGATACCGTCGTCTGCGACGGCGAACTCACGCCTGCCCAGCTCAATGCGCTGGAAAAGGTCGTCAAGGTCAAGGTCATCGACCGGACGGCGTTGATCCTCGACATCTTCGCCCAGCACGCGACGTCTCGCGAGGGCAAGGCGCAGGTCGCATTCGCTCAGATGGAATACATGCTTCCCCGGCTGCGCGGGTGGGGCGAGTCGATGTCGCGTCAGGCAGGTGGCCGTGCTGGAAGTAACGGCGGTGTCGGCCTCCGTGGCCCTGGTGAGACGAAGATCGAGACCGATCGTCGGCGCATTCGCGAGCGGATGGCCAAGCTCCGCCGCGAGATCAAGGGAATGAAGCAGGCTCGGGACACCAAGCGCGAACGACGCATGGAGAGCACCGTCCCGTCCATCGCGATCGTGGGATACACGAATGCCGGTAAGTCCAGTCTGCTCAATGCGCTCACCGGATCAGGTGTTCTCGTACAGAACGCATTGTTCGCAACGCTCGATCCGACATCGCGCAAGTCCACGCTGGAGGATGGGCGCGCCGTCGTGCTGACCGACACCGTCGGGTTCGTCCGACATCTACCGACGCAGCTGGTCGAGGCGTTTCGTTCGACTCTGGAAGAGGTCACCGACGCGGACCTTCTGCTTCACGTCGTCGATGGGTCCGATCCGCTGCCGACCGACCAGATCAAGGCAGTACGTGAGGTCATTGCCGATGTGGTCAAGGAACGGGATTCGGCGATGCCGCCCGAGCTGATCGTCGTGAACAAGATCGATGCGGCGGATCCGGTTCAGCTGACCCAGCTTCGTGGGTTGCTGCCGGGTGCACGTTTCGTATCTGCTCGTACCGGCGAGGGCATCGATGAACTTCGCGATCACCTCGGCGATATCCTCGCCTGGCCGGAGTCCGAGGTCGACGTGCTCGTGCCGTACACCCGAGGTGACTTGGTGGCTCGAATACACACCGAGGGCAAGATCTCGAAGTCGTCTCACGAGGCGGATGGCACGCGCGTGGAAGCGCGGGTCCCGACGGCGCTCGCGTCGGTTCTGACGGATTTCGCCTACGAGACTGCGCCTGCCTGAATTCGATGCGTTCGTTCGTCGTAGCCGGGATGCTCGGTGTATTGATGCTGGTACCCGCGGTCGCTGCCGCCGATGATCGACCTGATGTACGTCAGGAACAGTTCGACACCTACTGCACGCCGACCGATCCGGCTTTGGACGAGCTCTCCGGCCTCACCTTCACCGATGGCGTGCTGTACGCGATCGGCGACAGCGGAACCGATCATCGAGTTGCGGTTCTCGACGAGAGTTGCGCGGTGACCCGGTGGATCGATGTCCCCGTCGATCCGTACGACGTGGAGGATCTCGCGTCGCACGACGGACAGCTGTGGCTGGCCGACGTCGGCGACAATCTGCGTCGCCGGGATACGGTGGCGCTGACCCGGATCGACCCTGCCACCGGGGAAGGCGAGCTGTATCGACTCGTCTACCCGGACGGTCCTCACGACGCGGAGACTCTCCTGATCGAGCCCGGAGGGCGTCCGGTCATCGTGACGAAGGAGCCGTCGGGAGGCAGCGGTGTGTACGTGCCCGAGAGTGATGCAACGGTGAGTGAACTGCCCTCGCCAGGGCCGACGGCGCTGACCAAGGTCGGTGACCTGCCGTTCGAAGGGACCGATACTCCGGGCGGCCCGCCCTTCATCACCGGCTCGATGCTGGCAACGGGCGGCGCCGTCAGCACCGACGGAACCACCGTCGCGGTACGCACCTACAACGACGTGTACCTGTTTTCCGTCGCCGACGGAGACTTCGTTCAGGCCGTGCAGGGTGATCCGATCGTCGTTGCGCTCCCCGCTCAACCGCAGGGAGAGGCTGTCGCCTTCGACAACGACGGCGCACTCCTGGTCGCTTCCGAAGCTGCCGGCGGGCAGCTGCCGCCGATCGAGAGATTGGTCGGAGCAACATCGTTGGTGTCGCCGCCACCGGCGCCGGCTCCGACCGAGACGTCATCGGGTGGACGATGGACGTTCGGTGCGTTGGCCGGCGCCGGGGTGCTGGTGTTCGCGTCGATCCTCTACACGTTCGGACGTGCCCGAAAGCAGTAGCCGAGCGACGTCAGGCGTCGAGGTCCGATGCCACCAGCGCCGCGATCTTGTCCAGGGTCGCTTGGTCTTCGCTTTCGACGGTGACCTCGGTTCCCTTGGTGGCGCCGAGGGTCATGATCATCAGAGCGGAGCCGGCATCCACCGGCTCTTCGCCGTCGACGGCGAGTGTGACATCGACGCCGGCGTCTGCAACGGCTTCCGAGATGACAGCGGCCGGACGAGCGTGCAGGCCGATAGCTGATCCGACGGTGACTGTGGTGCTTGGCATTTCTCTGCTCCTAGGTGATATGTGAAGAGATCAGGTGGTGGCTGGATCAGGCGGTGACGAGATCGGGGTCGAGTGCTTCGTCGGTGGGAGCGTTCTTACCCTTGACGAACTGCTTTGCGAACACGACCAGGAAGGCCGAGAGTAGCGTTCCCGCAACGAGCGCGACCAGGAACCACAGGAACTTTCCGATGGCGAAGAAGACGATCAGGCCTCCATGCGGAGCGCTGAGGGTCACGTCGGTTGCCATGATGAGCGCGCCGGTCAACGCCCCGCCCGCCATCATCGACGGGATGACCCGCAGTGGGTCTGCGGCGGCGAACGGAATTGCGCCTTCGGAGATGAACGCGGCGCCCAGGAACCAAGCGGCCTTTCCGTTTTCACGTTCTGCTTCGGTGAAGAGCCTGGGACGCACGAGCGAGGCCAGTGCCATGGCGAGCGGAGGAACCATTCCGGCGGCCATGACGGCGGCCATGATTCGGAGCGAGGCGACGTCGGTGACCGACAGCCCGGCCGTGGCGAACGCGTACGCGGCCTTGTTCACCGGTCCGCCGAGGTCGAAGCACATCATGAGTCCGAGGATGATGCCGAGGATGATGATCGATGTTCCGCTGAGTCCGTTGAGCCAGTCGGTAAGTCCGTTGGTGATGGCGGCGAGAGGCTTGCCGAGTACGAGGAACATCAGGCCACCGACGATCAGAGTGGCGAACAGCGGGATGATGACGACCGGCATGAGTCCACGGAGAACAGCGGGGATCTTCCACTTGCTGATCCACAGAGCGACGAAACCAGCGATCAGACCACCGACGAGGCCGCCGATGAACCCGGCGCCCACGAGCACTGCGACAGCACCTGCGGTGAAGCCTGGTGCCAAACCTGGTCTGTCGGCGATGGCGTACGAGATGTAGCCCGCCAACGCGGGAACCAGGAAACTGAACGACAGCGCGCCGATCTGGAACAGGACTGCTCCGAGATAAGCCCGCATACCGCCGTCGGGTAGCGCGGTGATCGAGTTGTTGATGACGATTTCTTCGGCGTTGCTGGAGATCTCGTAGCCGCCGACGAGGAAGCCGAGAGCGATGAGCAGACCGCCCGCCGCGACGAACGGGATCATGTAACTGACGCCTGTAAGCAGGATCTGACGAATTCGCGTGCCCCACCCGAGTTCGCCTGCACTCGAAGAGCTTCCGCCCGCAGCAGCTGCGGTGCCGGACACCCGTGCGGCGTTCGGGTCGTTCGATGCGCGCAGAGCCTCGGTGACCATGACGTCGGGCTCGTTGATGGCGCGCTTGACGCCGGAGGAGATGACCGGCTTTCCGGCGAACCGTTCTTTGCCCTTCACACCGACGTCGGTGGCGAAGATGACGGCTTCGGCACTGGCGATCAATGCGGGGTCGAGGGGAGTGCTTCCACTGGAGCCTTGCGTCTCGACGTGGACCGTGACGCCTGCGCGTTCACCGGCGGCGACGAGCGAGTCGGCAGCCATGTACGTGTGCGCGATGCCCGTGGGGCAGGCCGTGACGGCCACGATGTGCTTCAGTGCATCGTCTACAGCAGCATCGTCGACAGCGGCCTCGTGTGCTGCTTCGGTTGCTGCCGGTTTCGCTGCGGAGGCCGATGCGGCCGGAACAGCGTGCTTGGCTTTCGGAGCCGGGTTGATGACACCGTCGACCAGGGCCACGACGTCGGCCGCGCTCGGAGCTTCGCGGAGAGCGGTCACGAACTCCGGCTTGACCAGCGCACGAGCGAGGCTCGAGAGGAGCTTCATGTGCGCGGATCCTGCGCCCGCCGGAGCGGCGATGAGGAAGACAAGATCGGCGGGGCCGTCGGGAGCTCCGAAGTCGACCTTCGGATTCAGTCGAGCGAATCCTAGAGATGCCGATACGACGGCCTCGGCACGGCAGTGGGGAATGGCGATGCCGCCCGGCAGGCCGGTTGCTGATTGGGCCTCGCGGGCGAGTGCCGCGTCGCGCAGCGGACCTGCGTCGGTGGCACGGCCTGCCGTGGCGAGGAGTTCGGAGAGTCGGGAGATGACAGCATCTTTGGACTCACCGAGATCCGCATCGAGGAGGATGAGCTCCTCCGCGATGATCGCGGGATCGTTGGTCGGTGTGGACATGACTGCTCCTAGGAGAGTGTCGAGGATCGGGGAGTGGTGGACGGAATGACGTGTAGATCGAGTGCTCGTACCGCTACGGATTCGGGATGTGCCTGGTCGGGGGTGGGAAGGGTGGTGCCGGGTAGAGCGGTCGCAGCTGTGCCGTATGCGACGGCGCGGCGGATTCGGTCCTCGGGTGCACTCCGTTCGATGTCGGCGAGTATGTAGCCGGCGAGCGAGGAGTCACCTGCGCCGACGGTGCTGATCGCGTCGATCTTCGGAGGCGTCGCGAACCAAGCCCCCTCGCCGGTGACCAGAACGGCGCCTGCGCTCCCCAGGGTTGCCAGAACTGCTCCGACTCCGCGTGTAAGCAGAATGCGACTTGCATCGACTGCAGCAGTCGGATCACCCGCTGCGGCAGCACGTTCGAGCTCGTCACCGTCGACTCCGGTGAGCTGCGCGAGTTCCTCGGAGTTCGGCTTGATCAGGTCCGGTGCGGACGCGGGAAACGACGCCGCGAGGGCGAGCAAGGGTGCGTCGGACGTATCGACGGCGACCTTGCACGGCGTCGCCCGCAGAGCCGTCACCAGTTCGGCGTACCAATCGACGGGGGCGCCGGGGGGAAGGGAACCGGACAGAACGACCCATGTCGCGTCCCGGCCGAGATCGACGATCGCAGCGAACAACGCAGCACGAGTCACGTCGCTGAGCTCGGGGCCCGGCTCGTTGATCTTGGTAGTCGTGCCGCCAGGTTCACTGACGGTGATGTTGGTGCGGGCAAGCGCAGCCGTCGGAACGGCGCAGTAGCGAACTCCCTTCGTCGTCAAGGCCTCCAGCAGTGGATCGTGCTCGGCGGCAGGCAGTACCGCCATCGCCTGAACTCCGGACGCCGTCAGTACCCGTGCGACGTTGACGCCCTTGCCCCCGGGGTCGCTGTCCGCGCCGCGTGCTCGGTGCACACCGCCGCGAACCATCTCGGAATCGAGCATCACGGTGCGGTCGATGCTCGGGTTGGCCGTCAGTGTGACGATCATGCGATCACCACCTCGATTCCGTTGTCGGTCAAACTCTTGTGGTCTGTTTCGTCTATGTCCGAATCGGTGACGAGGACGTCGATGTTGTCCACGTGCGCGAAGCTCACGAGATGCTCGCGGCCGATCTTGGACGAGTCCGCCAGCACCACGACGTGATTGGCGCTGCCAACCATGGCTCGCTTGACTGCGGCCTCGTCACTGTCGGGAGTCGACAAGCCATGGCCGACGCTGAGCGCGTTCGTCCCGATGAATGCCACGTCCACGTGCAGCCATGCGAGTGCCGTCAGTGCTTCCTCCCCGACTGCGGCCTGCGTCGTGCCGCGAACTCGACCGCCCAGCATGCGTAGGTTGACGCCACCGAACAGTGCGAGGCGCGCGGCGATGGGAACCGAGTTGGTGATGACGGTGAGTTCTCGATCGCCGAGCAGAGCTGCGAGTCGACCTGTGGTCGTTCCCGCATCGAGTACTGCGCTGCCTCCGGATGGCGGCAGATAGTCGAGAGCCGCGGCGGCGATGGCGTCCTTCTGCTCGGCGCGAATGTATTCGCGCTCGCCGACGCCGGGTTCGGTGACTGTCAGTGCCGAAGCCGGCACCGCGCCGCCGTGCACGCGACGTACGACGCCGAGCCGGTCGAGAACAGCGAGATCTCGACGAACCGTTTCGGTAGTCACGCCGTAGGACGCAGACAAGTCGGCCACGGAGACCCGCCCACAGGAAGTGATGAGTTCCGCAATAGACCGCTGCCGTTCTTCTGCGTACACCTGCGCCTCCCGTCTGAACTATGTTGGTTTATGTTGTTTTACGCCCGTATCTGTTGACATGTCAAGAGCAAAGAGTAATCTCAGTCACAACAGTTCGATTTCAGTCGGAGGATCACAGTCCGGCTGACATCACATTCGAGTTCCAGGAGGACGCATGACGGGATCGCTACGAGCGGAGACACAGGGGACCGGGACGCCGCTGTCGGGTGCTTCGATGCTGCACGGCACCCCTGTCGTACCTGGCATCGGCTTCGGCCCGGTCATCAGACCAGGCCGCCGTCCCGACGTACCGGTCGACACCACGGTCGTCGACGAGGCTGCGCGTGGCACCGAACTGGAACGGTTCAGGGAGGCGGCGTCGGTGGTTGCAGGCCGTCTCCGCGGCCGGGCAGAGCTTGCCACCGGCGCGGCGTCCGAAGTGCTGTCGGCGAACGCTGCGATGGCGCAGGACCGCGGATGGCTCAAGGCGGCGGAGAAGCTGATCTCCGCCGGCACTCCGGCAACGTCTGCGACGGATGCTGCCACCGAGAAGTTCGCAGCTATGTTCCAGAAACTGGGCGGTCTGATGGCCGAGCGCGTGACGGACCTGCGCGACATTCGCGACCGTGTGATCGCCGAGATTCTCGGAGTCCCCGAACCAGGTGTGCCGACACCGACCGTTCCATCGGTGTTGTTCGCCGACGATCTCGCTCCGGCCGACACTGCAGGCCTCGATGCGACCCTCGTCGTCGGGCTCGCGACGTCGTTGGGCGGACCGACGAGTCATACTGCGATCATCGCCCGTCAGTTGGGGATACCGTGCGTTGTTGCCGTAGCGGGCCTCGACGACGTGCAGGAGGGAACGTCGGCGGTCGTCGACGGAATCACCGGGGACATCGTTCTCGAGCCGGACGCCGTACTTGCTGCGGACGCCGTAGAGACAGACCGTGCCGAATTGGATCGCGTCTCTCGGTGGACCGGTCAGGGGTCGACGTCCGACGGTCATGCAGTCGACATTCTCGCCAACGTCCAGGACGGTGCCGGTGCGCGAGCCGCCCGCAAGACCGCGGCCGCCGGAATTGGACTGTTCCGCACCGAACTGTGCTTCCTCGACCGAGATGTCGAGCCGACCGTCGACGAGCAGGCCGAGATCTACGGGCAGGTTCTCGAGGCATTCGACGGACACAAGGTCGTCGTCCGCACCCTCGATGCAGGATCGGACAAGCCGCTTCGGTTCGCCAACCATGCCGACGAGGCAAACCCAGCGTTGGGGATCCGCGGTATCCGAATTGCAGAGCAGGACAGAGGAATTCTGTACCGCCAGCTCGACGGCATCGCCGCTGCCGCTGCAGCGACCGGATCGTCTCCATGGGTGATGGCGCCCATGATCGCTACCGCGGCGGAAGCCGCAGCGTTCGCCGCCGATGCGCGAGCCCGCGGTTTGAAGCCCGGCGTCATGATCGAGATTCCAGCCGCGGCGCTTCTCGCCGAGCACATCCTCGAGCATGTCGACTTCTTGTCGATCGGCACGAACGACCTCGCGCAGTACACGATGGCGGCCGACCGGATGTCCTCGCAGCTCGCATCGTTGACCGATCCTTGGCAACCCGCCGTCATAGCGCTCGTCGCTCACACCGCCAAGGCGGGTGCCGCAGCAGGAAAGCCGGTTGGAGTATGCGGCGAGGCAGCTGCAGATCCGCTGTTGGCGTGCGTTCTCGTCGGTCTCGGCGTCACGTCCCTGTCGGCGGCCTCGGCGGCGGTGGCTCATGTCGGAGCGAAGTTGTCCTCGGTGACGCTGGCACAGTGCATCGACGCTGCGGCCGCCGCATTGAAGACGGACAGTTCCACGGCAGCGCGTGCTGCCGCTGCTGCTGTATTGAACTGACTGCTGTATCGAACTGGCTGCATTGCGGATTCGGCTTCGCACTAGGATCGCTTCCTTGTGAGTCGAAATTTCGGATGGACCCTGCACGGGGACGGTAGAACGCCCTCTGCGGGCGCAGTGGTTGCACCCGACGAGCGGTTGACTTGGCCGCGCACCATCGGGATCGGTATGCAGCACGTCATCGCGATGTTCGGTGCGACCCTGCTCGTTCCGACGGTTACCGGGTTCCCGGTCACCACCACGTTGCTGTTCTCGGGCATCGGAACCGCGCTCTTCCTGATCATTACGCGCGGCCGAATTCCGAGCTATCTCGGCTCCTCGTTCGCGTTCATCGCGCCGTTGAGTGCCGCGCAGGCAGATGGTCCGGCAGCACAGCTCGGCGCTGTGATGTCCGTCGGAATCGTGCTCGCAGCTGTGGGTTTCATCGTGAAGTTCGCCGGCGGCCGAGTCATCGAAGCCGTCATGCCGCCCGTCGTCACAGGCGCAGTCGTGGTGCTCATCGGACTCAATCTGGCTCCTGCGGCAACCTCGTCCTTCGAGGCTCAGCCGCTGGTTGCAGTCGTCACGTTGCTCGCGATTGTGGTGGCGACCGTTGCTGGTCCCGGTTTGGTCGGGCGCCTCGGAATCCTCGTCGGCGTCATCCTCGGTTGGATCTTCGCCGCCGTGATCGGACAGATCGACCCGGCCAAGCTCGACGCGATGCGCGCGGCCTCCTGGGTCGGGATTCCGGAGTTCCGCGGCCCGACGTTCGAACTGTCTGTCGTACTCATCGCATTGCCGGTGGTGATAGTCCTCGTTGCCGAGAACGTCGGTCACGTCAAGGCCGTCTCGGCGATGACCGGCAAGTCACTCGACGACCTCGCCGGCGACGCACTCATCGCCGACGGTCTGGCGACGACACTCGCCGGTGCCGCAGGCGGATCGGGTACGACCACCTACGCCGAGAACATCGGTGTCATGGCGGCCACGAGGGTCTACTCGACCGCCGCGTACTGGGTCGCTGCTGCAACTGCCATCGTGCTGGCCTTCTCGCCGAAGTTCGGTGCCCTGGTATTCACCGTGCCCGACGGGGTCATCGGCGGAGCAACCCTGGTTCTCTACGGACTGATCGGCTTGCTGGGTGTACGTATCTGGACCGACAGCAAGGTGGACTTCACCGATCCGGTGAACCTCACCGTCGTCGCTGCCGCGTTGGTGGCAGGGATCGGCGACCTGACGCTGACGATCGGTTCGGTCGAACTCGGCGGAATCGCCTGGGGTTCGGTCGGAATTCTCGTGGGGTATCCAGTGATGCGCGCCCTGAACCGTCGAACTGCTCGCTAGTTCGGTCACCGATCACGCACGGCTCGGTCATCGACCAGGTCCGCGGGGTGGTCGTAGGGTTCTCCTAATGCCAGTTTTCGTACTGGACAGCATCGAAGGAGTGAATCTAGTGGACCGCACACTGTTCGAACCGGAGCACGATCTCTTCCGCGAGTCGTACCGCAAATTCCTCGACCAGCATGTCGCTCCGAATCACGCGCGGTGGGAGGAGCAGAACATCGTCGACCGCGACGTCTGGGTCGAAGCAGGTAAGCAGGGATTCCTCGGAACCGCAGTGCCAGAGGAGTTCGGCGGCGGCGGGGTCAAGGACTTTCGCTACAACGCCATCCTCACCGAGGAAACTACCCGCGGCGGGTACAGCGGGATCGGGTTCACACTTCACAACGACGTCGTCGCGCCGTACCTGATCGATCTGTCGAACGACGAGCAGAAGCAGCGATGGCTACCCGGGTTCTGCTCGGGCGAATTGATCACGGCGATCGCCATGACGGAACCTGGCACCGGTAGCGACCTTCAGGGCATCAAGACTCGTGCGGTGCGCGACGGCGACGAGTGGGTCCTCAACGGCTCCAAGACTTTCATCACCAACGGTATCAATGCCGATCTCATCATCGTCGTCGCATGTACCGACCCCGAGAAGGGCGCGCAGGGCTTCAGCCTCCTCGTCGTCGAGCGCGACATGCCTGGCTTCGAGCGAGGTCGCAATCTCGACAAGATCGGCATGAAAGCGCAAGATACCGCCGAACTCAGCTTCACCGACGTTCGAGTTCCTGCTGCGAACCTACTCGGCGACGAGGGCATGGGGTTCATCTACCTGATGCAGAATCTGCCTCAGGAGCGGCTGTCGATTGCGGTGGTCGCCGCGGCAGCGATGGAGTCTGCACTGGACATGACGATCCAGTACTGCCGAGACCGTAAGGCTTTCGGAAAGTCGATCGGCAAGTTCCAGAACACACGGTTCGTCCTCGCAGAACTCGCGACGGAGACCACGGCCACCAGAATCATGGTCGACAAGTTCATCGAACTGCTCAACGCCGGAACGCTCACAGTCCAGGAAGCCGCCATGGCGAAATGGTGGACGACAGAGAACCAGGTCCGGCTCATCGATAGGTGCCTGCAGTTGCACGGTGGGTACGGCTACATGAAAGAATACCCGATCGCCAAGGCGTACATGGATTCTCGTGTGCAGACGATCTACGGCGGTACAACCGAAATCATGAAGGAGATCATCGGTCGAGGACTCGATCTGTAACCTTCGATCAATACGAGAACGGCCCGCAACTCCTCTGGTTGCGGGCCGTTCTCGTATCGGGTCAGAGCTTGCGCATCACCGTTACGACTTTGCCGAGAATGGCAGCGTCGTTGCCCGGAATCGGCTCGAACAGTGGGTTGTGCGGCATCAGCCACACATCGCCCTTGCTGCGCTTGAAGGTCTTCACCGTGGCTTCGCCGTCGATCATCGCGGCCACGATGTCGCCGTTGTCGGCTACGCTCTGCTGCCGGACGACCACCCAATCGCCGTCGCAGATCGCTGCGTCGATCATCGACTCGCCGACGACTTTGAGCAGAAACAGCGAACCCTGCCCGACGAGCTCGCGGGGGAGTGGAAACACATCCTCCACCGCTTCCTCGGCGAGGATCGGTCCGCCGGCTGCGATTCTTCCCAACACCGGTACGAAGGTCGGCGTCGGAAGCTGATCTCCGTCCGGGGCCGAGCCGTCGGCCACAGCTGCCGCGTGGTCGGCCTGTACCTCGTCGAGTCCTCGGACGTCCACAGCTCGCGGACGATTCGGATCCCGACGAAGAAATCCTTTGCGTTCCAGCGTGCGGAGCTGGTGTGCGACCGACGAGGTCGAGGTCAGACCCACCGCGTCGCCGATCTCACGAATACTGGGTGGATATCCACGCTCGGTGACCGACGCCCGAATGACTTCGAGGACCTTGCGCTGACGTTCGGTCAGGCCGGCGTTGATATCGGTGCCTTCGCCCTCGAATGCTTTCGCGGTCGGGACAGCGGCCGGTTTTCCTGCCGACTTGGTCGTCGACTTCGCCGACCCTGACGAGGTCTCGTCCTTCATTCGTGGGTCCTCCTGGTCGTACGCGCGTTCGTCGCGGTCTCGACAATGTGTAGCGGATGAAAATTTCGACCGCCTGAACGCGTGGGGTGGATGTGACGTGTGGTTTCTGACACGAATCTAGCCCGAAAATGCCTCGTGATCAAACATCTGTTCGATCCGTGTCGCGTTTTCTGCTGACTTTGTCGGAGTCGCGTGATAGAACTTCGAACAAGCGTTCATCGAACGCCTGATCGAATAACGGGTTCGATCGCGTTCGACACCACGGAGGTTCCGATGACTATCTTGACCGACCACCGCCTCTTGACCGACCACCGCCTCTTGACCGATCACCGCACCCAGGTTGCTGCGCCTGTGCGCAACAGACGCCGCGCGACGCACGAGCGTCGGCGCTACGTTCTCGGCGCTGCCCCACAGGGCGGTTCACACGGGTCGTCCGGTGCCTGCGTGGACCGGGCACACCGTGACGAGAAGATCTCGTGGACAGCAATGGTGGTAGGCGTCCTGGTTACTGCGCTGGTGATTCTGGGATTCGTCGCAGTGGCGAATCTTCGCGCGGCCTCGATCGACTCGGCATCCACTCCTGCTGTAAACACAGTCGAACAGGGTCAGCTGCTTACCGTTCCTGCTTTGCCGTAGTCGACGTTCATGGCAACTCAGACGGTCGCTCCGTCGCGCCAGGCGCCTCGCTTGCTGGGCGATCGAGTTGCCTACGTGACGCTCCGAGTATCCTCGAAGCCTGCACCTCTCGGGAGTGATCGGGGAGCGTGCGACGGCTACGACGGAGGCGCACACATGCATTGCCCGTTCTGCAGGCATCCGGACTCTCGCGTGGTGGATTCGCGTGAAGCCGACGAGGGGCAGGCAATCCGTCGACGGCGATCGTGTCCGGAATGCGGCCGCCGATTCACCACCGTCGAAACGGCGGTGCTTGCAGTCGTCAAGCGTAGCGGCGTTACCGAACCTTTCTCACGGGACAAGGTCGTCAAAGGTGTCCGGCGGGCGTGCCAGGGCCGCGACGTGGACAACGATGCGTTGAACCTTTTGTCCCAGCAGGTCGAAGACGCAGTTCGCGCCTCAGGTTCCGCTGAGATCCCCAGCCACGAGGTGGGTTTGGCAATCCTCGGTCCGTTGCGGGATCTCGACGAGGTCGCATACCTCAGGTTCGCGTCGGTGTACCGATCCTTCAGTTCGGCCGAAGACTTCGAGAAGGAAATCCAAGACCTTCGTGCGCACCGCGAGTCGTCCTCGGTCGACTAGTTTCGCCGAGCTCAGTTCCGGCCAGCAGCATCGATAGCCTTGAGTACTCGTTTCTCCGAGACCGGGTAGGCCGTGCGAATGCTCTGGGCGAACAGCCCGACTCGCAGTTCCTCGATCATCCAGAAGATGTCGAGAACGGGCTTGGTGTGAAGTCGCGACTCCGGCAGCGATTTCAGCAACCGGTCGTAGGCTTCGTACACCCGGTCCAGAACATCCATGCCTGCATCGTCCCGCCCGGCGCTGCTCGGTAGGGCGTTCAGTCGGACAGATGCGGCGTTCAGGTAGCGCGGAATTTCCGCAAGGTGTGCCGAGCCGAATTCGAATACGAACCCGTCGAAGACCAGCCCGGCGAGTTGCTCGCGCACATCGTCGGCAGCGTCACCCTGCGTCGTGTCCAGTATCGCGCGTAGCCCGAGTGCTTCGACAAGGATCGGTCGAACGAGGGCAAGGATTCTCGACGTGCGGTCGGTGATCTCGGCATTGACGGCTCTGGACAGTGCTGCGAACTTCTCCGGAGATCGAACCGGTCCGCCATGTGCGTCCATCGACTCGTCGGCGGCGCTCGCACGGCAGTCCTCGAGTAGATCGTCGAGGCTGCCGTACGGGTTCTGTCCCAGCGCCAGACGCTCACGGGTCGGAATGCCCGCGATCAGAGCTTTCGTTCCGCGCGGCGCCGATTGGAGCAGGAGCGCACGGGTGCCGTCGCGCATCGCGGCACGTTGACTGGCAGGTGTGCTCAGAACGCGTACTGCGATGCCCCCGTTCTCCTTCACCAGTGCCGGATAACCTGTGACCGTCTGTCCGCCGACAGATTTGGTGACTGTCTCGTCGAGCGTGCCGAGGCTCGACGAGGTCCATGCCAACGCCGGCGCACGTTCGGCGCCGCCGACTGCGCTGGCCACCTCGCGTGTGACTCTGGGCGCGAGCGCTTTCCGCAGCTCGACGAGATCCTTGGCTGATCCGAGTATTTGTCCGTCCGTGTCCACTGCAACGAACGTCATCTTCAGGTGCGCGGGTAGTCCGTCGAGGTCGAAGTCGCTCGGGTCTATTCGGCACGAGCCGAGGCGCGACAGTTCGCGGGCCAGCGCGGTCGTCACCGGTTCGGAGCGTGGTGTCATCGCTGCCAGAGCTGCGGCGGCGAAGTCCGGTGCAGGGACGACGTTGCGGCGTTGAGCCTTGGGTAGCAACTTGATCAGCGTCGACACGAGCTCCGATCGCATGCCTGGCACGAGCCAATCGAAGCCGACCGGTTGAACTTGGGCGAGGAGCGCGATCGGAATCCGAGCGGTCACACCGTCGGCGGCCGCACCCGGTTCGAACTGATAGGCGAGCGGGAACTGGATGTCGCCCTGACGCCACGCGTCGGGGTAGTCGCCCCCGAGTACCGACGCGGCATCGGGGTTGACGACGGTGGCCGCCGTGAAGTCGAGCAGATCGGGCTTGGTGCGTCTGGTCTTCTTCCACCAAGTGTCGAAGTGGCGCGCCGACACTGCCTCCGCGCCGATGCGAGCATCGTAGAAGTCGAACAGGGCGTCGTCGTCGACCACGATATCGCGTCGTCGCGCCCGGTTCTCGAGCTCGCCGACGTCGTCGAGCAACTCGCGATTGCGGTGGAAGAATGGGTGTTGAGTCTTCCACTCGCCCTGCACGAGAGCATGTCTGATGAACAGTTCACGCGAGGCTTCGGCGTCGATGGTGTGATAGTTCGCGGGCCGTCCGGTGACGAGCGGAATGCCGTAGAGGGTGACCCGTTCGTATGCCATGGCCGATTGGCGTTTGACGGACCAGTGAGGTTCCGAGTAGGTGCGCTTGACCAGATGCGGTGCAAGGCGTTCCGCCCATTCCGGTTCGATTCTGGCTGCCATCCGTCCCCAGAGCCGGCCGGTCTCGACCAGTTCTGCTGCCATCACCCAGCGCGGCGGCTTCTTGAACAGTCCGGATCCAGGGAACACCGCGAAATGAGTCCCACGGGCTCCGAGAAATTCACGTTTGTCTCCCTCTCGCAGCCCGATGTGAGAGAGCAAGCCGGACAGCAGAGCCTGGTGCAGCGCGACCGGCGTAGTCGGCGAGTCCGGAATCGTCCAGCCCAATCCGCGTGTGATCTGGCGGAGCTGACCGTGCAGGTCCTGCCATTCGCGAATGCGGAGGTAGTGCAGATATTCGTTGCGACACATTCGGCGGAATTGGTTGGACGAGAGGTCGTTGCGCTGCTCGCGCAGGTACTTCCACAGCTCTACGTAGGCCAGGAAGTCCGAGTTCTCGACGGCGAACCGGGCGTGCTTCTCGTCCGCAGCCTGCTGGTGCTCGACGGGACGTTCTCGAACATCCTGGATGGACAGGGCCGATACGACGACGAGGGCGTCGGCGAGAGCCCCGGTGTTGTTGGCTTCGACGAGCATCCGTGCCATCCGCGGATCGACGGGAAGCGACGCGAGCTCCCGCCCGATCGGGGTCAGCTCCGATTCGCCGTCCTTCGTCGCAGGCTTCACTGCACCTAGCTCTTCGAGCAAGCCGATTCCGTCGCGAATGCTTCGTGGGTCCGGCGGTTCCACGAATGGGAACTGCTGGATCTTGCCGAGCCCCAACGCCGTCATCTGCAGGATGACCGAGGCGAGATTGGTGCGCAGTATCTCGGGTTCGGTGAATTGAGGACGTGACTCGAAATCCTCCTCCGAATACAAGCGAATGCAGATGCCGTCCGCGACGCGACCGCATCGACCGGCACGCTGGCGGGCCGAGGCCTGGGAGATCGGCTCGATGGGCAGGCGTTGCACTTTCGTCCGCAACGAGTACCTGGAGATCCGTGCAGTCCCCGGGTCCACGACGTACCGAATTCCGGGGACCGTCAGTGACGTCTCGGCGACGTTGGTGGACAGAACGACCCGGCGACCGGTGTGCGGGGTGAACACGCGATGCTGCTCGGCGGCTGACAGTCGTGCGTACAGCGGAACGATCTCGGTGCCGCGAAGCTGCTTGTCGCGCAGCGCATCTGCTGTATCGCGAATTTCTCGCTCACCGGACAGAAACACGAGTATGTCGCCGTCGCCCTCGCTGATCAGCTCGGCGACGGCGTCGCAGGTGGCGTCGACCGGGTCGAGATCGATCCTTGTCTCGCCTACATCCACCGACAGTGGGCGATAGCGCATCTCGACCGGGAACGTTCGTCCCGACACCTCGATGATCGGAGCGGGGACGCCATCGCGAGCGAAGTGTGTGGCGAAGCGCTCGGGGTCGATCGTTGCCGAGGTGATGACGACCTTGAGGTCGGGGCGTCGGGGGAGAAGCTGTGCGAGGTAGCCCAGGATGAAGTCGATGTTCAGGCTGCGTTCGTGCGCCTCGTCGATGATCAGTGTGTCGTATTGCCTGAGCATGCGGTCGCGCTGGATCTCGGCGAGCAAGATGCCGTCGGTCATCAGCTTGACGAGCGTCGACTCCGAGGACTGGTCGGTGAAGCGAACCTTGTATCCGATGGATTCGCCGAGGCTCTCGCCGACTTCCTCCGCAATGCGTTCAGCCACCGTTCGGGCAGCAAGCCTGCGAGGCTGAGTGTGGCCGATGGTGCCGCGGATTCCGCGTCCGAGTTCGAGACAGATCTTGGGAATCTGCGTTGTCTTTCCCGAACCGGTTTCACCTGCGACGATCACGACCTGGTTGTTCTCGATTGCGTCTGCGATATCGGATTTCCGCAGGCTGACCGGGAGTGTTTCCGGGTACTCGATTTTCGGTACGCAGCCACGGCGATGAGCAGCGGTGCTCTCTGCGCTCGTGAGATCGTTGTCGACTGCCGCGAGCTGATCGGGGGTACGTGCGCGGTCCAGCCGTCGACGCAATCTGTGCTCGTCACGGATCGATACTCCGGACAAGCGAGCAAGCAGTGAGCGGCGAAGTTCCGAGGCCGTTGAAGTAGACATTCTTCGAACAGTTTATCCAGCGGCAACGACGCAAGCACTGCCGGGATCACGTGCGATCGGCCTCCGCTGTGCAAAGATCCACTATGGCTGTCGAGTCTGCGCGATCCACCGAGAATCCGACGAGCATTCCGATCAGGGTTGCGCGGGTCGCGTTCGCGGTCCTCACCGCCGTAACGCTGGGCTTCATCCTCCACGACGGTGCGAGTGACCCGACGTTCTCGGTGGTCAACTACTTCAGCTATTTCACCGTGCTGAGCAACGTGCTGACCGTCGTCGTGCTCGGGATCGGCGGCCTCGTGGATCCACGGGGCATGCATTGGCAGCTGTTCCGCGGGGCCGTGACTCTGTACATGGTCATCACCGGAATCATCTATGCGGTGTTGCTGTCCAACATCGAGGTCGGGATCGCGGGACAATGGACCAACGACGTGGTCCACCGAATCATGCCCATCGTGATCTTCCTCGACTGGATCGTCGTTCCCGCGCGTCAGCGAATCTCCGAGTCACAGTCACTGGTGTGGTTGACCTTTCCAGTCGTCTACGGCGTCTACACATTGATCCGCGGACCGATCGTCGACTGGTACCCCTACCCGTTCCTCGACCCACGGAGCCAGGGCTATGTCGCGCTGGTGATCGGCCTCGTCGTACTCACTGTCGCGTTCGTCCTCATGGCGCTCGCGGTGAACGCAATCGGGCGACTCGGCAACAAATGGCGATACGGGGAGGCATCGGCCGGAGTCGAGTGACTAAGCTCTGGCGCATGTCTTCTGTGCCAGAGCCGACGTACGAATCCACCCATTCCGCGCTGTGGCACGGTTTCGCCGACATGGGCGCGGTGAGCAAGAACGGCCCGTTCGTGGTCTCGCGCGGCGACGGTGCCTACATCTTCGACCGCGAGGGCACGCGATATCTCGATGCCACAGCTGGTCTGTGGTTCACCAACGTCGGGCACGGACGTACCGAGATCGCCGACGCGGTTGCGTCCCAACTTTCTTCGCTTGCGCACTATTCGAACTTCGGTGACTTCGTTCCGGAGACGACCCTTGCTCTCGCCGAGCGGCTCGGCGAGATCGCACCGGTCGCCGGGAGCAAGATCTTCTTCACCTCCGGCGGTTCGGACTCCATCGACACTGCCGCGAAGTTGGCCCGTCGATACTGGCACGAGGTGGGCAAGCCGGAAAAGACGTTGATCGTCGGACGTCAGAAGGCGTATCACGGAATGCATGTCGCCGGAACCGCGCTGGCAGGCATCGCGGTCAACCGCGAGAACTACGGCACGTTGATGTCGGATGCGCGAACTGTCACGTGGGACGATGCCAAGAGTTTGCTCGCATTGATCGAGGAGGTCGGCGCGGACAAGATCGCCGCTTTCTTCTGCGAGCCAATCATCGGTGCGGGCGGGGTGTATCTGCCTCCTGAAGGCTATCTGCAGGAAGTCAGGCAGATCTGCCGCGACCACGATGTGCTGTTCGTCGCAGACGAGGTCGTGACTGGATTCGGCCGAATCGGTGGTTCGTGGTTCGCGTCGAGCAGATTCGATCTGCAACCCGATCTGATGACGACTGCAAAGGGCCTGACCTCGGGATACGTTCCGATGGGTGCGGTGTTCATCGCACCGCACATCGCTGAGCCGTTCTTCGCGGGTGGTGTCTGGTGGCGGCACGGCTACACCTACGGCGGGCATGCCGGTGCTGCGGCAGCGGCGATGGCGAATCTCGACATCATCGAACGCGAGAACCTGCTGCAGGAGTCGGCCAGGTTGGAGGCTTCGCTGCATACTCACTTCGCGCCGCTCGCCGACCACCCGCGCGTGCAAGAGGTCCGCAGTGGCCTCGGAGCGGTAGCGGCCGTGCAGCTGAACGATCCGGCAGAGGCGCTTCCGTTCGTCGGTGCGCTCCGCAAGTACGGGGTATCAGGGCGGGCTGCGGGTCAGGGCGCCATGCAGATCTCGCCGGCATTCGTGATGACCGACACCGAGGTGGAGGAAATGGCTGGGCGGATGCTCACCGCGCTCGGCTGAATTTGTCCTTCCAGCGCGCTATCCGTGTCCGCGGAGACGATGGTTCGGCGACAGGAGCGGTCGTTGCCTGCGCATACCGGGTGTGAAGCTGGTCGCGTACTTCGTCGGGGGTGTACGCGCGTCTGGCGCGCTCGGACTTCACCACCAGCGCGCCCGTCGCCGCAACTCCGACGACACCCGCCAGTCCGAGGATCTTCCACAGCTTCATTGCTTCACCGTACTGCGCTCTAGGCTGGTCGACATGACAGCGTCGACAATCTCGTTGGACACCGCCGTGAATGCGACCCGGACCGGTGACATATGGATCTTTCGAGGGCGTTCAGCGGCCGACCGTGCGATTCAGACACTGACCAACAGCCCCGTCAACCATGTCGGGATGGCCGTAGTGGTCGACGATCTACCGCCGCTGATGTGGCATGCAGAGCTGGGCAAGACGTTGCAGGACATGTGGACCGGCAACTTTCAGCGCGGTGTGCAACTGCACGATTTGCGTGCCGCAGTGATGCAGTGGTCCACGAAGTACGAGCAGCAGTGTTGGTTGCGGCAACTCGGAAGCGCGGTGACTCGCCAGCAAGAGGACGCGTTGATGCGCACCATCGCCCGCATGGACGGCACCGCGTTCCCGACGACGGCCGCACTCGCCGGGCGGTGGTTCAAGGGGCGCGTCCCGAGTCTGCGGAGAAGCGAGCACTCCGCGACTGCATTGGAGACGGCCTATTGCGCGGAAGTCGTTGCAATGACCTATGACTCGATGGGGCTGCTCACCGGGAAGAAGAAGGCGAACTGGTTCGATCCCGGAAAGTTCTGGAGTGGAGATCGTCTTTCGTTGGCGCCGGGGGTGACTCTCGGGCACGAGATCGCAGTGGACGTGCCGTAGTCGGTAGCGCAGTGGTCACGGGTGCGAGTTCAGATGTAGATGGTCGCTTCCTCTGCGGCCGTTCCACCGAGTTCGATCCACTCCGGCGTGAGAGTGGTGCGAAGCACAGATCCGCGGCCCTGTTCGATGTGCAGACCACGCCCGAGTTCGGCGGTGATCCACACTGCCGCGGAGCCGGTCGCCTCGTCCTCGGTGATCCCCATCGTGGGCGCGAACATTCGGGAGCGTATCGAGCCGGCGTCCTCGTCGTTCCAAGCCCATACGTAGTGGTGACCGTCGGTGAACGATGCAGGATCGGTCGCCAGAACGTCCGCGACGCTGTCCATCGGATGGGGTGTGAACGACGGTGCCCAGGCCGCTTTCGCGCGAATCCATGTCGTATCTGCCTCGTAGCGGACACGCAGATCCGCGGCAGGGACGGTGAGGGTATCCACAGCGGTGCGGTGCTCACGCAACCACCAGGACAAACCCACCGTGGGATGGCCGGCGAACGGCAATTCGACGGCCGGAGTGTAGATTGTTGTGCTCGCGCGCGCCGACCCGTCGGACGAGAAGAACACTGTTTCGCTGAAGCCCAGTTTCGTTGCGAGAGATTGTCTATCGGACTCCGCGACGTCCTCGGCGCGGACGATGCCGAGCGCATTGCCATGTTCTCCCGACTCGTCGGTGAACACTCGAACGACGGATACCTCGATGGTCATGGGACAAACCTACTCGAGTCGTTCGGCCGGCGCACACGAAGAACCCGCATACTCGGACACCGAGTATGCGGGTTCTTTCATCCGAAAATCAGACTGTCGCACCATCGAGTGTGCGGGTGATCTCGATCGCTTGACCGACACCCGCGACGATCGACGCGGCACGAATGGCCTCGAAGATCTTCTCGCGGTCGACGCCTTCGTCACGCAGAGTCTTTTCGTGCGCTTCGAGGCAGTGGTTGCATCCGTTTACGGCAGACACGGCCAACGACCACAGTTCGAAGTCGGCCTTGTCCACGCCGGGGTTGCCGATGATGTTCATCCGCAGCCCGGCACGCAGATCGTCGTACTTCCCGTCCAGGTAGCCCTTGGTGCGGTAAAAGACGTTGTTCATGCCCATGATGGAGGCCGCACCGAGTGCCGCGTTGTAGGCCTCGGCGGACAGAGTGTCCGCGGCTTCCTCTGCGATTTCCTTCAGCGTCGTAGGCGATTTGGTCGCGGCCGCAGTGGCGAGAAGCGTGCCCCACAGTTGCTGTTCGTTGAGCACCGTCGATCGGGCGATGGAACTGAGGTTGAGCTTGAGATCCTTTGCGTACTCGGGCAGGGCGTTCTTGAGATTCTCGACGCTCATGTCAGACGCTCGCCGTCAGCAGCTCGCCTGCATCGATGGTCGGGTCGCCCTTCTTCCAGTTGCATGCGCACAGCTCATCGGACTGCAACGCGTCGAGAACACGGAGTACCTCGTCGACGTTGCGACCGACGGATCCTGCAGTGACCGAAACGAACTGAACCTCGTTGTTCGGGTCGACGATGAAGGTCGCGCGGTCCGCGACGCCATCGTTGTTGAGAACGCCTGCAGCCGTTGCAAGCTCGCGCTTGAGGTCGGAGAGGATGGGGAACGGAAGGGTCTTCAGATCCTCGTGCTGTGCGCGCCACTGGAAGTGCACGAACTCGTTGTCGACCGAGGCGCCGAGTACCTGGGCGTCACGGTCTGCGAACTCCTCGTTCAGCTTGCCGAATGCTGCAATTTCCGTGGGGCATACGAACGTGAAGTCCTTGGGCCAGAAGAAGACGATGCGCCACTTGCCGGCGTAGTCGTCGCTGGTGACGGTCGTGAAGTAGTCGTCGGGCTGTTGTGCGTTCACCTTCGACAGGTCACCGCCGATGACGGCCGTGAGGTTGTAGGCGGGGAACTGGTCTCCGATAGTCAACAGGGCCATGTGGTTCTCCTCGGGTAGTGCTGCACAAGTGCGCAGATAACGCGCGATTTTCGTATGGGTAATGGGATCGATGGAGGCGTACGGAAGTACGGGCACCGACGTGTACGAGTGTGCCAAAAAAGCACCGAGAGGTAAACGTGATGACCGGCACTAGACTCATAGGTATGTCCGATGAAAGCTATCAACCCACACTGTCGCAGCTGCGTGCGTTCGTCGCGGTAGCCGAGCACATGCACTTCGGGGCCGCAGCGGCGCGCCTGAAAGTGAGCCAACCGACTCTGTCACAGGCTCTCGCTTCGCTCGAGCACGGACTGGGCGTGCAGCTGGTGGAGCGCAGTACCCGAAAGGTGTTGATGACTGCGGCGGGATCCCAGCTGATCGGTCGAGCGCATGCGGCCGTCGACGCGGCCGACGGGTTTCTCGCCGAGGCATCAGGTTTGGGCGGTACGTTGTCGGGGCCGCTGCGACTGGGGCTGATCCCGACGGTTGCGCCCTACGTGCTGCCCGCGCTGTTGCCTGCGTTGCGCCGTGAGTTTCCTGACATCGCACCCGTCGTAGTCGAAGATCAGACCGCGCGCCTGCTGGCGTCGTTGCGCGCGGGTGCAGTCGAAGCTGCCGTGGTCGCCTTGCCCACCGACGAATCGGGACTCGTCGAACTTCCGCTCTACACCGAGGATTTCGTGTTGGTAGTACCGGCAGGGCATGCTCTAGACGGACGATCCGCGCTACCGTTGACCGTCTTGGCCGGTCAACCTGTTCTTCTGCTCGACGACGGGCACTGCTTGCGCGATCAGAGTATCGACCTCTGCCGATCGGTGGACGCGGCGCCCATGACGACCGACACGCGGGCCACCTCACTCGCGACGGTAGTCCAGTGTGTGGCAGGTGGTCTCGGAGTGACCCTCCTGCCGCGTTCGGCGGTAGCTGTCGAGACCGGGAGGGGAGCGTTGGGAATCGCGGAGTTCGCCGACCCGAAGCCTGGACGGACGATCGGACTGGTGCACCGGACGTCGAGCTCGCACACCGAGAAGTACCGGGCCATCGCCGACCTGATCTCGGGGCTGGGCGCAGGCTCCGCGTTATCGACTACCCCGCGATGATGGTGATCTCGTCGAATACTATTTCGCCCAGGGCATTCGACTCGTCGAGATCGATGGTGGCGCCGAGAGCCCAGCCCTGATCGCCGTCAGGATCCTCGATGATCTGCCGAACAGACGTTGTCTCGCGGCCGACGGTGAGTTCGAACAATGCCGGCCCGCGGGCGGACGGTCCCGTGCCGATCTCGCCGTACTCTGCGAAGAACGGCTCCAGTTCGACCTCCCAGTCCGGGCCGTCGCCGAGATCGTCGAGGTCGTCCCATCGGCCCGCTGCTGCGAGTTCGATGCGCTTGAACATCGCATTGCGCACCAGCACTCGAAATGCCCTCGGATTGGCCGTGATCGGCCTCGGGGTATCGCCGCCGTAGGCTTCGGGCCGGGCTTCGGGCTCCTCGCCGGGGTCGGTGAGGTTCTCCCACTCGTCGAGCAGACTCGAGTCGACCTGTCGAACCAGTTCACCCAGCCATTCGGTGATGTCCTGTACTTCCTCGGTTCGAGCCTCCGGTGGAACCGTCTGCCGAAGCGCACGATATGCATCGGCGAGGTAGCGCAGCACCAGTCCTTCGGACCGGGTCAGCCCGTAGTGGCTGATGAGTTCGGCGAACGTCATCGTCCGCTCGATCATGTCGCGGACGACGGATTTCGGAGACAGCGCCACCTCGTTGAGCCATGGGTGTCCGCCTCGGTAGATCTCGAACGCCGGAACCAGAAGTTCGGCAAGAGGTTTCGGCCAGGTGACCTCTTCGAGCAGTTCCATCCGTTCGTCGTATTCGATGCCGTCTGCCTTCATCTGCGACACAACTTCACCGCGTGCAGCGTGTTGCTGCGCCATCAGAATCTGACGCGGATCGTCCAGCGTCGACTCGATGATCGACACCACATCGAGCGCATGAGTAGGGGAGTCGGCGTCGAGTAGTTCGAACGACGCCAGTGCGAACGGTGACAACGGCTGATTCAGTGCGAAGTCCGGCTGTAGATCCATCGTCAGGCGGGCGTGCCTCCCGTCGGCGTCCGGCTCGGGAAGTTGCTCGACGATACCTGCGGCCACCAGGCCCCGGTACAGCGTGATCGCGCGCAGAATGTGCTTGCGTTGCGATGGTCGAGTCTCGTGATTGTCTTCGAGCAGGTGGCGCATGGCGACGAAGCAGTTACCTGGACGCGCAATGACGTTGAGCAGCATCGCATTGCTGACGGAGAAGCGTGAGGACAACGGTTCGGGACTTGCGGCGACGATTCGTTCGAAGGTCGGCTCGCCCCAGGACACGAACCCGTCGGGAGCCTTCTTGCGCTGCACGCGTTTGAGTTTCTTCGGGTCGTCCCCGGCCTTCGCTACCAGTCGAGCGTTCTCGATGTCGTGTTCAGGAGCTTCGACGACGACGGTGCCGAGAGTGTCGTAACCGGCGCGCCCCGCTCGCCCGGCGATCTGATGAAATTCGCGTGCGCGCAGCTGCCGAGTACGAATACCGTCGTACTTTGTCAACCCGGTGAACAGCACCGTTCGGATCGGGACGTTGATCCCGACGCCAAGTGTGTCGGTACCGCAGATGACCTTGAGCAGTCCGTCCTGTGCGAGCTTCTCGACGAGGCGGCGGTACTTGGGAAGCATGCCCGCATGGTGGACACCGATACCGTGACGGACCAGCCGGGACAGCGTCTTGCCGAAACCTGTCGTGAATCGAAACTGCCCGATCGCGTCGGCGATCTGTGCCTTCTCGTCCTTCGATGCGACGTTCACACTCGTCAGCGCCTGCGCTCGTTCGAGGGCCGATGCCTGCGTGAAGTGCACCACGTACACCGGTGCCAGATGAGTGCTGACAAGTTCTTCGATAGTCTCGCCGATCGGTGTCGTGACATACGAGAACATCAGCGGCACCGGACGTTCGGACCCCGATACGACGGTCGTGGCGCGGCCGGTCCGGCGAGTCAGATCATCGCGGAAGAACGACACGTCGCCGAGCGTGGCCGACATCAGCAGGAACTGAGCGTTCGGCAACTCGATCAACGGCACCTGCCATGCCCAACCGCGGTCCGGCTCGGAATAGTAGTGAAACTCGTCCATGACCACTTGACCCATGTCGGAGTCTGCGCCCTGTCGAAGCGCAAGGTTGGCGACTATCTCGGCGGTCGCACAGATGATGGGCGCGCCGGAGTTCACCGAGGCGTCGCCCGTCATCATGCCTACGTTCTGTGCCCCGAAGATGTCGCACAGCGCGAAGAACTTCTCACTGACGAGTGCTTTGATCGGTGCGGTGTAGAAGGTGCGCTTCCCAGCGGCCATCGCCGCGAAGTGCGCCCCGACCGCAACCATGGACTTGCCCGAACCGGTGGGGGTCGCCAGGATGACGTTGGATCCGGACACCAGCTCGATCAGGGCCTCTTCCTGCGCCGGATACAGCGTCAGGCCTCGCTCGACCGTCCATGCGGTGAAGATGTCGAACAGTGCGTCCGGATCCTGTGCCTCGTCGGTTGTGGGGGCAGGGACGAGTTCGGAGAGGAGCACGCCTACAGATTATGGGTCGCCGACGATGTCCACACCATCGGCGTCCGCGAGAACCGCGCCTAGGTCGCGCTGCGTTCGTCCGATCCCATGGCTCCGAGCACTGCCAGTCGGGTGCTCGCGCTACCGGTGATCATGTCTTCACCGATGCCGTTGATGAGAAGGTGGCGCCAACGTGACTCGTCGAATTCCAGAGCCGATGTCTCCTCGAAGAACTCTTCGAGGACGTGGAGGAAGCGGATGGGATCGTCCCTGAACGGAAAGTGACCGGATCGTCTGAAGACTGCGAGCCTCGAGCCCGGCATTGCGGAATGGGCCAGATGGGCATGGCTGACGGGTATCACCGAATCCTGATCGCCCCATACGAGTAGAACCGGCAGGTTTTCGGTCAGGTAGCACCGATCCAGCATCGTCACCACCTGCCCACGCCAGTCCACGACTGCGCGCAGGGTGCGCAGGTACGCCTCGTACGCGGTGGGGTCTGGGAGCGCGCTGAGCACCCGCATGAAGTCCGGTGTGTCGTGCAGGATGGCCCCCGGGCGCAGCGGCGAGCCGTTCAGCTTGCCGATCAGCCCGCCTGCATACTTGACCAACGACAGCGCGCCGGGCACACGAAGCAGTTTCACGACTTCGCTGGCCAACGGAATCGACGCAAGCCGCAGCAGCGGATGAACATCCTTCGTCACCCCTCCGGAGGAAACCAGGACGAGTCTGTCGACCATGTGCGGAAACTGGTACGAGAACTGCATTGCAACGCCACCCCCGAGAGAGTGGCCGACGACGGTGACGTGTTCGATGCCCAAGACCGAGAGAAGGTCGCGCATGCCGTTGGCGTACGCAGCGACCGAGTAGTCCGCGCGTGGCTTGTCCGAGCGGCCGTGCCCGAGCAAATCCGGCGCGATGACCGTGTAGTTCTGTGCCAGGTGTGGAATGACGTCGTTCCAGGTCTCCGAATTGTCCCCGATGCCATGGATGAGCAGAACGACGGGACCTTCACCGGCCATACGAAAAGCACGCCGGTAGCCGTGGACGGTTCGGAAGACGAGCCGCGGTTCGGCGTCGGGAACCGGTCGAAGCTTGCGCGTGCGTGGATTGCTCATGTCGCCTGCTGGTTCCTCGCGTGGGCGGATCTGGTTAGCGGATCCTTGGTAGGAGGTTGCTCTGTTCGTCTATGACTCTCGCACGAGTTCGTGGCGACGGCGAGATTTCGGAGTGATTTCCGGTTACAGGTATGTTTCGTCCCGGCCGTCGCCGTCCGAAGCCGAAAAAGCGGGCACCGGGTGTGTGTTCACACCCGGTGCCCGCTCATTCGTTCATGCGAACCGGTCAGTTCTCGGACTGGGGATCGGCGTTCGGATCGGTATCGAACCCGCCCTGTTCGGCAAGGAATTTCTCGAACTCGGCGCCAAGCTCGTCGCCGCTCGGAAGTGTCTCGTCCTTCGCCAGCAGCGTCGACTGTTGCTCCTGGGCTGCTACGTAGGTGTCGTACTGGCGTTCCAGCGCGTGCACGACCGACTGAACCTCTTCGTTGCCCGTTATGTGCTCGTCCACCTGCTCCTTGACTCGCGCAGCGGCCTGACCGAGAGCAACGAGCGGCAGATCCAGACCACCGGCGGTGCTCACGTTCTCCAGAAGGGTTTCGGCTGCGCCCGGGTAGTCCGTCTGCGCGAGATAGTGCGGAACGTGCACCGAGAAACCCATGGATTCGTGGCCGTGCTGAGCCATGCGCAACTCGAGGAGCGAGGACGCGCTTCCGGGCACCTGTAGTTCGCCCGACCAGCTCTGCTCCGACGGCACCAACTCCTTGTTCGAGGAGTGAGCTGTCACACCCAGTGGACGGGTGTGGGGGATGGCCATCGGAATCGAGCCGAGTCCGATGGTTCGGCGGACTCCGAGTTGCTCGGCGAGCAGACGTACCGCCGTGGTGAATTTCTCCCACCGCAGATCGGGCTCCATACCGGAGAGCAAGAGGAACGGTGTTCCCGCGTTGTCCTTGACGGCGTACAGATTCAGCTCGGGAGCGTCGTAGTCGGAAAAGTGGTCGGATTTGAACGACATGGTCGGTCGGCGAGACCGGTAGTCGATGAGCTCATCGACGTCGAAGGACGCGACCAGTTCGGTTTCGAGACTCTCGCGCAAATGCTTGGTTGCCAGCTTGACCGCATGGCCGGCGTCGGAGAACCCCTCCAGCCCGTGCACGAGAACTGGACCGAGCCCGTCACTGGAGGAAATCTGAGGCGCCGGAAACTCCAGCTCGTACATGCTCGACTTCTCATCCATGCCGAACCCCTTTCTGTGAATCGTCGTCGGCAGACGACACGGCCGCATCCGACGACCAGGCCGAAACCGACGTCTGGACAGAATACCCGCGCGTAGACGGGAACTCTGTCACGGGACGCGTGCTGCACACGCGTCTACACCCCAAAGAACGTCAGGGGTCCACGCTTCATTCCCGTAGCCTTCATTCCCGCAGCCGGGCATTACCCGCCGAAGCTGTTCAAGGCCCGAATCTTGTTGGTGACGTCGAGGGCCGCCACCTTGTATGCCTCGGACAGCGTCGGATAGTTGAAGACGGCGTCGACGAGATAGTCGATGGTGCCGCCGCACCCCATGACTGCCTGCCCGATATGAATGAGATCCGTCGCGCCGGAACCGAAGATGTGTACGCCGAGAACGGTCCTGTCGTCGGTAGACACGAGCAACTTGAGCATCCCGTAGGAGTCCCCGGCGATCTGACCGCGAGCGAGCTCCCGATAGCGCGAGACACCGACCTCGTAGGGAACCGCCTGCTTGGTGAGTTCGACTTCGGTCGCACCGACGTAAGACACTTCCGGAATCGAATAGATGCCGATCGGTTGCAGATCCGTCAGACCTTTGCTCGGCTCGCCGAATGCGTGGTACGCGGCCAGGCGACCTTGATCCATCGACGTGGCTGCGAGCGCGGGGAAGCCGATGACATCGCCGACAGCGTAGATGTGATCGACCTTCGTCTGGAAGTTCTCGTCGACGAAGATTCGGCCACGAGCGTCGGCCTCGAGGCCAGCGTTTTCGAGATCGAGTGCATCGGTCAGACCCTGCCGTCCCGCCGAATACATCACGGCCTCGGCAGGGATCCGTTTGCCGCTGGCGAGTGTGGTGACCGTTCCCGAGGGCCCGATGTCGACCGCGGTGACCGCCTCGCCGAACCGGAACGTGACAGCAAGATCGCGAAGATGAAACTGCAGTGACTCGACGATTTCGCGGTCGCAGAAGTCGAGCATCGTGTCACGCTTCTCGACGACGGTCACCTTCGTGCCGAGTGCGGCGAACATCGAGGCATATTCGATCCCGATCACACCCGCACCTACGACGACCATCGAGGTAGGGATGAACTCGAGATTGAGGATGCCGTCGGAGTCGAGGACTCGATAGTCGTCGAATTCGATGTCGGCAGGCCGCGCCGGAGCCGTGCCGGTGGCGATGACGACGTTCTTGGCGTGGACCGTGATCTGCTCCCCGCGCTGCTCGTCGTCGATGACGACGGTGTGCAAGTCGAGGAACTTTCCGGTGCCGGTGATGAGCTCGATGCGGTTACGCAACAGCTGTGACCGAACGACCTCGATCTCTTTGCCGATCACGTGTGAGGTGCGGGCCAGCAGGTCCGCCGGGGTGATGTTGGCTTTCACCCGGTAGCTCGCTCCGTACAGCTCGCGCTGGTTCATTCCGGTCAGGTAGAGAACTGCCTCGCGCAGTGTTTTGGATGGGATCGTGCCGGTGTTGACGCACACACCACCGAGCATCTTGCCTTTCTCCACGATTGCAACGCGTTTCCCGAGTTTCGCTGCGGCAATGGCAGCCTTCTGGCCGCCAGGGCCGGACCCGATTACGACAAGGTCATATTCCATCGCAACAGACATGGCTCATAGTTACTCCGCCCACGCAAAGTCCGTATGCCGAGCGAGTCACAAGCACGTGAACACCGGCCCGTTCGAGGCATGCGGTTGTCGCTACCGATGCATGTGTTGTGGAAGTGTGGTGAAGGAAGACATCGTAAGTCGAGCGTGGAGGAATCAATGCCGCAAACAGTGCGTGGGGTCGTTGCCAAGGCCAAGGGTGAACCGGTCTCGATCGAGTCGATCGTGATTCCTGATCCGGGGCCGTTCGACGTGGTGGTGAAGATCTCCGCGTGCGGGGTGTGCCATACCGACTTGCACTATCGCGAAGGCGGAATCAACGACGAGTTCCCGTTCCTGCTCGGACACGAGGCTGCCGGTGTCGTCGAGACCGTCGGTGACGCGGTGACACACGTCGCGATTGGCGACTTCGTGGTGTTGAACTGGCGTGCGATGTGTGGCGAATGTCGAGCGTGCAAGAAGGGCAAGCCCTGGTACTGCTTCGATACCCACAATGCATCGAAGAAGATGACTCTCGAAGACGGCACGGAACTGAGCCCTGCGCTGGGAATCGGTGCGTTCGCGGACAAGACCTTGGTGCACGAAGGGCAGTGCACCAAGGTGAACCCGGAGTCCGATCCCGCGGTCGTCGGCTTGCTCGGGTGCGGGGTGATGGCCGGCCTTGGTGCCGCCATGAACACCGGCAACGTCTCCCGCGGCGATTCGGTGGCCGTCATCGGATGTGGCGGCGTCGGCGATGCGGCCATCGCGGGTGCCCGTCTGGCCGGTGCGACGACGATCATCGCGGTCGACCGTGATCCGGGCAAGCTCGAATGGGCGAAGGACATCGGTGCGACACACACCGTCGACGCCTCGAAGGTCGATGCAGTCGAAGCCGTCCAGGAATTGACCGATGGCTTCGGAGCCGACGTCGTAATCGACGCGGTGGGGCGGCCGGAGACCTGGAAGCAAGCGTTCTATGCGCGAGATCTGGCTGGGACAGTGGTGTTGGTGGGCGTTCCGACGCCGGACATGCAGTTGGAGATGCCGCTGATCGATTTCTTCTCGCGCGGTGGATCGCTCAAGTCGTCGTGGTACGGCGATTGCCTGCCGGAGCGGGACTTCCCGATGTTGGTCGACCTGTACGAGCAGGGTCGGTTGCCGCTGGAGAAGTTCGTGACCGAGCGCATCGGGATCGAGGACGTCGAGGCGGCGTTCTCGGCGATGCACAAGGGAACAGTTCTGCGTTCGGTGGTCGAACTATGAGTATTCGAGTGGAAAAGGTCGTCACATCGGGCACGTTCGCGCTCGACGGGGGCGAATGGGAGGTCGACAACAACATCTGGCTGATCGGGGACGACAGCGAGGTCGTCATCGTCGATGCCGCGCACAACGCCCGTCCGATCATCGACGCAGTAGGCGGTAGAACGGTCAAGGCCATCGTCTGCACACACGGACACAACGATCACGTCACGGTAGCGCCCGAATTGTCTGCGGAACTCGATGCGCCGATCCTGCTGCACCCGGCCGACGACGTGCTGTGGGAACAGACGCATCCGGGTATCACCCACGCCGTTCTCGAAGACGGACAGCGAATCTCGGTGGCAGGGACGGAGATCCTTGCGCTGCACACTCCGGGCCACTCTCCAGGGTCGACCTGCCTGTACCTGCCCGAAGCCGGCCAGCTCTTCTCCGGGGACACGTTGTTCTCCGGCGGCCCTGGCGCGACGGGGCGTTCGTACTCCGACTTTCCGACCATCATCGGCTCGATCCGGGAACGTCTGTTCGCGTTGCCTGCCGAGACGAAGGTCAATACCGGGCACGGCGACGGGACCAGCATCTGCGACGAATCGCCGCATCTCGAAGAATGGATCGCTCGCGGAAATTGATGCGGGCCAGCGTGCCTAACGTTCGGTTCCACCCTTCGGTGAGAGGGTGGAACCGGACATCTGCAATCCGTCGTGTGTTTCGTTTGGAGGATCTTCCGTGTTGCGCCGCTCTGTTCTCTGGTCTCGCCCGACTCTTCTCGTGATCGGACTGGGCGCTGCGTTGACTCTTGCCGGGTGCGGTTCCGATGTGGCAGGTACGCCCGAGCCCGTCGGTCAAGGGGAGGTCTCCGCGACGCCGAGCGGCGGGGATGATCTGGACGCTCTGCTTGTCGATGCGTCGGTGTTCCCACCGCAGTACGACGCTATCGTTTTGCCACCGCAGGCAATTGCGCAAGCTTCGCCGGACCTGACCGGCATTCCGGCCGGCGCCGAAGTGTCGCCTGCCGGATGCAAGCCCAAGGACGTCCAACCCGGCTCGGCGTCGATGATCGTAGGCACGGACAACGCCAACAGAGCCACGATCTCGGTCGAGCTCACCTCGGTGGACGAACCGCTGTCGGTGCGTGAGGAGCAGCTCAGCGGCTGTACCGAAGTGCAGGCGACCAAATCGGGTGCCACCTCCACAATTCGATCCACAGTCACCCCCGCCCCTCCGATCGATGCTGACGAGACGCTCGCGGTTCGTCAGACCGTGGCTTCGGGAACCGGAACGGATTCGGTCACTCAGTCGATGTTGACGCTGATGGCGCAGGTCGGAGACGTGCGAATCGCCGCGACTTACATGTCCTTCGACAGCGAATCCACCGACCCCGCCACCTTGGACGAGGTCTTCACCGCTGCGGTGCAGAAGGTCAAAGCGGGATAGCACAGACCTCCGACCGATCGAACGGCCGGGGACGCTACCGACGGCCGTTCTCCACAGGGTCGGGCGTTGTCCACATGCTTTCTTCCGCCCCAGGTCGATCATCTCGTGTCGTCAATGACGCGGCGCACTGTGTGCGTCATGACGACACACTCCGACACGCACTCCCCGATGCCCGAAGGGGTATCGGGACCCGGGGACCTCCTCGCCGCGATCCCGGCGTTCCTGGGCTTCACACCGCACCGATCGCTCGTTGTCATCTGTCTGGACAACACCATGGGCGGCGGACCCACGATCGGCATGGTGATGCGCCACGATCTGAAGTTGCCGGAGCCGATGCGCGACGAGCATCAGCTCTGGGGGCGAGTGAGCGCCGACATGGCTGATGTCACCGCGCATTTCGCCGAAATCTGCGCACGTGACGACGTACGGGGTGCATTGGCGTTGATCGTGGACGACCGCGCGCGGGCGAGTGACAAGAGCGCGCGCACCGATCAGCACTGTCGAGCCATCGCGCGGCGACTCGCACGAGACCTTCGCGACCGAGGGACCGAGCTGACTCAGGTCTACCTGACTACCGAGATCGCCTGCGGCAGCCGATGGTGGACTGCATTCGGACCGGCGGAGAGCGGCACGATCCCGGATCCGACTACCTCACCGGTCACCCTTGCTTACATGCTCGAGGGCAGGGGCGTCCACGAGTCCCGGGACAGGCTTGCAGAAGCGATCGGACCGGTCGATTCCGCTGTCAGCCGTACCGTCGAGGGACTACTCCGCTCGGGACGCTCACGCGATCGTGGTTCCGACCGAATGCGGCTCGACGCAATCCTGTCTCGAATTGCGATGTGGGGCGCCTCGTCACCGGACCGCCCTGCCGTGGTGGCGCTGCCCGCCGAGACGATCGCCGAGTTCGGCCTCGCGCTGCGGAATGTCATGGTGCGCGACAGCTTGCTCGCTATCACACTCACTGGTTTCGCCGATTTCGCCGAACAGCTGTGGAGCTATCTGATGCGGAATCTGCCTGCGCCCGAACGCGCATGTCCGGCGACGCTGTTGGGATTCAGCGCCTATGCGCGCGGCGAAGGTGCCCTGGCGACGGCTGCCCTCGACATCGCGCTCGATGCAGACCCCGACTATTCGCTTGCACAATTGCTGGATCGGTCATTGTTGGCTGGTGCGCGGCCGACGATGATCCGGGAAGTTGCGCTCAGCGGCTATGCGGTAGCCGAGCTGTGCGGCGTTCGGCTACCGCCCCCACTCGAATGACTACACAGTCGATGCTGCCGCATGCGATCGGTCGCCGAGTTTCTGCAGATACGTCCACGCGTCACCGACGATGACGTCCAGATCGGTCTTTACGGGGGACCAACCGAGCTCGGCTATCGCACGTTCGCTCGACGCAATGAGAACAGCTGGATCACCCGCGCGTCGCGGCGCGTCTTCGACTGCGATCGGCAACCCGGTCACTCGTGCGCAGGCGTCGATCACTTCGCGGACCGAAAAGCCGGTTCCGCTACCGAGATTGAAGATGCGGTGCGTGCTGGGCTGCGCAGACTCGAGGGCGAGGATGTGAGCCTCCGCGAGGTCCAGGACGTGGATATAGTCGCGCACTGCGGTGCCGTCCGGGGTCGGCCAGTCGGTGCCGAACACGGAAATCTTCGCACGCTGGCCCAGTGCGGTCTGCAACACCAGTGGGATCAAATGTGTTTCGACGACCCGATTTTCGCCGAAATCACCGTAAGCGCCCGCGACGTTGAAGTAACGAAGGCTGGTGGCGGCAAGGCCGTACGCATTGGCGTACGAGGTGATCGCGTGGTCGATCGCCAGTTTCGTTGCACCGTACGGATTGGTGGGCGCCGTAGGCATCGATTCGGTGATCGGCGTGCGGTCGGGCTCGCCGTAGGTTGCTGCGGTGGACGAAAACACCAAGCGAGGTGTGTTGGACGCGCGGATAGCGTCGAGCAACGCGATTGCGGTGACTACGTTGCCGGACCAATATTGTGCCGGAGCTACCACTGACTCGCCGACGAGTGACTGGGCGGCGAAGTGGAGGACTCCGTCGAACTCGCCGTCGTCGAGCACCGACGCCGCGACGTCCTTGATGTCGGCTTCGATGAACGTGGCTTGCGCGGGCACCGCATCGCGGTTGCCGGTCGACAGGTTGTCCACTACGACCACCTCATGGCCGCGATCGAGCAGAACTGCAGCGCACACGCTTCCCACGTATCCGGCGCCGCCGGTTACCAACAACTTCACTCGTGATCTCCTGATCCACATCGGGCGGTCTGCGCTGGGCAGCGCCGCAGTCGGGCCGGGAGCCGTGACGTTCGGTCAAGCCCCCGCGCCGCGACGTGAAGCGTTGTCAGACCCTTTTCACCTGAACGGCGTGAGCCATCTCTTCCGAAATGTCGATTCCGCCATGACCGGGCACCGTGATGGTGACGGTGCCTGGCTTCGCCTCGACAGTGACCCGGGCGTCGGGGACGACCCCAGCGTCACGGAGCTGCGAGATGACCTCTGGGTCCGATTGCACATGTTCGGCCAACCGGCGCACGACCACTGCCGTCGTAGCGCCGTGCGGCAGGTCGGTAAGCCGTACGAGGTCCTCCGGTGCCACTGCCGGCTGTCCGAGCCCGAGCTCTTCCAATCCCGGAATGGGATTGCCGTATGGCGAGGTGGTGGGATTGTTCAGCACGGCGACCAGGCGACGCTCCACCTCTTCGCTCATGACGTGCTCCCACCGGCACGCTTCGGCGTGTACGTCTTCCCAGCGCAGACCGATGACATCGACGAGTAACCGCTCGGCTAGACGGTGCTTACGCATCACCGCGACGGCAAGGCTGCGTCCCTTCTCCGTCAACTCCAGATGGCGGTCACCTGCAACCGACAGCAAACCGTCACGTTCCATCCGTGCGACAGTTTGACTGACAGTGGGACCGCTCTGCTCGAGGCGTTCTGCGATTCGTGCCCGCAGGGGCACAACGCCCTCTTCTTCCAAATCGTAGATCGTCCGGAGGTACATCTCCGTGGTGTCGACCAGATCCTTCACACTCAACCCCTTCGTCGCGTCCGATTCTACCGTTGATCGGCGCATATTGGCGCCGCAGGTCGGTCCGGTGGCGTGCCGTCCGTCCGTACTCGCCGGTAACCGAGTGCAACACCGCAGGATGCTCGCACAGTCCCGATGCGACAAGTAGCGTTGCGTTCCATGGCAGACCAGGCAACGCAGCCGCCGCCGGGAATACCGGGAACAGCGCACGACATCGTCGTCTGGAGCGCCGATTACCTGTCGTACCGGTGGAGCGACGACCATCCGATGAACCCCACCCGTCTCGATCTGACGATGTCGCTAGCCCGCCAGATCGGAGTCCTCGACGGGATCGAGCTCGTCGAGCCATCGGCGGCTCCCGATGAGGAATTGCTCAGGATTCACACTCCCGCCTACATCGAGGCCGTCAAACGCGCGCCGGGCAAAGGCATGTCCATATTGCATCCGGACCAGGTCGAGCACGGGCTCGGCTCCGACGACAATCCGGTGTTCGACAAGATGCACGAAGCGTCGGCGATGCTGACCGGTGGATCGTTGACGGCCGCGCGCGAGATCGCCTCGGGGCGCGCGCGTCGCGCAGTCAGCATCGGCGGTGGAATGCACCACGCAATGCCGGACTGGGCGTCGGGGTTCTGTGTGTACAACGATGCGGCGGTGGCCATATCGTGGTTGCTGGACAACGGCTTCGACCGGATCGCGTACATCGACGTCGACGCCCATCACGGCGACGGAGTCCAGCAGGCCTTCTTGCACGACCCGAGGGTGTTGACGGTGTCACTGCACCAGCATCCGGCTACGTTGTGGCCGAACACAGGATGGTCGAGCGAAGTGGGATCGGGTGCGGCGGAAGGAACGTCGATCAACATCCCGTTGCTTCCCGGTACGGGTGATCGCCTGTGGCTCAGGGCATTTCATGCGATTGTCCCAGGTGCTATCGCTGCGTTTCGGCCGCAGATCATCGTCAGTCAGTGCGGTGTGGACAGTCATCGCGAAGACCCGCTTGCCGATCTCGCTCTGACTGTCGACGGTCAGAATGCCGCATTCCTGGCAATGCGCACCTTGGCTGACGATCACGCCGAGGGACGCTGGCTCGCAGTCGGAGGAGGTGGTTACGGCCTTGTGCGCGTCGTTCCCCGCGCGTGGACGCATCTGATCGCCGCTGCACTCGGTCGTCACATCGATCCACAGACGCAGGTACCCGAAATGTGGCGCGATCGGGTGCGGGCCATGGCTCCGAGCGTCGACCTTCCCCAGGTCATGGGAGACGGCGGCGACATCGACTATCCCGCCTGGGATGGACCGGGAGGTGCCGTCGAGGGTTCGACCGAAGCGGCAGATCGGGCGCTCGAACGAGTGGATTCGGCGATCATCGCAACCAGGCGGGCCAGCTTCCCACTACTCGGACTCGATCCGGAGGATCCTCGTGACTGAACCCACTGCCAAGGAAAGAGAACGGTTGACGGCCGAGACGTCCTTCCCCAAGCACTGGGTGGCCGATGTGCTGGCGTCCGATGGGGGAGTGGTCCATCTCCGGCCTATCGTGCCTTCGGACGCCGATGCGCTCGTCGCGTTTCACGGCCGACTGTCCGAACGAACCCGATATTTACGGTATTTCGGACCGTACCCGACCATGCCGCAGCGCGACGTCTTGAACTTCACGACGGTCGACCACCACGCACGAGTGGCGTTCGTAGCCATGCTCGGGGACGACATCATCGCGGTCGGACGATACGAACGGCTTCCCGAGGGCGACGGCAACTCCGCGGAAGTTGCGTTCGTCGTCGCCGACACACATCAGGGCCGTGGCCTCGGGCCGATCCTGCTGGAGCATCTCGCCGGTGCTGCCGCCGAGAACGGCGTGTCCATGTTCGTCGCAGAGGTGCTCGCCGAGAACCGCAACATGGTCACGGTCTTCCGCGAAGCCGGCTACCAGGTATCGAGAAGCTTCGAGGGGGGCGTGCTGCGACTGGAATTCGCGATCGACCCCAGCGAAGCTCTCTTGTCGGTTCGCAATTCGCGCGAACGTGCCGCTGAGGCCCGCAGCGTGCGCAATGTGCTCAGCCCGTCCTCGGTTGCGGTGATCGGTGCGTCGACCGATAGTTCGAAGGTCGGCAACGCAGTACTCGCGAATCTACTTGCAGGCGGCTTCACCGGGCCGGTGTATCCAGTCAATGCCGATCACCGATCGGTCAGGGGGGTGCGCGCGTACCGCACCGTGCGCGAGATTCCCGACCCAGTCGATTTGGCAATCGCTGCAGTACCTGCGGACGCGATCGACGACGTGCTCGACGATTGTCTCGACAAGGGCGTCAAAGCTCTCGTCGTGGTGTCGGGAGGGTTCGGTGAGTCCGGCCCCGAAGGTCAGGAGAACGAGCGGAGACTCGCGCTTGCCGCTCGCGCGCACGGAATGAGGTTGGTCGGCCCCAACGCGCTCGGAGTAGCCAATACCGACCCGGAGTTCGCGTTGAACGCGACGTTGGCTCCGCATCTGCCGATGCCGGGTCGTGTCGGGTTCTTCTGTCAGTCCGGAGCTCTGGGCATTGCCATTCTCGATCAGGCATCGAAAAGGAGTCTCGGATTCTCGACGTTCGTCTCGGCCGGAAACCGAGCGGACGTATCCGGAAACGACCTGCTGCAGTACTGGGATTCCGATCCCGCGACAGAGGTAGTCCTGCTGTACCTCGAGAGCTTCGGTAACCCACGAAAATTCACGCGCATCGCGCGACGGGTTGCCCGTTCCAAGCCCATCGTGGCAGTCAAGAGCGGACGTGGGGCAGTTCCGCCCGCTCTTGCCACCGGGCCGGACATCGACGATTCGATCGTCAAGGCGCTGTTCGAGCAGGCCGGTGTCATTCAGGTCGACACCATCGCGCAGCTCTTCGACTGTGCGATTCTGTTCGGCTATCAGCCGTTGCCGAGCGGGCCTCGTGTAGCCGTCGTCGGTAACTCGACTGCGCTGGGGGTCCTTGCCGTCGACGCCGCGCGCGCCGAAGGTCTCCATGCGGGAGCACCGATCGACGTCGGTCCGCAAGCCGGTCCGCAGGAGTTCGCGGCGGCTGTCTCCGGGGCGTTGGCGGCTGGTGACGTCGACTCGGTGATAGTCGTGTTCGTACCACCCGTCGCCGTCACTGTAGAGCCGTTCGCCGAGGCTCTCGGCAACGCGGTCCTCGGCGCCGACAAACCCGTTCTGACAACATTTCTCGCGACCGAGGGAATTCCCGACGTATTGGCTGTGCGGGGCGAACAAGGGCAGCCGGTCAGAGGTTCGGTTCCCTCGTACTCCAGCCCGGAACGAGCAGTTGCGGCGCTCGCGAAGGCGTGGCGGTACAGCGCGTGGCGAAGTCGGCCGGCGTCGCAACCGATTCGGCCGAACGGTACCGACTCCGAACGAGCCGCCGCGCTCGTCCGAGGGTGGTCGGTGGGCGACACCGATCGATGGTTGTCGGATTTCGAAACCTCGGAGTTGCTGTCCTGCTACGGGATCGAGGTCGTCGAGTTCAGATCCGTCACCGACGAAAATGAGGCGGTGGCCGCCGCAGACGAACTGGGGTACCCCGTCGCACTGAAAGCGACGGGTGAGCAGTGGAGGCATCGACCGGATCTCGGCGGGGTGCGACTCGACCTTGCGGGCGCCGACGCAGTGCGATTCGCATACCGAACCCTCGCAGCAGATTCCGGCGAACCACTGCTGCATGTGCAGAAGATGGCGGTCAAGGGTATCGGCTGTGTCGTCCGAGTTCAGGACGATCCGAGCTTCGGTTCACTCATCTCGTTCGGGCTGGCGGGAGTCATATCCGATCTTCTGGGCGACCGGGCATTTCGAGTTCTGCCGTTGACCGAGGATGAAGCCGTGCAGCTGATCGATGCGCCGAAGGCAGCGCCGCTGCTGTCCGGCTATCGAAATGCTGTGCCCGTCAACAAGAGTGCGCTCGTCGATCTCGTACAGCGAGTATCAGCGATGGCCGACGACATACCGGAGATCCGAGAACTCGCATGCGAGCCAGTACTTGCGTCGGCGAACGGAGCACAGATAACCGACGCGCGTCTACGCATCGGGCCGCAACCGAGCCGCAACGATCTCGGGCCGCGCAGACTGCGCTGAGCCCTGCTCCGCCGTCGGGGTCGTACTCGGCCACCCATTCGATGTGTTCGATGTAGCCGCCGTACTGGCGCACATGGAGGTCGTGGCTGAGTCGATCGAGAGCACGCAACCAAGGGTCCGGCAAGTCTGCGTGCGGGATCTCGACTCCGCGGGACGGGGTCCAGGTCGCAGTCAGCACTTGTTCTCGGTCGGGGAAGAAGTGGTGCACATTGTGAGTATGTCAGCTGCTCACGCCTATTTGGCTGTGCGTTGTCGTCCGCTACCGCGTAGCTGCAGGCTCCCTGTTCGATCCGCGCTGGGGAGACCGTCCGTAGTAGAGCCACAGGCCGAGACCAGCAATCGGTACCAGCCAAATCCCGAGTAAGAACGCGAGGGTGCGGGGTAGCCCTAGTCGACTGAATGCAGTGACGACGCTGACGGACGCGGCCATACAGACTGACACCCAAACGAGGAGAAACAGGAGACCGCCGAAGGTGGCGGACAGAAACAACCCGAAGCCGGGCATGCAGTCCATACCTGCGTCCGCGCAATCCTGCAGGCCGGCCGCGGCGAACAAGGATGTCGTCACCGCCCTGATGCTATCGAAGTGGCGTTCGGACGATCCTCGAACCAGATGGAGCGTTGACCCGTTCGATCGTGGGTCGTCGGCTTCGGACCGGGCCCGTTGGTGCAGAAAGAGCCAGCGCACGCGTTCATGCACGCACCCGACGACATCGGCCCCGACGCCGTCCCACCGAACCGAACTCCGGTGCGCTTCGCGCCAACTCGGGACCAGACCGGTTGCTGTCCTGTCCGCCGCGGGGATGGTTGTCGTCCAAGTGTGGTGCTGCGCCCGCCTGACTCATTGAGGTCTACTCGGGCGTTGGAGCGGTACTGAAGATGGGCCAGCAGATTTCGGTTGCGGTAAACGCAGTCGGCTCTGAGGCCGTGCCGCCGAGGTAGTGTTCGCGGATCGGTCCGTGGCCGCTGACCAATTGTTCGTTTGTGTATGTTCCCAGGGCCGCGTAGCTGCGGTCGATACCTTCGTGGCCGCCGGAGTGAGTGAGGACCGCGAATTGGGCCTGCGGGAGGAGCTGGGCCCGGATGCCTTCCGGGGGGTCCGTCGATTGTGGAGCTGCGACGAAGAGGGTGGCTTCGCCTCGGGATTCGAGGAAGAGTGCTCGGTCGTACAGGCCGCCCGGTACGACCTGGGAGTCAACACTTGTCGCCGCTTCAACGGCATCTCGCAATTTCCTGACCGTCACCGCGAACCAGCTGTCGATCTCGGCGACCTCGAGAGTGGTGCCGATGGACCACACGGCGAGCGCCGGCTCTAGGCGCAGCTCGATCTCGGCGGGGGCGCCCACGGGGGAGAGTAGTTCGCGTAGCGCGCCGACAGTGTCGCGAGTGTGCTGCAGCTGTACCTCCATTTGTTCGAGATGGGTCGTGAGGATCTCGGTGCGGGCCGCGGCGTTTTCTGCACTCAGCAATGCCTTGATATCCGGGATGGACATGCCGAGCGATCGGAACCGGCGGATTATGTGTGCGTGGTCGACCTGGCTGGTGTCGTAGAAGCGGTAGCCGGTGTGCGCGTCCACGAGAGTTGGTTCCAGAATCCCGATCTCGTGATAGTGCCGTAGCGCTTTTCTGCTGAGGCTGGTCATCACTGCGAAGTCGCCGATCGAGACCTGTGCGCCCATGGTGTCCTCCTGTGCGTTGCGTCGTCTGCGTTGTTGGGTAGGGCTCATCGTTGAGCTTCCCCCTAGGGCAAGGTCAACAAGCGGCCGGGCTTGGTGTCCGGCATGGACACCAGTGCCTTGACTTGGTTGACATTCCCCTTAGGGGAAGCATCACCGTGGTGTCATGACCACAGAATGGGACGGACTCCCGGACAACGTAAAGAAGTTCATGACCGCACTCGACGCCCGACAAGGCGCTCTAGCGCTCACCGTATTCACCGCGAATGCCGTGGTGACCGATGAGGGCCACGACCACTCGGGCCGTGACGAGATCGAGGCCTGGCTGACCGCCTCGGTCAGCGAGAGTGAGTACACCTACACAACCGAGTTCACCGGAGCAACCACGATCGGCACCACCGTCGACGTCGTGCAGCACCTGGAGGGCAACTTTCCCGGGGGAGTCATCGACCTGCACTACCGCTTCACGCTTGACGGCGCGCTGATCAACCGGTTGGTGATCGAGCCATGAGCAAGCGATGGTTCATCACCGGTGGCACACCCGGCGGTTTCGGTATGGCGTACGCCGAGGTCGCGCTGGAGGCGGGTGACCGCGTGGTACTCACCGCCCGGCGACCAGGGGAACTGGCGTCGTGGGCCGATCAGTACGGTGACCGCGTTCTCGTAGTGCCCATGGATGTCACCGACGCGGCACAGGTCCTACAAGCGGTACGAACAGCCGAGGAGCATTTCGGCGGTATCGACGTGCTGGTCAACAACGCCGGCCGCGGCTGGTACGGATCGATCGAGGGAATGAACGAAGCGTCGATACGGGCGATGTTCGAACTGAACTTCTTCGCGGTGCTGTCTGTCACGCGCGCAGTGCTACCGGGAATGCGAGCCCGCGGAAGCGGGTGGATCGTCAACGTGTCCTCAGTGGCCGGGCTTCTGGCGGCGGTCGGATTCGGCTACTACAGCGCCACGAAATACGCGATCGAGGCCGTCACCGACGCGCTGCGCCAGGAGGTCGCCGAGCAAGGACTCTCGGTGTTGGCGGTTGAACCTGGGGCTTTTCGCACGAACGCCTACGCCGGATTCGCCGACGAGCCTGTCGCGGAGGCGATTCCGGATTACCACGACATGCTGGAGGAGGTGCGCGCCGCTTTCGTCGACATGAACTGGATGCAACCGGGCGATCCGCATCGCGGTGCCCGTGCGGTGATCGCGGCGATGGCCCAGGATCCGCCGCCACACCGGTTAATTCTGGGCAATAGCGGGTTCGACGCCGTCGTCGACGCGCTGGAACAGAACCTGGGCGACATCCGGTCGAACGAAACACTGTCTCGTAGCGCGGATTTCCCCGCCAAGCCGAGCCTGCCGGAACAAGATTCGATACCTACCCATCCGGTGCACTAGCTGACCGATCCCACGGTGACGACGGCCAGGTCGTCGTCAACGACCTGGCCGTCACCACTCCACGGCAACAGATACCGCAACCCGAGAACACGCACCCCCACCAATCCATACACCGGCACTGCGCGTGCCGCGCTCACGGCCTCGGCCGGCACCGACGAGCACTCGCCCCCGCTCGACGCCCCAGCGCACACCGCTCACAAAACGGGCAGGTCGCTCACGCACTGTCGGTCGGAGCCGGGTGGTTTCGGCTGCAGCTCAAACTGCTTGCAAGCTCGGGGCATTCCTTTGGCTGCGTCCGGTTCTGCGGGCATAGCCGCTGGGGGATTCGCCGGTGTACCGGCTGAAGGCGGTGCTGAAGGCGCTGGCCGAGCCGTATCCGACTCGGCGTCCTACCTCGAGTAGCCCGAGGTCGTCATGTCGGAGTAGCTCGCGAGCGACCGCCATTCGCCACGCCATCAGATACTCCATGGGTGGCATTCCGATCTGTCGGGTGAAGCGCTCGTAGAACGCTGATCGCGACAACGACGCGACTGTGGCCAGTTGCGCGACCGTCCACGGCGTGTCGAGGTGCTCGTGCATCGTGTGAATGGCGGGGGAGAGCTTGCGGTCGGCCAGACCCCGGAGCAGGCCGGGCGGTGTCTGAGGGGTGACCGTCGTCCGAAGAGCTTCCACGAGCAGGATCTCCACGAACCGCGTCAGCACGAGAGTCCGCCCGGGCCTGTCCCGCAGCGCTTCGTCGGCTACAAGGGAGACGAGCGCCTCGAAACGTTCGACTCCGCGCACGTGGACGACCGTGGGTAGCAACGCACTCAGCAGGGCTGCGTCCGGGGAGTCGAACACGAAACTCCCACCGAGGATGCGCACCTCGGGTTCTGCGCCGTGCGAGTAGTCCACGTCCAGGTCGTCATCGGTCATCTGAAGTGGGTCCATCGAGATCGGCTCGACATCGCAAAAGCCTGAGATCTCGAACGCGGGAGTGGTTGGCAGTAGGACGAAGTCGCCCTTGTGCATGACGATTTCAGGCTCGCCGTCTACGGCCAGGCGGCAGCTGCCCTCGAGGACGACGGAGAATCCGGGCTGACCGAACGCGGTGTAGCGGACACCCCATGCGCCCGCCGCCGAGATGCGTTTGGAGAACACACCTTGCGGTCGGAGCATCTGCACCACCTCGGACAGGGGATCGGACACCGAACACTCCTCACTACCGCGTCGCTCAACGCCAAAGAACCGGACGATCAATAACGAATTACGGATGTACAACTATAGATCGTCCTGTCGGCGCTGCATAGTGTTCTGGTCATGAAAACAATTCTGATCACTGGCGCATCCTCGGGATACGGCCTCGAAACCGCCCGCTACTTCCACTCACAGGGATGGTGTGTCATCGCCACCATGCGCACACCACGCGAAGGGGTCCTTCCCATATCGGACCGCGTCAAGATCCTGCAGCTCGACGTGACGGATCCCGACAGCATCGCCGCCGCGTTCGCCAAGGCAGGCCCCATCGACGTACTGGTCAACAACGCTGGAATCGGCTCGATCGGTGTAGTCGAAGCCACCCCGCTCGACAAGGCCCGCGAATTGTTCGAGACGAACACCTTCGCCGTCATGGCAACTACCAAAGCCATCATCCCTCAATTTCGCGAGCGCAGCTCGGGCGTCATCGTCAACGTCAGCTCCAGCGTCGTCCTCGGGGCGATGCCCCTCACCGCCATGTACAAGGCCAGCAAGATGGCCACCGAAGGATTTACTGCGTCGCTGGCGCTCGAGCTCGCAGCATTCGGCGTGCACGTCAAGCTTGTCCAACCCGGCTACTGCCCGACGACCCGGTTCACCGCCAACGGGGGAGACATCAGTCCTTATCTTCCTGAGACGTATGCCGGATTCTCCGGCCCAGTCCTCGAGGCCTTCAGTGTCCAAGGAAATGTCACCACACCCGCCGATGTTGCCGAGGCGATCTGGCGTGCAGTTCACGACACCACCGGCACCCTACGTTTCCCCGCAGGCGCTGACGCCGTCGCCCTGGCTCAGGTCCGCTGACCGACTCTTCCTCAGAGGCAGGGTAGGGCTCGCCGACACCGAGCCCTACTCTGCCGCACTGAAAGCTCTGCCTCCCGGACCTACTGCGACCGAAAAGAAGCAGTGTTCTGTACGCCGTGCTCGAGTCGAGCGAGTGCTGCAGAACGGTGTCACCACCAAGTCACGGTGACACCGTCGTTCATCGAGCCGCCGCCTAGAGAGTGTCGCTAAACTCGATTCGGTGGTTGGGATGAGGCCGGGGGTCGTGTCGCGTCATGTGGTCTCGGATGAGGTGTGGGTTGTGATCGGGCCGCTGTTTCCGACGGCGAGGACGACTGGTCAGCCGCCGGTGGGTCGCCCAAAAGAACTTCAACCGGTGGTCCCGAGCAAGGGTCTGGGCGCGCATGCTGGAGAAGACCCAGGATCTTCGCGCAGCAGTCCGGGAACCTCGATTGGGTCGCCAGCACGGCCTGAGCTCAATACTCCTGAAACGCGAGCGCCTGAGCACGTTGCGTCGCCGTGGCCTGAGTATTCAGGTCCGCGCACCAGCTCGGGTATACCCGGAACCCACGCTTGCCCGGCCGCTTCCCTGACGTGATCCCGAGTGCGGCGAGATGCGAGCCGGTGAACCGAAACACGCCTCGTCGGCCCTGTTGTTCGACGAAGACAAGCAGGCCCGCTGCGAGATCGTCATCACTGAACGGCGTCGTCGTTCCGTCCGTGTCTCGGAGCCAGAAGGCGACGAAAGCGCCCGGCTTGGTCGGCGTGGTTCGCGCAGTCCGGATATGCCACGCCTCGTCGCAGATCTGGGCAATGCCCGACTCATAGTCACTGTTCTGCAACTCGGGGGTCACCGCAACGGTCATCCCTACCTCGGCCGCATAGACCTCGAACGCACTGAACCGCACAACGCCAAGCTATCTCACTCATCGCAATGACCCGGAGAAGCGTCTCTTACCGCCTCGAGCAACACGGCCCAGTTTTGATCCGGGGGACAAGCTCAATGGCTCGAGGGCTGGTATAGCAGGGGGTAGAAGCAAATCACTTCGCTGGCCAGTTTGCTCCATAGTGAGTGGAAACTGCCTCGTGGTCGCGGTGGAGCTGCTTGCGTTTACGTGTTGAAAGCCTGTCGCCGAATACAGTGCCGTTGATGTGGTCGGTCTCATGCTGAAAGCAGCGTCCGAGGGTGCCACCGGCAGTCAGTTCGAGCGGATCACCGTACTGGTCCTGGCCGCGGCAGGTGGAGAATTCGGGCCTGGCGAGATCGCTATACGCACCGGGTAGCGACAGACATCCTTCCCCGAACTCGATGAGCCGCCGGTTGTTTCCTTCTGGTACTTCGACGACCGGGTTGCACACGACGCCGGTCTGTCGTCGCCCCGTTTCGTCACTGCAGTCGTAAATGAACACTGCCAGATCGACGCCGATCTGCTGGGCTGCCAGACCGGCTCCATCAGCAGCAGTGTTGGTCGCGAACATATCGGCAAGCAATTCCTGAAGCCCTCCGCCGAAATCGGTTACCGGTCGGGCCGGGGTGTGAAGGACTGAAGTGCCCCAACGGATGATCGGCCGTGCAGTGCCGAGACGAACGAGCTCAGAGACAGGCATGGCACCTATTGTCCCACGTTGGCGTCTGGGCGGGGCCACCGTGGGACCGACCGCACATTCGCGCGCCAACGCGTCTGTCTCGTCAACGCTTTCGCAGTTCCATGTTGCGAAGTTTCTGTGTGCCTGGACCCCGTTTCAGTAGTAGGACGGAGTCGTGGTCAAACCAAATAAGTTCGATGACGATCCGGAACCATTGATAGCCGCGGTACGCGGCAAGACACTTCGTACCATGCTCGGCGCTCACCGACCTGCTCCTACGCTCGACTCCGGCAATGAACGGGGGAGGGGACGCATCCAGTTCATCACTCTCGACACCAACGTCCGCGGCCGCGGAACACCGCAAGGCACCTGCGGGTACACCCTCGCCGCAGCCCCCGCCGACCTCGCAGCGCACCGCCGTGTTGCGGCCAGCTTAGGGAGGTGAGCCGGCAGGTAGCGAACGACGAACCGCAGACGATGGGCCGTTCATCCTGACGGTCGACGGCGAGACGTGCACCGTCCTCGCCAGAGCAAACGAACCGGGCTGTTACGGCGACGACTGGGAATCCGGACCAACGCGCGTCTCCGCATCAGCCGGCCCGCAACGAACTCGGTCCCCGCCGATTGTGCTGAGGTCTTGGGGCCGTGCCCCGATCACCGAACCCTGATCGCCGGGTCGACGCGCGTGCGTCGTCACGACCCGAGGACGCCCAGGATGGGCAGCGACGGCGAGCACATCGGCGTCGCCGTGTAGTTCGCGTCGAGCGCACCGAGCACGATGTGTGCCGTCGTCGGCGAATAGGTGAGCTGGTAGTGGTCCGAGTAGTCCTGGCTGCACAGATCCTGGACGACGATGTTGCTGACGTTCCGACCTTCGAGCACGCCGGTCGTGTACGGGGTGGCGTTCTGGTCGTAGCGCGTCATGATGTTGGTGAACTGCACACCGGGTGCCGCATCGCCGTGTGGGTCGAGTTCGGCGAGGAAGGCTGAGCCGGACACCATGTCGCGGCACGCCCCGCACACGTCCGTCAGCACCTGCCCGGCAGGCGAGGAATACAGGTCGCCGATCAGGCCAGCGAGCCCCCACTGGGAGGTCCCGCGATACAGGGGCGCGATGCCGATGTACCGGCCGACCTTGTCGGCGCCGCCGAGCCGGGTCAGGAAGTGGAACGGCATCGTCCCTCCCTCGGAGTGCCCGATCAGGTCGATCTTGTCGGCGCCGATGCCGGCGAGGACATCGTCGACGAACAGAGCGAACTCGATTGCGCTCGGCTCGACGGGCGTGATGCCACCGAGTGTGCTCGAGAAATCCGCCCTGCCGTAGTCGAAGGTGAATACGCAGTAGCCGTGGTTGCGGAGCAGCGGAGCCAGTGCCTGCCAGGTCAGTGTGGAGTTCGAGACGAAACCGTGCAGGAGGACAACAGGGTTCCGATCCGACCGGCAGGTGGGGTCGTTCGTGCCCGGCGGAGCGCTGCCCGGGTCAGCGGCCTGCGCCCGGACTCCGGACAGGTAGCTGAAGGGGTATTCCGTCGGTTCCGGTGCCTGCTGTGCGACGGCTGGCGCGGCCGTCGCTGCCATGATTACAGCGACGGTGGCAGCCGAGACGGCGTTGGTAAGTGCGTGCACGAAACGGATTCGCATAGCCCCTCCTGTTTTGACTGACCGGTCGGTCATTAACGGAAACGGTACACTCACGACCCGGACGAGGGAAGGTGGTCTTTGTGGCGCGTCCCGCTGGACCCGGACGTCGAGCGCTGCTCGATGCGGGGATGTCACTTGCGGAGGAAAAGGGCGTCGGCGCACTGTCGATCAGCGCCGTGACCACCACCGCCGGGATGGCCAAAGGTAGCTTCTACCAGCATTTTCCGGATCGGCAAAGCTACATCGTCGAGCTTCATCGCAGATACCACGACCAGCTGGAATCTCTAATGAAGTCGGCGATCGAGGGGCTGCCCCCGGGGGTCGAACGGCTACGTACCGGGTTCGTTGCCTTCCTCGACGCCTGCCTGGCTACGCCGGGAACGAAGGCGTTTCTCGCGCAGGCACGATCGGAAACCGATTTGGGCGAGCAGGTTGCCGAGCGCAATGCGATGTTCGCCGCTCTCGTGCGCGCGGATCTCGAGGCGATCGGCTGGTCACCGGCCGCACCGGTCGCGACCCTCGCAGTCGCGATGGCTGCCGACGTGAGCTTTCAGGAGCTCGGCGCGCGGGGGCCCCGTGACGACTTGCGGGCCGCCGTTCTCGCCATCGTGGCACATCCGGTGGACATCAGGGTGCCACCGACATGATGGCGGCACCCGCGAATTGCCCTGGGCGGCCTCTTGTTTCGTCGCGGCGTACATCCAGTATCAGATCGCTACGGCGCGTGGAAGGTTCCGATACCTGGGATCGATGGCTGGCCTGCTGCAGGCGCGAACGGTGATCCGACTACCTGAGTTGTCAACACGATTCGGCCCGATCCGGTGTTCGCAACAACGCTGGTCGGCGTCGGGTCGATGAAATACTCACAGGGCTTGACAGTGACCGATCCGCTGGCGCCGGTATTGACGTTGAGGTAGGAAATCTTGACGAGAGCACGTCCGGCTGTCGTCGCGCACGCCGAGGGACTGGCGGGAGCGGCGAATTCTGTCGTCGTCGGAGCGAGTGACCGCGCGGTCACTGTCGCGAAGACAGGCCCCGGAACGACGAGTCCGCTGACCGCGAAGGCCGTCGCCGGGATCTGATAGACAGGCACGGCTACGGGGGCGGCCTGTGCGACTCCACCTCCCACGACCATAGCTGCGAAAACTGCCGCGGTGGTTGCACATCGAAGTCCGAGCTTGCGCACAGCCTTGTCCCTTCTCGTGGTGAGTCGAAGTCGGGACAGTGGGCTCTATCGGGTCATCGCCCGGGTTAGCGTGGCCTGCACAGTCGTCGACTACAAACGCTTTGTCTCGGGTCTATCGACGTGTACCGCCGCAGCATTAACAAACGGGAAATCACGGTTCGATGACGTTCCGAGCGCGCAGACCGGCCAGCCGAGCTGACCTGGCCCCGCAGCAATTGGGCGACCAGAAAGGCCCGCACCCCGATACCTAGGGTGCGGGCCTTCCTCGTACCACCATGACGGCGATCAAGTGCCGGGCGCCACCTCATGGGTCCACGACCTGAACGCTGTCGTAGAACTGGGCTGCTCACCGGAACGAATTTTCAAGCAGCGGCCGAACCGAGATCCCAGAGGGGGGAGAGACCTCGGTTCGACCACCGCATGAGGTGAGACAGTAGGAGCGTAATCACTACTGGTCCACCGGTTTCAGGGGGCTTGTTGCTGTGGATCAGCTGGCGTAGGAGCGCAGCTTCTCGGCCCGATCGCCCTGGCGAAGCTTGACCATCACCTCGCGTTCGATCTGGCGCACGCGCTCACGCGAGAGACCGAACAGCTTGCCGATCTGATCTAGGGTGCGCGGCTGACCGTCGTCGAGACCGTAGCGGAGGCGAATCACCTGCTGCTCGCGTTCGTCGAGTGTCCCGAGGACTGTCCGGACATCGCTGTGCAGAAGCCCTGCGATAACGGCATTCTCGGCGGATGTCGCCTCGGAATCTTCGATGAAGTCGCCCAGTGGCGCTTCTTCGTCACTTCCTACCGGCATGTCCAGACTCACCGGATCGCGGCTGTGATCGAGGAGGTCGGCGATCTTCTCCGCTGGGATCCCTGATTCGTTCGACAGCTCCTCGTCGGTCGCTTCGCGGCCGAGCTGCTGGTGAAGCTCTCGCTTGATACGAGCCAGTTTGTTCACCTGCTCGACTAGGTGGACAGGAAGCCGGATAGTGCGACTCTGATCGGCCATGCCACGCGTGATGGCCTGTCGAATCCACCACGTTGCGTACGTGGAGAATTTGAATCCCTTGGCGTAGTCGAACTTCTCCATTGCGCGAATCAGCCCCAGGTTGCCTTCCTGGATGAGATCGAGCAGGGGCATTCCACGACCGGTGTACCGCTTGGCGAGCGATACGACGAGGCGAAGATTGGCCTCCAACAAGTGGCTACGGGCTGCACTTCCGTCGCGCACGATGATGGCCAGGTTCCGCTTCTTCGCTGCTGTCAGTCGCTTGGTGTTCTCCAGCACATTCTTCGCGTAAAGCCCCGCCTCGATGCGCTTGGCGAGGTCCACTTCCTCGTCGGCCGTCAGCAGCGCTGTGCGGCCGATCCCGTTGAGGTAAACGCGAACGAGGTCCGCTGCCGGGCTCTGAGCGTCGAGATCGGCATCGGTGGGGCGCGGGCGGGTCGTGGTGCTGGGGCTGGTCATGACTTGCCTCCTGATCGGTGGTGTCTCATAAAGCTCAACGTCCGGAAGACTTGGAAAAGTTCCCGCGCTGCACCCCGTGATACCCGTCTGACCAGGGTCTATCCCTTACTTGTCCTGAGAAGTTGCTGAGAAGGTGTCAGGGCTGGGAACGGGGATCCGAATACCCGCCGGTCGGACCAAGCCGTGCCGCACAAGACCCACCACCAGCTCGGTCGCCGAGATCGACAACTCGTCGACATCGAGATCGTTCGCCGCCGCAAGCAGCTCGATCAGTTCGTTCAGTCGCAGTCCTCCGGGGGAGAGTCCGGACAGCAATGTTGCGCCGAGTTCGTCGATCTCGTGCTGCCAATTCGGCCCGTTGCCGCGATGCACACGCGTCACTTCGCGTTCCCAACCCTCGGCGCCGGGAAGATAGACCCGTTCGAGCGCGGTCGAGATGTCCAGCTCGAAGATCGAATCCGAAGGGTCGTTCTCTCGTAGCCACTGGAGGCGTGCGAAATAGTCGATGGCCTCGTTGCCGAGCGGGTCCTCGAATGCGTGCCTGAGATCCTCGGCCAGCACATCTGTCGGCAGGTCGGTGCGACGCAGATACACGAAGCCGAACCCGATGCCGGTGACGTCGGCTGCAGCGAAGTGCTCTAGCCACGCGGTTGCCTGGGCGGCACCGGCATCGTCACGCGGGTCGACTCCACCGTCACGCATCCAGGTGCCCACATACAGTGCGGGGTCGGCGACATCGCGCTGAAGTATCCACGCATCGACCCCGTGATCGGGGAGCCAGGACGCCACACGAGCGCGCCAGTCCTCGCCCTCGACATGCACCCAGGACGCAAGGATGACAGCGGTACCGCCCGGATTCAGATGTGCGGGCGCATTCTCGATCATCAGCTTGCTGGCACCGTCCAGGTCGAGACCCGAATCGCGGTAGCTGTGACTGACCGTGCCGAGGCCGACGACGAACGGAGGGTTCGCCACGATGCGATCGAATGTCCGACCTGTCACCGGTTCGAACCACGACCCGCGGATCAACTCGGCGTCGAGCTGGTTGAGCGCCATGGTTGCGGCGGCAAGAAGCATCGAGCGTTCACTGATATCTGTGGCCGTCACCGAACCCGCATATCCGGCAGCGTGCACGGCCTGGACCCCACAGCCTGTGCCGACGTCCAACACCGAACCGACCGGTGTCGTCGGTGTACCTCGCAGTAGAGACAACGACGCCTGCCCGACTCCGAGAACATGATCGGAAGCAGTCGGGGCCGGGCGCATGCTTCCGTCCAGGTCGGAGACGACCCAACGAGTCCCGGTGCCGGTGTCCAACGGTCTGATGTCGACCGAAGCTCGAACGAGCCCGGGTCCACTGCGCACGAGAATCGATGCGGCGATCGCGTCGTCTACGGAGAGGGGTGCGAGAGCCGATGCAGCATCGGCCTCGGCGATGTCGTCGACCAGTAGGAACATTCGGATGAGAACACCGAGATCACCATGGGAGCGACAGGCGATCCGCACCGGAACGGGTTCGCTTCGACCGAGCGCGGCATGACCGGCGTCGCCGAGCGCGTCGAGAAGAGCGTCGGCGTCGTACCGGCATCGGACGAATGCCTCGCGGAGAGGAGGGCAGGCGGAAAGCAGCGTTGCAGTCACCTGCTCAGTCTTTCAGTAAGCGCCCTCTCGGCAACTCAGTCGTCGGCTCCCTCGATCACCTTGTGTGCGCGTGGCTCGATGGATGTTCGCTCGGTGCGTCGCCCGTCGTACCGGCTTACCTCGTCCTTGCTGCGGGGAGGACGGTCGTTCGCAATGAGGACAGCCATCCACGGGAGCGGAATGGACACTCCGACGATGGCCATCGCTATCCAGGGGTTGGCCCAGATGCTGTACGAGACTGCCGCCAGCACGAGGGCTGGGATTCTGAACGACATGATGAACATGTATTTCTTCACCCGCGCGCGGTGCTGCTCCTCGACCGAAGTCTGCGCTTCGGTGATCAGTGCTGGGTGCCTGGCCGAGCCGCTTTCGGCCGAGCTGTAGAACCCGGGTGTACGCGTCATGACTCCACTGTGTCACTACCTCGCCTCGAATGCACTCGTCGGCGTTGTTGGTCTCAGCAGGCTCTTGTGCGGAATAATCGAGCCATGAGCACTCAGACCAAGGATCGCCCCGATATCGCCCCCGACGAAACCACCGATGACGACCGGCCGAAGTTCTTTCACTATGTCAAGAAGAACAAGATCGCCGAAAGCGCCGTCATGGGAACTCACGTCGTGGCGCTGTGCGGCGAAGTATTCCCGGTGACCAAGTCTGCGAAGCCGGGCTCGCCGGTGTGTCCCGACTGCAAGAAGGTCTACGAAGGTTTGAAGAAGGGCGACTGACGGGGGGAGCTCGGTTCGGCGGCGGTCTCGGCGCTGTCCGTCGCCGCAGCTGAGCTGTCACCCGAACCGCTCGATCTCGTACGGTCCCCGGCAAGCCGAATCGGTCCGGTGGCCAGTCGCCATGCGACGGCGGTGACAGGTCCCGATTCCTCGTACGCGGCTTGCGCTGCGAGCCATTCCCGCATTTGCTCGATTCTGGTAGCGCGCGCCGGAAAGAACTCCTGGATGGTTGCGTTGAACTCGGCGCCCAGAACGACGGCGAAACCGAGGAAGAACGTGAAGAGTAGAAACGCGATCGGTGTCGCGAGCGCACCGTAGGTGTAGCCGGTTCCGGTGATCCAGGTCAGGTAGAAGCGTAGGACAGCGCTCGCGATCATGAAGAACACTCCCGCCAAGAGCGCCCCGCCCAGCAGACGGTGCCATGGCAACGAGGTGTGCAGCGCAACCTTGTAGAGCGTCGTCAGCCCAACGATCAGCAGCAATCCGACGGCGGGGTAGTAGAGGACGTCGATGAGTTCGCTGCCGATCTCGAACCACGAGCTCGGGAGCAGTGCCTGGACGTAGGTCGGGCCGAGTGCAACGAGCGGGAGCACCAATACGGCCACGACGAGAAACGCGACGTACAGCAGGAGCGCGAAGATGCGCTGCCAGACCGGGTGCCGAGCGTCCTGCTGACCATGGGCCTCGACGATGGAGTCGACGAACGTCGAGATGGCGGACGATCCGGCCCACAGCGACAACACGAAACCGGCGGATACGACTTCGCCGCGTCCTTGCTGGAGTACGTCCTGAACCGTCGGTTCGATGATGCCGTCGACGACGCTGTCACTGAAGACGGTGCTGCTGAAGGTGATGATCTTGGACTCGATGATCTCGATCGTGTTCGGACCGAACCAGCCGGCAACGAAGCCGAGACTTCCGAGCACCCCCAGTAGCAGGGGAGGCAAGGACAGCGTTTGCCAGAACGCGGCCGTCGCCGCTTTGCTGAAGATCGAATCGTCCCAGGCTTTGGTCAGTGTGCGCTTCGTCACGACCCAGATGAGGCGCAGGGGTCGCCCGGACGACAGCTTCTCCGGTGCACCTGCAGATTCGCTCATGGTCTCTCCAGCATTCCCGACGATGGCCTCGCGCGCTCGTTGCCCCCTCGGTGTGACCGTTCGGCGTGTCGCTCGTGCGTCGAAAAGGTCACATCTCTTCCGATGCGGGTTCGGTCGGTGCGGAGCGATAGGCTCCACGGCGGACACTGCAGGGCTACCGAGAGCGCGAGGAATTCGATCGATGCCAGGAACCGGCGGCCAGTGAGCGCTGATATGACCGAAACCACAGACCACCCCACACCCGCAGCCGCACCAGCGGGTGGAGCCCCGCTGCGTGCGTGGCAGAGACGTGCTCTGACGAAGTATCTGGTGTCCGCACCGAAAGACTTCTTGGCCGTCGCGACGCCCGGAGCAGGTAAGACGACCTTCGCCCTACGCGTTGCTTCCGAGCTGCTCGCCCATCGAACGGTGGATCAGGTGACCGTCGTCGCGCCGACAGAACACTTGAAGCACCAGTGGGCCGAGTCCGCTGCGCGGGTGGGCATTGCACTCGATTCTCGTTTCTCCAACTCCACCGGACAGACGTCGAGCGACTACCACGGCGTCGTCGTCACGTATGCGCAGATCGCGTCGCACCCGTTCCGGCATCGCGTACGCACGGAGGCCAGAAAGACCCTGGTCATCCTCGACGAGATCCACCATGGAGGTGACGCCAAGAGCTGGGGCGAAGGCATCCGTGAAGCGTTCAGCGACGCGACGCGTCGCCTTGCGCTCACCGGTACTCCGTTTCGAAGCGACGACAGCCCGATCCCCTTCGTGAACTACGAACCCGACGACGAGGGATTGATGCGTTCGCGGGCGGACCACTCCTACGGGTACTCGGATGCGCTCGCGGACGGCGTCGTTCGGCCTGTCGTCTTTCTTGCCTACTCGGGCGAAGCCCGGTGGCGAAACAACGCGGGTGAGGAGTTCACTGCCCGTCTGGGTGAACCGTTGAGTGCCGAACAGACCGCGCGGGCGTGGCGCACCGCACTCGATCCGCAGGGGGACTGGATGCCTGCGGTGCTTCTTGCAGCGAACACTCGACTGGGCCAGTTGCGCAGCGGTGGGATGCCCGACGCAGGGGCCCTCGTCATCGCTACCGATCAGACGGTCGCGCGCGCATACGCGAAGCTCATCGAAGTGATCACCGGTGAGACGCCGTGCATCGTTCTGTCCGACGACCCGACATCGTCCGCTCGCATCGCCGAGTTCGGCAAGAGCGACCAGAAGTGGATGGTCGCAGTCCGGATGGTGTCCGAGGGCGTCGACGTACCCCGCCTAGCAGTCGGTGTCTACGCGACCAGTGCGTCGACTCCGCTCTACTTCGCTCAGGCGATCGGTCGGTTCGTGCGATCTCGGCGTCCCGGCGAGACGGCGAGTGTCTTTCTGCCCTCTGTTCCGGTTCTGCTCGATCTCGCCAGTCAGCTCGAAGCGCAGCGTGACCACGTTCTCGGTAAACCGCATCGAGAGAAGGACGGCCTCGACGACGATCTCCTCGCCGATGCAAACAAGCAGAAGGACGAACTGGGGGAGGAGGAGAAGGCGTACACGTCCCTCGGCGCGGATGCCGAGCTGGATCAGGTCATCTACGACGGTTCGTCGTTCGGAACTGCCACGTTCTCGGGAAGCGACGAGGAGGCGGACTATCTCGGCCTACCCGGACTGCTCGACGCCAAGCAGATGCGTGATCTGCTGCGTCAACGCCAGCAGGAGCAGTTGGAGAAGCCGGCGGCGCCCGGCCCCGCGGTGCCACCGCCGGCCGCCTCGGAGCGGGTGTCCACGTCCGGCCAGCTTGCCGCTCTCCGCCGCGAACTCAACAGTTTGGTCGCGGTGTACCACCACCGCACCGGAAAGCCGCACGGAGTGATCCACGGCGATCTACGACGCGTGTGCGGAGGCCCACCTACGGCGATGGCTACGGCAGATCAGCTGAGCGAACGAATCACGCAGCTCCGCAAGATGTGATCTGAATGCACGAGAACGGGCGTCCACTCGAGTGGACGCCCGTTCTCGTGAAATTGTGTTCGAGTATCTGGATTTCTTGCCGTGTGTATCGCGAGCGAGCCGACTACACCGCGGAGTCCGATTCGGTCATCACCGTTGCGTTCACTTCACGCAATCGATCTTCGTGCTCCTTGGCGTGGTGACCGCAGAACAGCAGTTCTCCGCCGGTCGAGAGCACAACTCGTGCGCGAGCCCCTGCACCGCACCGGTCGCACCGGTCGGCAGCTGTCAATTGTGGGCTGGTCAAAGTTCCGGGCATGACTCCTCCGTACTGGCGTTCGGTGTCAACCGATTGCCTGGGGCCGGTCCGCCGCGTCGGTATGGCGCGGTCCGTACACTCTTTCAGACGATTGGCGGTCACGCGTTGTTCCCGTAGACGTTTCTTTGTGTTGTCACTAACACGAAACACAAGAGAACCTGCTGGCCGTGCATCCAAGGTCAAGATCTGTTCGCTTAGAGCTGATTCCGGGCGTGTCGAACTCGCCGTCTACTGTCGAACGGTGACACGAGGCGTGGCGACGACCGGGGTAGCTGCTCAATTCGGCATTCCGGCGCTGTTCGTAGTGGGTGGCCTGTGTCAATACGTCGGCGCAGCAATCGGAGTGTTTCTGTTCGACACCCTGGACCCGGCGGCGGTCGCCTGGCTTCGAGCGCTCGGCGCCGCAGTGGTGCTGCTCTTGTGGCGACGACCATGGAGACGACCGATCGGCTCAGCGCAGTGGACACGCCGAAAAGTGATGATCGCCATACTGTTTGGGCTCGCAACAGTCGGGATGAACGTCATGTTCTACGAAGCGATAGCCCGTATTCCATTGGGAGCAGCTGTCGCGATCGAATTTCTCGGCCCGGTCGCTGTCGCCGCAGCCGGGTCGAAGCGCGTTCGCGACACGATCGCGCTTGGTCTGGTGATTCTGGGTGTGCTCGCGATTGCCAGTGCTCAACTCGACGGCAGCCCGGTCGGACTGCCGGGTGTGGGGTTCGCGCTGGCATCTGCCGGTCTCTGGGCGGTCTACATTCTGGTCGGCAAGCGGGTTGCAGACGCAGGCAATGGAATCGATGACCTCGCGGTCGGAATGGCGGGCGGAACCGTCATCCTTGCTCCTGCTCTGCTCGGGCCGGTGCTGTGGACCGATGCAGACGTGTTTCTCGAGCCACGTGTATGGATGCTCGGACTCGGGGTCGGATTGCTGTCCAGCGTCGTGCCCTACGTCTTGGACCAGGTGGTATTGGTCAGGATCGGTAGAGCGCGCTTCGCCCTCCTGCTGGCTCTGCTTCCTACGACAGCGACCGTGGTGGGCGCCGTGGTGCTGTCGCAACTGCCAACGGTCGCCGAGGGAGTGGGAATCGCGGCCGTCATTGCGGCTGTGGTGATCGGCGGTAGCGCAGTCCGCGAACGTGCCGTGGGTACCGAGGAGTTGCCACCGCCCTGACCTGCCCTGACAGAATCGTTCTCGTGAGCGAATCCACCGAACCACTGCTGCACATCTGCGCCTCCGCCGACTGGCACGCAGTCAGAACCTCGCCCGAACTGCGTCCGCCTTCTCTCACCGACGCTGGATTCGTGCACCTGTCCACACCGGCGCAGGTTCATCTTCCGGCGAATCGCCTGTTCGCAGGCCGCGATGACCTTCTTCTCCTGGTCCTGGATCCGCACCGCCTCGACGCCCCCGTGCTGTGGGAGTCGGGTGTACCGGGAGATCCTGAATCGATGGTGTTTCCACACTTGTACGGACCGTTGCCCACGGCAGCCGTCACAACGGTTTTGCGCTACGTTCCGGATGCGAATGGAGAATTCGCTGCGCCAGAACTGTGATGGTCGAGCTCGGTCACGGCCGGCAGCGACCGAGCCACGATCGCGGCTTGAACTCGTGAGTCGACGCCGAGCTTCGCCAGAATCCTCGATACGTGTGTCTTGACTGTCGTCTCGCCGATGTAGAGCTGCCGCGCGATCCGCGCGTTCGACATTCCGTCACCGAGACACCGAAGCACGTCACGTTCCCGGTCGGTGAGATCGGTCAACCCCTGAGGGGCCTCGATCGCGGCCGCATGACTGCCGGATGTGAAGGCGTCGATCAACGTCCGCGTCACCTGTGGCGCCAGCACCCCGTCGCCGGCGTGTACTGCCGAGATTGCGTCGAGGAGATCCTCCGCTGATACCGACTTGAGGACGAACCCGGACGCTCCCGCTCGAAGGGCACGGAAAACGTAGTCGTCGATGTCGAATGTCGTCAGCACGAGGACGCGAGCGAATCGACCGGCGACGATCTTGGTGGTTGCTTCGATTCCGTCGAGGCCGGGCATGCGAATGTCCATGAGCACGACGTCGGGAGTGCGCTGGGCGGCGAGATCGACTGCTTCGTAGCCGTCGGCCGCTTCGCCGACGACGGTGAATCCCGTTGTCGACTCGACTATCGTTTTCAGCCCCGATCGGATGGCTGCATGATCGTCGGCGATCAGCACTCGAATCATCGGGCGGTGCTCTTCGCTACTGGTAGAACTGCTTTCACGCACCACTGGCCGCCCTCGGAGCCCGCATGCAGCATGCCCCCGAGTAGTTCCGCGCGCTGTCTCATGTTGGAAAGTCCCGTCCCTGTATGCCCGTTGTCTCGGACAGGATGGCCCGAATCCGTCGGCGTGATGTCGTTCGTGATCACGATGGTGAGTGCATTGCCATCACATCTCATGTCCACGCCTGTGGCGGCTCCAGGGGCGTGTACGACAGCGTTGGTCAACGCCTCCTGCACGATGCGGTATGCAGCGTGATCCACCGCTGCCGGGAGAACCGTCGTACGGTGAGCGTCAGGTGCGAAGTCGCCGTCGATGTGCACGTCGGTTCCGCTTGCCCGCGCCGACGTCACGAGTCGGTGGAGCTCCTCCACGCGCCCGGGTGAGACGGGTTCGTCCGCGGCACCGTCGCCGCGGAGGAGGCCGATCATCGAGCGCATCTCGGACAATGCGTCGATGCTGTTGACGCGGATCGACGTCACGATGTCGTGAACGCCGGGTCCATTGACTGCGGGGGACCCTTGGTCACGTTTTTCGACTATCCGCAGTGCGGCCGCGGATTGAATCGCTATGGCTGAGAGGTGTCCGGCCACCACGTCGTGTAGATCTCGTGCCATGCGGGCGCGTTCGGCCTCGATGGCAGCTCGCCGGTCCAGTTCGGCGATGACGGTAGTTGCTTCAGCTCTCTCGAATTCGGAGCGCGCGATCTGCTTGTGTTGACGCACACTTCGCGCCCACCACAGTGGAGTGCCAAGGAATGCAGCGGCGGCGCCGATCGTGACGATCACTTCCTGACCCTCGCCAGTAGCCGCGTACACCAGACCACACGTGAGCACGGACACGGCAGCGCACAGACGCAGAATGCCGATCGATTGGCGATCGGTGCCATAGAGCGCCACGCAGTAGACGAGGTCAGACACGATCAGCCACACCGGAAGTGTTGCACCGAGCATCAGATCGAGGCCGAACGGAACGACCGCCAGGCCGAGCGCCAGGACCGGCGCGCGCCGGCGGAGGAGGGAACACGCGCAGAGCAGCGCGAGTACCCCGATTCGTCCCCACAGCGACACGTCCATCCGGTCTGGCACGAATCGGTAGATGTTGGTTGCGTACAGGGCGCAGCAGAACCCGAACTGTGCAGCGACGACGAGAACGTCGCGCGATTCTGCAGACAACTCGGACCACCGGCGCACCCATCCATCACAGCACATCGGTCCGCGCACTTCGTCAGACGAAGGGATGAGGCACACCCGAGACACAAAAGAGCCGCCGCTTGTGCAGCGACGGCTCTTCGGCGTTCACGTGCCGGTGTGCAAGTTCCTACTAGTCGAGGTAGTCACGCAAAACCTGCGAACGCGACGGGTGACGAAGCTTCGACATGGTCTTGGACTCGATCTGACGAATACGCTCGCGCGTCACGCCGTAGACCTGCCCGATCTCGTCGAGCGTCCGCGGCTGTCCGTCGGTCAGGCCGAACCGCAGTCGAACCACGCCTGCCTCGCGCTCGGACAACGTCTCGAGGACCGACTGCAACTGATCCTGCAAGAGGGTGAAGGACACCGCGTCTACAGCGACCACAGCCTCGGAGTCCTCGATGAAGTCGCCGAGCTGGCTGTCGCCTTCGTCGCCGATCGTCTGATCGAGCGAGATCGGCTCGCGAGCGTACTGCTGGATCTCCAACACCTTTTCAGGGGTGATGTCCATTTCCTTCGCCAGCTCTTCCGGAGTGGGCTCGCGGCCCAAGTCCTGGAGGAGTTCACGTTGGATGCGACCGAGCTTGTTGATGACCTCGACCATGTGCACGGGAATGCGGATGGTCCGTGCCTGGTCGGCCATTGCACGGGTGATTGCCTGTCGGATCCACCACGTCGCATACGTCGAGAACTTGTAGCCCTTGGTGTAGTCGAACTTCTCGACCGCGCGAATCAGGCCGAGGTTTCCTTCCTGAATCAGATCCAGGAAGGCCATTCCACGCCCGGTGTAGCGCTTTGCGAGCGACACGACAAGGCGGAGGTTGGCTTCGAGTAGGTGGTTCTTTGCGCGGTTGCCGTCGCGGCAGATCCAGGTGAAGTCGCGTCGTGCAGCAACCGGGAGCTTCTCGCCCTTCTCGGCGAACTCACGCATCTTCTCCGTGGCGAACAGGCCGGCCTCGATGCGCTTGGCAAGCTCGACCTCCTCCTCGGCATTGAGCAGTGCGACCTTGCCGATCTGCTTGAGGTATGCGCGAACGGAGTCTGCCGAAGCGGTGAGCTCGGCATCCTTACGTGCCTGACGCAGAGCCTCGGACTCTTCTTCGTCCCAGACGAAATCGCCGGACGCTTTGTCCTCGGCCGTGGGTTCGGCAGTTGCATCGTCCTCGGTATCGTCACCGGCGGCTACAACCTCGACGACGTCGTTGGCTGCAGCGGCGATGTCGGTGTCGGAGATGTCGATCTCATCGATGCCGGGGGCATCCTCGTCGCCCTCTGCCGTGGGAGACCCGTCGGCAGCCTTCTTGGCCGTAGCCTTCTTCGCTGGTGCTTTCTTGGCTGCCGCTCGTTTTGTGGGAGCCTTTTTCGGCGCTGCTTTCTTCGCCGGTGCGGTGGTCTTAGCCGCCGGAGCGGCGTCGACCTCTCGGATCGTGCCGTTCGGTGCCTCCGCAGCAGGTGCAGGGGACGCAGACTCTGTTGCTGAATCTACGGTCTGACGGATATCGGTGGCTGCCACGTACGCCCTTTCGTGACGGTGTCGTGCGGCGTCACGCCAGAGTGGTTTCCGGCGGAGAGGTCTTGTCGATTGTGCCGGCGTGCAGACCGGCATCAACCATTGTAACGACCCGTCGAGACTTTGTTACCGAGCCTGGTCCGTATCGGCTGCTGTGTCGGCTGCCAGGGCAGCGCCGACAATGCCTGCGGTGTTCAACAAAGTGGCCGCGACCACCGGAGTTCTGTTGGTCAGGTGCGGGATCCACTTCTCGCTCTTCCGGCTGATTCCGCCTCCGGCGATGAAGAGATCGGGCCACAGAAGCGCCTCGAACGTCCGAAGTACCTTCGACACCTCCTTGGCCCATTCATTGTAGGACAGGTCTTTGTTCTCCTTCACCGATGACGCGGCCCGATGCTCCGCCTCCATGCCGTCGACCTCGAGGTGACCGAACTCGGTGTTGGGAAGAAGAACACCGTTGTGCAGTACAGCCGAGCCGATGCCGGTTCCGAACGTGAGGAGGACGACGACGCCGCTCTTGTCCTTGCCCGCGCCGTAGCGGTCCTCGGCGACACCCGCCGCATCGGCGTCGTTCAGCACAGTGACGTTGGAGTGCCCGAGTGCCGAGGAGAAGAGTGCCTTGGCGTCGGTGTCGATCCACGACTTGTCGATATTGGCTGCCGACCGCGCGACTCCTCCGGTGACGACGGCCGGCAGAGTGACACCGACCGGTCCGGTCCAGCCGAAGTGGGCGGTGATCTCCGCAACCACTGCCGCCACGGAATCGGGAGTCGATGGCTGTGGCGTCTCGATCTTGTACCGGTCGCCGACGAGTTCGCCGGTGACCAGATCCACGACTCCACCCTTGATGCCGCTGCCGCCTACGTCGACGCCGAATCCCTGACGTTGCCGTGAGTCCGTGGGCATCGATTCCGAAACTGCCTGTGTCATGTGGCGTGCGCTCCTGATGTCGTGGAACTTCGTCGTACGCACGAATGCCCGTCCTCGGTGAGTACCGTGCGCCTCAAAGAATAGTGCCCGTACGCGGAATCGGTAGGGCCATGAACGGAACACGAATCGTCCGAGTGGTGCGCACGCCACGACCTGTGATCCGATGGTGCACGTGCCGAAACCAGCCGACGCCTCACACCCGAGCAATCGAGAACTTCTGGAGATCGCCCGCGAAGTCGCACAGATCGCTGCTGCACACGTGCGTACTCGTCGGCCCGAAGTGTTCGGTGGCGACGCACGTGGAGTGTCCGCAACTGCGTCTACACCCGTCCATACGAAGAGCACCCCCACGGACCCGGTCACCATCGTCGACACGGAAACGGAACAGCTGCTGCGCACTCTGCTCGCCGAACGGCGTCCTGAGGACCTGATCCTCGGCGAAGAAGGCGGCGGCCAGACGGAATCCGTGCGGGGAATTCGATGGGTGCTCGATCCGATCGACGGCACCGTCAACTTCCTGTACGGACTCCCTGCATACTCGGTCTCGGTGGCCGCTCAGGTGGACGGCGTCAGCGTCGCCGGAGTTGTCGTCGATGTTGCACGCGATGTCACGTACAGCGCGGCTCGTGGCGAAGGTGCCACCATGACCGAATCCGATGGTCCCGCGGTCGAATTGACCTGCAATCCGGTATCCGAACTAGCCCTTGCGCTCGTTGCCACCGGTTTCGGATACGGCGCGTCACGGCGCACCGTTCAAGGCCGCATCATTGCCGAACTGCTTCCTCGGATACGCGACATCCGGCGCGTGGGGTCAGCAGCGCTCGACTTGTGCATGGTGGCGTCCGGAGCTGTCGACGCTCACTTCGAACACGGTCTCAGTCCATGGGACTGGGCCGCGGGATCTCTCGTCGCAGAAGAAGCCGGCGCCGCTGTCGTGCTTCCGAGCCCGACCTCGACGACGGCGGGCGGTTCGATCACGGTCGCGGTTGCGCCGGGCATCGAACGGAAGTTCCTCGAGTGCCTCGACTCGATCGGCGCCCTCGACGCCATCCCGATCGACTGAGGCGGTTGTCAGCAGCGCGCGCTGCGCGCCGCCTCGAGTAGTTCGATGTCGAGTGGGGCGGGAGCCGAACCCGGCGTCACGCCAGCCAGCGACTGAAGTACGGACTCGGCGTCGGTATTGGGCTGCAGACTTTGGAAGTACGTACCCAACGCCAGGTCGACGGTGTCGTCGCCGCGGCCGTCCTGGATCAGTTCGGCGCACGGCGCCGCCAGCCATACCGCGCTGGCTGCGGCTTGGCCGTTTGCGCCGAATCTGATCTGCCCCTGGCACTGCATGTTCTGGTCGAGATACACCGGATCATTTCCGACCTGCACATCCGGCGCGCTCGCGAACCCGTATTCGCTCAGGTCCGCTGCGACTGTGGCGGCCTGCCCGCGTTCCCCGTTCGCATTGAACACTCGCACCTTGGTCGCGGACAGTGCGGCAGGTTCGACATCGAGCAGCGCGGAGCGGTCGACTCGTTCGCCGAGTGGCGCTGGGATCGTTCCGTCGCTCGACGGTGCCGTGGAGGGCTCGTTGCATTCGACTGTGGCGGTCACTGCTTCGTCGGAGGTGAACACCCTGATCCAGGTGAAGACACCGAGAAGCGCCAACGCAAGGAGCACGATCATGATCGGAAGCACACGCCGACGCCGAAACGGTCGGCCGCGATCGTCGACAGATTTGCCCTCGGTGATCAGTGAAACCACGGTGTGGACACGCCTTTCCTTCGCCGGATCTTCATGTGCGCGCCAACGTTCGAGCAACGGGCTCGGCGTGCGTGCTTACTGTAGTTGGCTTCCGCACGAAGGTCGCTGCGCAGGCATGGAATGTCTGGCGGGTCGACGGTGTTCAACCGGTTTGTCAGGCGAAAAGATGACCGTTCGGCGATTCGGTTTCGCCAAAGTCACGCGGTTCGGCTATTGTCTGGCGGCCCCGGTGGTTTCGAAAGTGAGACGAATCCGTGGTGGACGGCACAGAAAGGTGAGGTCTCGATCGGGTTTCAACCTCGATCGTTCGGGAATTACCCGGGTAGTTTCTCGGGCACCTTGCACAACTGTCGTCCGTTGGAGAGACGAACCGGATCAGAACACGAGACGGTGAAGACAGCATGAGGCGCGATCCCCGCGGCCGACTCACTCGTCGGCACGAGTGCACGACGTTTTCACCAATACATGCACGAGAACAAGGGGTACGAAAGAACAATGGCAACCGACTACGACGCACCGAGAAGAACAGAATCCGACGACGTGTCGGAAGATTCACTCGAGGAGCTGAAGGCACGCCGCAACGAGGCGCAGTCTGCTGTGGTCGACGTGGACGAGTCGGACACGGCAGAGTCGTTCGAGCTTCCGGGCGCGGACCTGTCCGGGGAAGAACTATCGGTTCGCGTCGTCCCCAAGCAGGCCGACGAATTCACCTGCTCCAGCTGTTTCCTGGTCCACCACAGAAGTCGACTGGCAAGCGATGCGAGCGGCGTGCTCATCTGCCGCGATTGCGCTGCCTGACCGACACAGCAGAATGATCGACACAGGAGGATGATCGTCCGGACAGTGCTTGTCCGAACGATGGTGAGGCCGAGACCACTCAGGCGTGGTCTCCGGGGGTGGGCCGAGCCAGGGCAGCGACCAGATCTTCCGGCCGCTGGGTGCTGACCAACCAGTAGGGGGTGGGGTCGTCGGGATCGTCGAGAACAATCAGAACCATTTGTTTGACCCAGGTGCGGTGTTGTACGAAGGCAAGGGGATCGAGCTGCCTTCCCAGCGCCGCACTTTTTGCTGTCGCGGGAACGACGGCTGCCTTTGCAATCACGTCCAAGGGGAGGTGTGCCTGTCCGACCCGCAGTTCGCCTACTCCTGACTCGTCGCGAGAGACCTCGACCGTCATCCGACTGAGCCAGTACAGAGCCCAGATCGGAAACGGTAGTAGGAGCACGTACGGAAGCCATGCGCGTAACCCGGGTGCGCCCATGTGCACTTCCGCTGCGAGGAGGGCTCCCACCGCGAGACCTGCGGGCCACCACCAGAGCGGCACCCACAGCTTTTCCGAATGCACGAGGTTGTCTCCAGCCCCGTCGCTCGTCGGGGCGTCGGATTCGAGATCGCGGTGTGAGTCCTGTGGCACGTCCCCCAGCCTAACCTTTTCCCGCGGACGCTCGACGAGGCTCCACTCCTGGGACAGGTCGGGCAGCGTAGTCTCGGAGCACGTGAGAGACGATTCCACCATTGACCACGGCACGTCGGGTGTTGCGAATCCAGTGATGTCCGTTCCGCCACAGGTTCGGGTGACACGGCTGGACCCGGAGTTACCTCTGCCACAGCGCGCACACGAGGGCGACGCGGGCGTCGACCTGCACATCACGGCCGATGCGTCGATCGCGCCGGGTGAGCGGATGGTCGTCGGAACCGGCATCGCCGTGGCGCTCCCTCTCGGCACTGTCGGCCTCGTTCATCCACGCTCCGGCTTGGCAGCGCGTTCCGGACTGTCCATAGTGAACTCGCCAGGAACCATCGACGCCGGCTACCGCGGTGAGATCAAGGTCTGCCTGATCAATCTCGACCCTCGGGAGACGATCGACCTGGTACGTGGGGATCGCATCGCGCAGCTGGTGGTTCAGAAGGTCGAGCTGGTGACGTTTCTCGAGGTGGACTCGCTGGACGACACGACGCGAGGCAGTGGTGGATACGGTTCGAGCGGCGGTCACGCAAGCTTGGCGCATAGCCCGATTCGAGAAGGAAAGAACTGATCATGTTCGGACGTCGCAAGAAAAGCTCTGGCCTTCCCGACGAGACGGAGGGTGGGTTCTTCGCCGACGAGGCCCCCAACGGCTCCGGGGACGGTGCTATCGAGGACGGGGCTACTGCAGATGAGTCGGCACCCGGGGGACTCGATCCCGACCAGGGGCCGTTCGATCTGGGCGAACTCGACGAGGAGCGAGACGCGCTCGCCGAGACTCGGCTGGACCTCGGTTCGGTGCTGGTGCCGTTGCCGGCGGGCGGACAGCTGCAGGTCGAGATGACGCAGGCGGGCGCCCCGCAAGCAGTGCACGTCGTCACGCAGTACGGTCGGATCACGATTGCGGCGTACGCGGCTCCCAAGTCTCCCGGTCAGTGGCGTGAAGTAGCCGCCGATCTTGCGGATTCGCTCCGCAACGACAAGTCGACCGTCTCGATCGAGACCGGCCCGTGGGGACGAGAGCTACTCGGTGTGACCGCGAATGCAGATCTGCGCTTCATCGGAGTGGACGGATACCGGTGGATGGTCCGCTGCGTGCTCGCCGGTCCGGCCGGGAATGTGAACAGCGACTCACCACTCGTGAAGATCGCTCGGGACGTGCTCTCGCAAACCGTCGTCGATCGCGGTACCGATCCGCATCCGGTGCGTACGCCGCTACCCGTCGTACTTCCCGCCGCGCTGACCGCTCAGCTTGCAGCGGCGCAGCAACAGCAAGCCGAGCAGGCCGCTCAATCCAACGCCCAGCCGAATCCGACTCCGGCGTCACCCGCCCCGGCAGGCCCTACCGAGGGGCCGCGCCGAGGTTCGTCGGGCTCGGCAATGCAACAACTCGGCGGCTGATACACGCGAGCTGATTCGCGGAGAGCTGGTTTACGGCGAGCTGGGGTTGGGGGAGTCCTGCTGTCCGAGCGAGGCCGACAGAGCTCCGACGGAGCGCGCCCCGATTATTCCCGGGTCGGTTCCGATGTCCGCGAGGGTGACGGTGGACAACGAGGACCCGGGTATCTCGGCGTGCCAGATCCGGGCAACGTCGTACGGGTGGATCGGATCGTCGACTGCGGCCACGATCGCTGTCGGCACGCGCAAGCGGGCCAGTAGTTCTCGATCAGGCGCCGTATACGCAGATGCTTCGATCAACGCTGCAGGTAAATCGGGCCACTGCGACCGCCACGACCGCGTGAGCGTCTCGGCCAGCCACTCCGGAGTCGACGCGACCATCTCGGCAGTGGTGGCAACCAGGCCATCGTCGAGGAGTCGTTGCGAGGTGTATCGAGCGCTCGCGGCCGCCGGAGCGTCACCCGGCGCACCGATCCAGGGCGGGAGCGCCGCCAGGATCGCGCACGCACGGCCGGGGTTGCGTGACGCCCACGCCACCGCGACCGCAGCACCGATCGAGATTCCACCGATGATGATCTGGCCGTGTTCGGAAGCCGCAGCATCGAGAGCTGCTTCGTACGATGCAACGACACCGTTCGGATCGGGTTCGACCGCCACCGCGGACGTTCCGACCGAAGACAGTGCCGGTGCAAAGGCAGCCGCAGCGAACTGCGCATCGCTCCCCGTACCGGGCAGCACGACGGCGTGTGATGCCCATTCGCTCATTCCGATCATTGTGCACTTGCATCGTCGAAATCGTCCTCGGGGGGCGTTCGGACGGTGCGGTTGGCTGTAGGCGATCTGCAGGTCTACAGTGGCGGAAGTACACGCCATCGAGGTGGCACAACCCGTCGTAAATGCTCCAGGAGCGCGCAATGGCACCCGCTGCCGCAGGATACTTCCGCAAGCTGACGCGGAAGTTGACCGAGGACGTCGAGGAGCTCGACGCCCAAGAAATGGCCGAGTCGTCCGAAGCGTCCGGCGCGAAGCGCGCCTGTGACTGCTCCCGCGGAGATGAAGTCACCATGCTCGGCCGTCTCCGCAGCGTCGATGCGTGTTCGAAAGCCGCCAACGCGAACATCGAAGCAGAGTTCTTCGACGGCACGGATCCCGTGACGCTGGTGTGGATCGGGCGGCGCAAGATCGCGGGAATCGAGCCTGGTAAGACGGTGCTGATCCGTGGTCGCGTCGGCGAACGAGACGGTCGCAAGATCGTCTACAACCCCTACTACGAACTTCGCGACGATTCCTGACGCCCTTGCGCGGAGGGCACCGGGGGATGTGGCACCCTCGTGGGTGTGACAGACAGTGAAGGCGCGAACGTCGAGGACCGCAAACAGACCATTCTGGAGCAGCTCGGTGGGCTGACCGGTCTGGTGGCGTCGACGCTGCCCGTCGTAGTTTTCGTACCTGTCAACAGCTTCTGGAATCTCACCGCCGCGATCTGGTCGGCGTTGGCCGTCGCTCTCGGGGTGATGGTGTGGCGGCTCGTCAAGCGAGCACCGATTCAGCCCGCTATCTCAGGATTCTTCGGTGTCGGAATCTGCGCGTTCATCGCATATCGCACGGGCGATGCGAAGGGCTACTTTCTATTCGGCATCTACACTTCGCTCGCGTACGCCGGGGTGTTCGTCGTCTCGATGATCGCCAGGTGGCCGCTCGTCGGCGTCGCCTGGGGGTACCTGAACAGCAGGGGATCGTCGTGGCGCAGCAATCGCCGAGCGGTTGCCTCCTACGACATCGCCACGTTCGCGTGGGCGGTGGTCTTCGGCGCCCGCTATCTCGTCCAATCTCAGCTCTACGACGCCGATCAGACAGGGTGGCTGGCCGCCGCACGTATCGGCATGGGCTGGCCACTGACGGGCGTCGCACTGCTGGTGACGTTCTGGGCCGTTCGCCGCGCCGACCGCGCCCTCGCGGAGGAATCGTCGACCGGCGGGGAACTCACGCCACTAGATCCTGATACTCGGGATGCTTCGTGAGAAAGCTCACCACGTAGCGACACTCGGGTCGCACCCGTAATCCCTTGCTGCGCAGATCATCGAGAGCTGCACTTACCAGTGCGCTCGCGTAGCCGAGTCCCTCGAACTGGGGGTAGATCTCGGTGTGCAGAAACGTCACGACGTCATCGTCTCGGGAGTACTGCTCGATCCCGGCGATCTGATGTCCTGAGACGATCTCGTACCGAGACTGCTCGGGGTTGTCACGGACCTGGGCAGAGTCGCTGGAGGCGGTCATTGCAGACCCACCGCCGCGCGCAGTTCGCCCTCGACTTCCACCGAGGCCACGAACAACAATTCGTCGCCACCTTCGAGCGGATCGTCCTGCTGCGGCACAATGACCCGTCCGCCGCGAAGGATCGTCACGAGCGCAGCGTCACGCGGAAGCGACAGTTTGCGGACCGGTTTGCCTGCGAGTGGCGTGTTTTCGGGAAGCGTCACTTCGACCAGGTTGGCCTGTCCCTTGCGGAATGTCATGAGATGGACGAGGTCGCCGACGGACACCGCTTCCTCCACGAGGGACGCGAGCATGCGCGGTGTCGACACGGCAACATCGACGCCCCACGACAAATCGAACAGCCACTCGTTTCGCGGATCGTTCACGCGGGCCACAACTCGGTTTACCCCGAACTCGGTCTTGGCCAACAAACTCAGTACGAGATTGGCCTTGTCGTCACCCGTCGCGGCGATGACTACGTCGTAGGTTTCCAGGTTCGAGGCCTCCAGCAGCGAAAGTTCGCATGCGTCGGCGAGGACCCACTCGGCTTCGGGGATCGCATCTCGATCGACATGATCGAGTTTGCGCTCCAACAACATCACCGCGTGGTTGTTGCGAATCAGTTCCCGGGCAATGGATCTCCCGACGGCGCCGGCGCCGGCAATTGCGACTCTCATGAAATTCCGTCTCTGTGAGGTGCGGTGTGACGATCAGTCATCGGACGGCGGCGGATTCGATGCGAGCGCAACGGCTTCGGCGACGGTGCCCGACACCGCCGCAACGTAGATCTCGTCGTCGGACTGGATCACGGTCTTCTTGTCCGGTAGCAGTCCGGTTCCGAAACGGATCAGGAACGCGGCCCGCGAATGTGTCGACTCCTCGAGCACGGACAGTTTCTTCCCGATCCAGCCCTCGTGGATCTCGAGCAGGACCACCGCGACGCTGCCGGACGGATCGCGCCATTTGGTAGTCGGATCCTCACGCAGCAGATTGTGCAGGAAGCGGTCCGTGGCCCAGGGAACGGTTGCAACGGTCGGTATCCCCAGCCGCTCGTAGACAGCTGCGCGCTTCGCGTCGTAGATGCGAGCAACGACCTTCTCGACTCCGAACGTCTCGCGGGCGACTCGCGCAGCGATGATGTTCGAGTTGTCTCCGGACGACACCGCAGCGAATGCCTCGGCCCGCTCGATGCCGGCCTTGACGAGAACATCCCGGTCGAACCCCATCCCGACCACACGATGGCCGTCGAACGACGGGTCGAGGCGCAGGAACGCAGTCTCGTCACGATCGATGACGGCGACCTCGTGGCCGATCCGTGCGAGAGCGCCTGCCAGCGATGCACCGACTCGGCCGCACCCCATCACCACTACGTACACAGGTCCAGCTCCATTCGGATCTTTCCTCTCCCGGCGTTCGAGAGGGTGGGCGACTGCTACGGACACCAACGTATCGGGCCGCCGCTCGGTTATCGAGCGGTGGATCTCGGTGTCGACGTCGAATCAGACTTTTCGGAAGGTGGATCGAGCGCGTACGGCGCGTTTCGACGCTCCGGTGTTCCACCTGCAACACAAGCGCCTACGCTTTCACCCGTGTCCAAGCTCTCGACGGCCGCCAAGCGGCTCGTGCTAGGTAGACCCTTCCGCAGTGACAAGCTAGGTCACACGCTCCTACCGAAGCGCATCGCACTTCCCGTCTTCGCCTCGGACGCCATGTCCTCGGTCGCTTACGCGCCGGAGGAGATCTTCCTGGTGCTGTCCGTGGCGGGGATCTCGGCCTACGCCTTCACTCCCTGGATCGGTCTTGCCGTTTGCATAGTCATGGCCGTCGTCGTTGCCAGTTACCGACAGAACGTTCACGCGTATCCGTCGGGTGGTGGTGACTACGAGGTAGCCACAGTCAACCTCGGGCCGACCGCAGGCTTGACCGTCGGGAGCGCCCTGCTGGTCGACTACGTGCTCACCGTCGCGGTGTCGATCTCGGCTGCCGCGTCGAACATCGGCTCGGCAGTACCTCTCGTCGCGCACCACAAGGTTGCGTTCGCGGTCGTCGCGATCGTCCTGATCACTGCGATCAACCTGCGCGGGATCCGGGAATCGGGGGCAGCCTTCGCGATTCCGACCTACGCGTTCATGATCGGCATGGTGCTCATGCTTGCGTGGGGACTGTTGCGGGTCTACGTGTTCGGGGAGGATCTGCAGGCGGAATCCTCATCGTTCGAGCTGGTGGAGGAGGACTCGCACCTGTATGGAATCGCGTTCGCCTTCCTCATTGCTCGCGCGTTCTCCTCAGGCTGCGCCGCCCTGACCGGCGTCGAAGCGATCAGCAACGGTGTACCCGCATTCCGCAAACCGAAGTCGCGCAATGCCGCGACGACGTTGCTTCTCCTCGGAGTCATCGGCATCACGCTGCTGATGGGCATCATCATTCTGGCCCAGAAGATCGGCATCAAGTACGCGTTGGATCCCGCCAAACAATTGGTCGGCGCGCCGGATGGGTACCAGCAGAAGACTCTGATCGCGCAGCTCGCCGACGCGGTGTTCTCCGGTTTCCCGATCGGCTTCTTCTTCATCACGATCGTCACTGCATTGATCCTCGTGTTGGCCGCGAACACAGCCTTCAACGGGTTTCCGGTTCTCGGATCGGTACTTGCACAGGATCGATACCTTCCCCGTCAGTTGCACACGCGCGGCGACCGGCTTGCGTTCAGCAACGGGATCCTCTTTCTATCCGGTGCTGCCATCGCGTTCGTCGTGGTGTTCGGCGCCGAGGTGACCAAGCTCATTCAGCTCTACATCGTGGGTGTGTTCGTCTCGTTCACGCTCAGCCAGACGGGCATGGTTCGGCACTGGACTCGACTGCTTCGTACCGAGCAGGATTCGGAATCACGGCGTCGGATGTTTCGTTCCAGAGTCGTCAACGGCGTCGGGCTCGCGATGACCGCCACCGTGCTCGTGATCGTGCTGGTCACCAAGTTCGCAGCCGGAGCATGGATCGCGATCGTGGCGATGATCGCGATTTTCGTGCTGATGCGGATGATCAGGAAGCACTACGACACGGTGGCCCGTGAACTGGAGAACGAAGAGTGGGACGGTGTGTTGCCGAGTCGAACTCACTCGATCGTGCTGGTGTCCAAGCTGCATATGCCGACGCTGCGCGCGCTCGCGTACGCACGTGCGACTCGCCCCGACACGTTGGAAGCCATCACCGTCAACGTCGACGAGGCCGACACCAGGGCTCTTGTGCGGGAGTGGGAGGCCAGTGACGTCTCCGTTCCGCTCAAGGTGGTGGAGTCGCCATACCGCGAAATCACCAAGCCGGTGCTCGACTACGTGAAGCGGGTGCGGCGTGACTCACCGCGTGACGTGGTGACGGTGTTCATTCCGGAGTACGTCGTCGGTCACTGGTGGGAGCAGATCCTGCACAATCAGAGCGCATTGAGGCTGAAGAGTCGTCTGCTGTTCCAGCCCGGCGTGATGGTGACGTCCGTTCCGTGGCAGCTTCACTCTTCGGAGAAGGCGAGGCGAGAATCGATCGAGAACGCACCAGGTGCCTCGCGTCGTGGCTACGAGCCTCCATCGGGAAAGTGACCATGAGCGAGAGTTGGTTCGGTCAGACCTTCGAGGTGACACTCGGAGCTCCTGGCCACGGAGGATTCTGTGTGGCCCGGCACGACGGGCGCGTGATGTTCGTCCGACACGGATTGCCGGGGGAGGTAGTGCGTGCGAAGGTGACCGAAGACCGTGGCGGCTCGTTCTGTCGAGCGGATGCGGTCGAGATTCTGACGGGATCCGCGGACCGCATCCAACCCTTGTGCCCGATTTCAGGCCCCGGCGGATCCGGTTGCTGTGACTACTCGCACGCGACCCTTGCTGCAGGTCGGGCTATGAAGGCCGCCGTGGTGCAGGAGCAACTGCGCAGGGTCGCGGGCATCGACCGCGATGTGAGCGTGGAGGCACTTCCGCTCACCGAAAACGGAACCGGTTGGCGCAGCAGGATTCGGCTGGCGGTGGACGGTGCCGGTCGAGCTGGATTCCATCGTTATCGAAGTTCGACGATCCTGCCCGAGTTGGCATGTCCCCAGGCCGTTGCTGGTTCGTACGACGGTCTCGGCGACGCACAGTGGCGACCGGGCTCGGAGCTGACCGTCACCGTCGATGGTGCCGGTGAACGACATGTTGTCGAAATCGCCCCTGCAGCGTTGTCGCGTACCGGTCGTCGATCCCCTGGGCGGCGCGGCGCATCCGCACGTCGCGCGGCCTCGGTGCAGCCGAGAGCCGAGAAGGCCGTGATCGGTAGTGGGCGAGCACACGAGTTCGTCTCGGGCCGTGAATGGGCACTCGACGCCACCGGATTCTGGCAGGCACATCGAGGTGCTGCACAGGTGTACAGCGATCTTGTGGCCGAGTGGTCCGATGTCGGTGACGGCGACGTCGCCTGGGATCTGTACGGCGGCGTAGGGGTTTTCGCCGCCAGTCTGGCCGACGGTGTCGGGCCGAGTGGCCGAGTCGTGAGTGTCGAGTTCTCACGGCGAGCGGCCACCGATGGTGCACAGGCACTCCATGACCTGCCGCAGGTGCGGTTTGCGCCGGGGCGGGTCGAGCGCAGTGTCGAGGCATTACCCGTCCCCTCGGTCGTGGTCCTGGACCCGCCGCGCTCCGGGGCGGGCAAAGACGTCGTCGCGGCGGTGGCTGCTCGTGGCCCGGAGCGGATCGTGCACATCGGGTGTGACCCTGCCTCGTTCGCGAGAGATGCGAAGCTGTACGCGGACGCAGGGTTTCACCTCGACGACGTTCGCGCGTTCGACGCATTTCCGCTCAGCCACCACGTCGAGTGCATCGGACGTTTTGTCCGCTAGCCGGCTTCCACGACTGCAAGAAGGTTCTCTCCTCGTAGGGGCGCGAGAATTCGCTGCGCTCCGCACGAGCAGTGCTGGTAGCTGATCGTTCCCTCGCTCGTGCGATGGTGGCTCGCCGTCGTCCAGCCGTGTTGGTGTGTGTTTGTTGTCTCTGTCGTCGATGTGGGCATGTACACACTGTGATGTAATGGTCTTGTGCATATCAACCCTTACGGAACATATGCGGTGCAGTTGGGCGTGGACCTGTTCAACTCTCCGCCGAGCTCGGCCGCTGAATTGGGTCGCCGTTGTCTCGATGGGGGACTGGTGGTCGATACCGTCCCAACCGATGCCGACTTGACCGAGGCGGCGGCCTTTCTCGCCGAGTGGGTGAGGGTCGTGGACGCGGAAACCGACGAAACACGAGCGGATATTCTCAACGACCTGCTTGCGCGCGCGTCGGCCTACCCGAGGTTGACCAATCACGCCGGAGATGGCTGGCACATGCACTATCGCGATCCCAACATCCCGCTCGGATCCGTCATTCGAGCGTTGGTCAGCGTCGGGACCGCCCTACATCTGACCGGTCGCGGTATGAACCGACTCGGTCGGTGTGCAGCCGAGGATTGCGTGAAGGTGTTCGCGGACGTGTCGCGAACGGGCCGTCAGCGCTACTGCGGAACCGTGTGTTCGAATCGAGACGCAGTCCGCAGGCACCGGGCGCGCGCAAGCGCGGGATAGCCAACAGCTCCTGCTACGTCTTGCGGTTGTACAGCCGCATCGTGATCGGACCGAAGACGACCAGGAAACCCGCACACATCGCCGCAGTCACAACCAGCTTCGTAGCGTCGGGATCGCCGGCCATCAGCGACCTGATCGACGTAACGAGGAAGCTGACCGGATTGACTTCGACGAATGCTCGTAGCCATCCGGGCATCGTCTGTGGGTCCACGAAGATGTTGCTGGCGAAGGTCAGCGGGAAAAGTATGAACATCGACACGCCCATGACGGCTGCCTCGGTGCGCACGATCATTGCGATCATCGTCCACACCCACGACAGGCAGAACGAGAACACGAGCAGCAACGCGATCGACAGTACGACGCCGACGATGCCTCCGTCGGGCCGGAACCCGATGACGACCCCAAGGACCAACACGATCACCGACGCCAGCGAGTAGCGGACCACATCGCCGAGTAGTGCGCCGACCAGAGGTGACGGCCGCCAGATTGGAAGTGACCGGAAGCGGTCGAACACACCCTTCTCGATGTCCTTGTTGAGGGTCACACCGGTGTACATCGTGATCATCACGACGGTCTGAACCAGGATGCCAGGAAGCAGGAATTGGATGTACGCGCTCGTCGAACCTGCGAGCGCGCCGCCGAAAAGGTACGTGAACAACAGGGTGAACATGATGGGGAACATCGTGACGTCGAACAGTTGCTCGGGGACGTGCTTGATCTTCAGTAGCGCCCTCCAACCGAACGACAGCGAGGTCGACAGGGCATTCGGCTTCGGGGGACGCGATGCGCCGCTGACGAGTACATCCGCGACCGCGGCCGTGGCAGCCGCTTCCTTGGTCAACGAGGTGGTCATGATGCTGTCTCCGTCTCGATGTTCGATTCGTCTTGTGCTGTGTGCCCGGTGAGTGCGAGAAACACTTCGTCTAGGCTCGGTTGTCCGATTGCGAACGAGGCCACCGCAATGCCCGCATCCTCGAATGCCGGAAGCGCTGCAGCCACCGACGACGCCTGGTCCAACCGTGCCGACAGAGCGACCGGGTCGGCTTCTTCGATAACCGACTCGGAGAGGAGGGTTCGAAGGATCGCGGCGGCGTCGGCACGCCTACCCGGGTCCACGACGCGCACATGCAGCGATCCAGCGCCGACGGACGCCTTCAGTTCACCCGTGGTCCCTTCGGCGATCACCTTCCCTCGATCGATGACAGCGATTCGCCCGGCAAGCTGGTCTGCCTCGTCGAGGTACTGGGTTGTCAGAAGCACGGTCGTGCCGCCTGCGACGAGGGCACGAACGATGTCCCATACCTGATTACGGCTTCGTGGGTCGAGCCCCGTCGTCGGTTCGTCGAGGAAGATCAGTTCTGGTGTGACGATGATGCTCGCAGCGATGTCGATACGACGACGCATACCGCCGGAATACGTCTTGACCTGACGGCCGCCGGCGTCCGCGATGCCGAACGCGCTCAGAAGCTCATCGGCGCGTGAGCGTGCAGCCGGGCGGGAGTAGCCGTACAACCTGGCCAGCAACACGAGGTTCTCGGTGCCGGTGAGGTCCTCGTCGAGGGAGGCGAACTGGCCGGTGAGCGAGACCTTGCTTCGAATGCGGTCGGCCTCCGAGACCACGTCGTGGCCGAGCACCCGCGCGGAACCGCCGTCTATCGGGAGCAGCGTGGCGAGCATTCGGATGGTCGTGGTCTTGCCTGCTCCGTTCGGCCCGAGCACGCCGTACACACCACCACTCGGTACCGAGAGGTCTATTCCGTCCACTGCGACGTTGTCGCCGAACCGCTTGATCAGCCCCGATGTCTCGATGGCAGGCATGTGTCCCATTCCTCAAAGATTGTCCGAATCGGTCCTGAGGTGCAAATTCATTTTCGCGCGTAGCCATCCGTTACGCACCGTGTACCGAATATGTTGTGCGGCGGGAAAACGCGGAGGTTTCGGTGTGAGAGCGAGATGAGCACTACTCTCTTGATCAATGAACGTGATCAGAATCGAATCTGTTGGGACCTTGTTCCGGTGAGTGCCACCCCGAATTCGGGTTCGCCGTACGAAGGAACGCCGGATTCAGAAGTCGACCCGTCGGTGTCCCTTGGTGCGAATGGGTCCCTCGGTGAGGATGGCTCGGCATCGGACGGCGCAGCGTGCGCGGTTCCGAGCGCCCAATTGCGAAACTTGCGAGCGGACGAAGCGGAGAAGCTACGTCGGCTGATGGCTGCCGTCGCCTCCGGGGATCAGCGCGCTTTCGGTGAGTTGTACGACGCCACGAGCGCTCGTGTCTACGGCATGGTTCTTCGGGTACTGCGCGATCCCGGATACAGCGAGGAGACCACCCAGGAGGTTTTCCTTCAGATCTGGCGATCGGCTCCGAACTACGACCCGAACCAGGGAAGCCCACTCGCCTGGATCATGACTCTGGCGCATCGTCGCGCGGTCGATCGTGTGCGGTCCGAACAATCCGGTACCGATCGTGAAGCGGCGTACGGGGCGATCAGTCATTCCCCCGAGCACGACGAAGTGCTCGAGGCCGTGACGCAGCGACTCGAGTCCGACGCCGTGATCGCATGCCTCGACACATTGACCGATACGCAACGTGAATCGGTACGAATGGCCTACTACAGCGGTTGGACCTACCGCGAGGTGGCGGAACGGCTCGGTGTGGCGGTGCCGACCATCAAATCGCGAATACGGGACGGATTGATCAAGTTGAAGACATGTCTGGGGGTGACACCCTCATGAGCGAAGCATCGCGACAACGGTTGCTCGACGCCGCAGAGGTGTACGCCCTCGATGCCCTGAGCGCGGCCGAGTACGCCGAGATCGAGCAGGACCTCGAGTCGGTCGATTACACCTCTCGTGTCCAGTTCAACATCCTGGTCAGTGAGATCCAGGAAACGTTGGCCCTGGTGTCGGTCCTGGATGCGATCGAACCGCCGGAAGACCTGAAAACTCGTGTGCTCGACGAGATCCGGGCTACGACGCAGGTGACTCCACCGGCACCGCCCGCATCCACCGTGTCGAGCCTGAAAGGGCATCGCGATCGCCGAAGCAACCGATGGCGAACGACCATGATGGCCGCGGCAGCTGTGGTGGTCGTCGCAGTCGGCGGTGGCGTCGTCGTCGATCAAGTCCTCGGCAACGACCCGGTCCCCACGCAGGCCGAGCAGATCGCGGCTGCACCGGATGCCAGGACCACGACGGTTGACTTCCCGGGCGGAGGAACCGCAACCGTCTCCTACTCGCGCGAATCGGATTCGGTTGTCGTCACGCTCGACGGCGTCCCCGAACCCGCAGCCGGACAGGACTATCAGATGTGGTTCGTGGACGGCACGCCGCGATCGGTGGGTCTGGTGACTCCCGATCAACTCTCCGGCGGTGACGGTACCGTCATCGACGGCATGGGTGCGTCGACGAACTTTGCGTTCTCGCTCGAGCCCGCAGGCGGATCTCCTCAGCCCACCGAGGTGCTGACCATGCTGACCCTGTCGACGTAGCAGCAGTGCAGGACGTAGCAGCAGTGCAGTTCGTGCGGCCGTGCGGTTCGTGCGTCGGGTGGCCTACCTCCCGACGTCGAACTGCCCGAGGGACTTGATCGCCGTGTTCATCTGCATGTAAGCGCCCGTTGCCAACGACGTCAGCAACTGAAGCTTGACCTCCGGTGCGTTCTCGGTGAGCGACTCGAAGTCGTGCACCGAAATCACTGCCACCGACAATGGGGTGTCGGCACAGAAGTCGAGAATGAAGCGCGTCTTCGCAAGCAGCGGCATCTCGCCGAAACTCATTCCGGGGGACAACGTCGAAATGCGGTGGCGAGAACCGCCGGGCGCAATGAACGTCGAAGACACCTGTCCGGCAAGCACGAGAAACAACCCTGCTGCGGGCTGGCCACTCGCGACTACGACCTCGCCGCGGGCGTACCGTCTCGTGGTCAGAACGGACGCCACTCGCGCGTATTGCTGTTCGGTCAGCCCACTGAGAACCGGATGTTGTTGCGGCTCGATCACTTCCGGTTGACGCGGGCCGACGCAGTAGCGGTCGAGGAGAAGCTCTTCCGCCCACTGAATCGCAGATCCCAGATCGCCGAAGACCCGGCCGGCGACCGCGTCGGGATCGATACTCGAGGCGGTCTGACCCATCACCGCCCGGGGGTCGACGAGCGAGGCCCGGCATCCGCGGGCGGCCAGGTGACTGCGCAGACTGTCGAACATCGTCCTGGCGATATCGCTGACCTCGTCCACCCCACGGACATCGATGACGAGGGCATCGAGTTCCTCGTCGAGGTTGCCGATCTCGCGCACCGCTGTCTCGGCGCCGGAGAACAACAAGTCCCCGTGCAGTTCGTACACACGTGCCCGGGGACCGAACTGGGCGAGCGCAGCCTGTTCGACGTCCCCACGTCGTTTCCGGGAGGGGGCCTCGCCGACGGTGTACTTGCCTCGAATTGCCGATCGGGCGGCGCGGGTGACGTGGAGAAAATGCAGTTCGAGCTTTTTCGAGAGCTCACGGCATGCCGCGACACCGCGGACACTGTTTCCGTGGTGATCGAGCCGAGGTGAATAGACCGCAATACCCATCTGCCCTGGAAGCACCGCGAGAACCCCGCCGCCCACTCCACTCTTCGCAGGCATTCCGACCCGGGCGACCCAATCGCCGGCGCCGTCGTACATCCCGCAGGTGGTCATGACACTCAACACGCGCTCGACGAGGGCGGGTGCCAGCGCACGCTCCCTTGTCCGGGGGTTCAACCCGTTGTTGGCCATGGTTGCAGCCATCATCGCGAGGTCGACCGCCGTCACGTCGATCGAGCACTGTCGAAAGTACAGGTCCACTGCAGCTTCAGGATCGCTTTCGATGATGTCGAACGAGCGCAACATGTATCCGATTGCCCTGTTGCGGTTTCCGGTCCGGGCCTCGGACTCGTAGACGGCGGTGTTGAACGTCAGTTCGCGCCCCGCGTACCGCGAGTAGGCCCTCCGGATGCGTTCGAATCGTGCTTCCGGTGACGGGCCCGCGACAAGCGAGGCCGACGTGATAGCACCGGCATTGATCATGGGGTTGCGAGGACGCTCTGTGATCGGATCGAGGCTGATTTCGTTGAACGGCTCGCCGGACGGCTCGATGTCGATCTTCTGTGCAACTGCCGTTTCGCCACGGTCGGCGAGAGCGAGCCCGTAGGTGAACGGCTTGGAAATCGACTGGATGGTGAACGGAACTGCGGTGTCGCCTACTTGGTAGACGTACCCGTCGCTCGTTGCGAGCGCAATGCCGAAGCCGTCGGGAGTGACGTCGGCCAATTCTGGGATGTAATCGGCAACGCTTCCGGACTTGTCACCCTGACAGGCGTCGAACACGTGCTGAAGGATCTGATCCACGACGGTCGTCATGAGGGAACCCTATGCTCCGACCTCGGGTTTGACACGAAGTCGGCGCGGGTACCAGAGGGGCCAGCGGAACCAGATTTCTGGCGTGGTCCAGTTGTTGGGACTGGCAGCGTCTTCACAGTATTGTCGATCGGAAGGCCCCCGAACAGCTGTCACGGCAGCCACCTACGACAGACTACGTAGACTGAGGGGATCGAGAAGTTCGTGTCGATCGGCACAACTGCACGCAAGAAGATTTCCGGCCGGAGGGAGCGATCTCGTTGGGTGTTCTAGCTCGCGTTCAGACGCCCGAGGACCTGCGCCGTCTGGCCCCGTCCGAGGTAGTGGATCTCGCGGAGGAGATTCGCGAGTTCCTGGTGGAGACCGTGTCCGCGACAGGTGGGCACCTCGGTCCCAATTTGGGTGTCGTCGAAGTGACGCTGGCGGTCCACCGCATCTTCGAGTCGCCTCGCGATCCGATCATCTGGGACACCGGCCACCAGGCATACGTGCACAAGATGATCACCGGTCGCGCGGGTGCGTTCGATTCACTTCGAAAACAGGGCGGGCTGTCCGGCTACCCTTCTCGCGCCGAGAGCGAGCACGACTGGGTCGAGTCCTCGCACGCGTCGGCGTCGTTGTCGTACGCGGATGGACTGGCGAAGGCTTTCGAGCTCACCGGTCAGAAGGACCGTCACGTCGTGGCCATCGTCGGCGACGGCGCTCTTACCGGCGGCATGTGTTGGGAGGCTCTCAACAACATCGCGGCAGGCAAGGACCGTTCCCTGGTCATCGTCGTGAACGACAATGGCCGTTCCTACGCGCCGACCATCGGCGGCTTGGCCGAACACCTTGCCGCTCTTCGCCTGCAGCCGGGCTACGAGCGCATTCTCGACAACGGGCGACGTATCGTCCGCAAGATTCCGCTCGTCGGGAAGACTGCCTACGCGATGCTGCACGGCATGAAGGCTGGAGTGAAGGACGCGATCAGTCCACAAGTTCTCTTCACCGATCTGGGCATCAAGTACCTCGGGCCGGTCGACGGGCACGACGAGCAGGCTCTGGAGTCTGCACTTCGGCGTGCGAAGGCGTACGGCGGCCCGGTGATCGTGCATGCAGTCACGCGCAAGGGCATGGGATACGCGCATGCCGAGAACAACGTCGCTGATCAGATGCATGCCACGGGCATCATCAATCCACTCACGGGATTGGCGCGATCGAAGTCCGCGCCGGACTGGACGTCCGTCTTCTCCCGCGAACTCATCGATCTGGCAGCACAACGAGAGGACATCGTCGCGATAACCGCTGCGATGGCAGGTCCTACCGGTCTTGCGGCGTTCGGGGACAAGTACCCGGACAGGCTGTTCGACGTCGGTATAGCCGAGCAGCACGCGATGACGTCTGCCGCGGGCCTCGCGCTCGGTGGGCTTCACCCGGTCGTCGCGGTGTATTCGACCTTCCTCAATCGCGCATTCGATCAGTTGCTGATGGACGTAGCGTTGCTGAACCTGCCGGTGACGCTCGTTCTCGACCGGGCCGGTGTCACCGGGGCCGATGGTGCAAGTCACAACGGTGTGTGGGACATGTCGCTACTCGGGATAGTGCCGGGCATGCGGGTGGCAGCTCCACGCGACTGTGCGACGCTCCGCGAGGAATTGGCCGAAGCTCTGGCAACAGACGACGGGCCGACTGCACTTCGCTTTCCGAAGGGTGCTGTCACCGAGGACATCCCGGCACTCCGGCGCATCGACGGGATCCTGGACGTTCTTGCCGAGCCGGAGTCGACCGAGCGGGACGTCCTCATCGTCGCGGTTGGAGTGTTCGCGGCCTTGGCTCTCGACACAGCTGCTTCCCTGACACAACTCGGCCTGTCGGTTGCCGTCGTCGACCCCAGATGGGTGTTGCCGGTGCCCGAGTCGCTGCTCAAGCTTGCCGAGGACTACCAACTCGTCGTCACACTCGAAGACTCCGGCGTCCAGGGCGGCATCGGGTCCACCGTGTCCGCAGCAGTCAGGGCGGTCGGGGTCGACACCGTGTGCCGTGACGTGGGCGTGCCGCAGCAATTTCTCGACCATGCGTCACGGGATCAGATTCACCGCGAATTGGGATTGACGTCGGCTGACTTGACGCAGCGCATCGCAGGGTGGGTCAAGGCCCTGTAGAGCGTCAGGCGGGCGTCTCAGCCGCTGAATTCGCCCATCGCGGGCTTCCATTCGGTAATGCGGACGTCCTCGACGAGACCTGCGCGCGCGAACGGATCGTGGGCGAACACCCGGGCGACCGCGCCGGCATCGGATGCCGACACGATGAACATCGCTCCGCTGTGGTCGGCAAGAGGACCCGAGGAGCGGATGGTTTTTCTCCGCACCATCTCCAGAATCCATGCGCGGTGATCGGTGCGGTGATCGTCTCGGCCGCCCGACGTCTCGGCAGTGTAGGAATATTCGACGACGAACATCGGCATGACGGTTCCTCCTCGTACTTGTCAGGACCCCGGCCCTGCAGGAGCCCAGCTCTACAGGATCATGTCCTCGAGTTCCATGCCTTTGGTTTCGCGAATCTTGAACTTGACGAAGAAGAACGACAGCAGCGCGAAGAACGCGAAGAACGAGTAGATGAATCCCAGTCCGATCGACTCCGTAAGCGGTGGGAACGCAAGAGTGATCGAGAAGTTCGCCACCCAGTTGGCAGCGGTGCTGATCCCGAGTGCCACCGCGCGCATGTTGTTCGGGAACATTTCGCCGAGCATCACCCACATGATGGGACCCCACGTCGCCGCGAAGAAGATGACAAAAAGATTGGCGCCGATCAGGGCCACGGTGCCCCAGGGGGTGGGGAGTGTGAGCTCGTCACCGGATCCGACTGCCTGGGTGAACGCCACCGCAGCCATCACGAGTCCGACGAACATGCCGATCGATCCGATCTGAAGCAGGTTCTTTCGGCCGAACCTGTCTACGAACAGAATTGCGACGAACGTCATCGTGACGTTGATGACGGACGTGATCACCGAGGTGACGAACGACTGATTCTCGCTGAACCCGACCGACTTCCACAGTGTCGTCGAGTAGTAGAAGATGGCGTTGATGCCGACGAACTGCTGCAGAATTGCCATCGTGATACCGACCCACACGATCGGCTGAAGGCCGAACTTCGGGCCACGGATGTCGCTGAACGACGATTTCGCCTCACGTCTGAGGGTCAGTCGAATCTCCTTGACGCGTTCCTGTGGATCGACCTCTCCGGTGATTTCGCCGAGAACGCGGGCAGCCTCCTCGTCGAGGTGCTTGCCGACGAGATACCGAGGTGACTCGGGAATCAACGTTGCGAGGATGCCGTAGACGAGTGCGGGCACGACGCCGACGAGGAACATCCAACGCCAGGCTTCCATCCCGAACCACAGGTCGTTCGAGGGCCCGCCCGCCGCATTCTGCAGGACCGCGTCCGATAGCAACGCCGCGAAGATGCCGATCGTGATCGCGAGTTGTTGCAGGGATGCGAGTCCGCCGCGGTATCGGGCAGGTGCGATCTCGGCGATGTAAGCCGGCGCGATAACGGACGCGATACCGATGCCGAGGCCGCCGAGCACGCGCCACAACATGAGGTCCGGGATGCTGAACGCGAAACCGGAGCCGACGGAGGAAATGGTGAACAAAGCGGATCCGAGCAGCATGACGCGCTTGCGACCCCAGCTGTCGGCAAGTCGACCTGCGAACCACGCCCCGACAGCGCAGCCGAGCAACGCAATGGCCACCGCAAACCCGGTGACGAAGGAACTGAGGCCGAAGTTCTCCTGGATCGAGTCGACCGCGCCGTTGACAACCGAGCTGTCGAAGCCGAACAGGAAGCCGCCGACTGCAGCAGCGATGGTGACGCCGATGACTTTCGCGGTGTGATTGTCTGCAGGCTGCGTCATGAGAACCCAGCTTTCCGAGGTCGATACCAGCAACGATGATGGTCTTCGACATCATGAACCTGGGAACGCATGTCGGTGGTGGGAATTGCGGGATTTCATCCGAAGAGTTATGGGTGCCTGCTCACGCCCGCCGCGGCACGAGTCGAACGTTGACTGCGGATTGGCTCATGTGTGACGATAGCGTCAGTTTTCGGCATCTGTCGGGGCGGGTGAACATCGAAGAAGGACGCACACACCATGATCGATCGTCGCACCCTGCTCGGCGCGCTCGGCGCAGCAACGGTGTCCGGAGTCGCTTTGTCCGCCGTGACGGCCACCGCGGCGCCGCTTCCCGCTACAGGCGGGGTGGTGGATATCCACTCCCACATGGTGCCGGACTTCTATCTACGGGAGGCGCTGGCGTCGGGCATCGTTTTTCCCGACGGAATGCCGAAGTGGCCATCCTGGTCGGTCGGCGAGCACGTGCAGATGATGGATGGCTGCGGGATCGACACTGCGATCCTGTCCGTGTCCTCACCGGGCGTGCACTTCGGCGACGACGACAAGGCCGCCGAACTGGCCCGACGTGTCAATGATTTCGCCGCGGGTGCGGTCGCAGGGCAACCCCGACTCGGCTTCTTCGCGTCGTTGCCGCTGCCGAACGTGCTCGCATCCGTACTCGAGGCGGCCCGTGCGCTGGATCAGCTTGGGGCGGAGGGCGTTACGGTCATGTCGAACGCTGGGGGAATGTACCTGGGTGACGTCGCATTGACCCCGCTGCTGGCGGCGCTCGATGCTCGATCTGCGGTGGTGTTCGTGCACCCGACTTCGCCGCCGAATTCGTCGGCGGTGTCACTCGGTGTGCCGGCACCGATGATGGAATTCCTTTTCGACACAGCACGCACGGTGGTGAATTTGATCCTGCTGGGTGTGGTCGATCGGTTCCCGAACATTCGTTGGGTCTTCACCCATGGCGGCGGAGTGCTTCCGCTGCTAGCGGATCGAGTGGATTTCTTTCGGTCTCAGGTCGGCGTCGGTACCCCGACGACCCCGGACGTGTTGCGGCGGTTGTGGTTCGATCTCGCAGGTACGCCGGTTCCACGGCAACTACCAGCCTTGCTGTCGACCGTCGGCCAGGACCGGCTGGTGTACGGCAGCGACTACTGTTTCACTCCTGTTGCGGCCGTGCAGGAGCAGATGCGGGCCCTCGATTCCGGCGCTGCGCGCGGCGGATTCGAGAACTGGCGAGCTGCGACGTCGGACAACGCTCGACGATTGCTCGACCGCGCCTAGCGCCGAGATCGAAGTTGTGCGCGGTATTCGTTCGAAATCCGTGCACAACCTCGATCTCGGCGATCGGACGGGCTAGACGCTCGCTACGCCCGGGGCCAGGAATCGCTTGCCCGTCACCGCTTCCGAGGCGCCGGTGCGATCCAGGTACGGCGTTATGCCACCGTTCCAGAAACCGAAACCGCCACCGAGAAGCAGGCAGAGGTCGATGTCCTCTGCTGCGGCGACGACACCTTCTTCGAGCATGATGTTGATCTCGTCGGCGAAAGCTCGACGAGTGCGATCGAGGACCTGTTCGGCGGTCGAGGGTGAATCACCCTGTGGCCACAACGCAGCGACCTCGGGATCGACAACCTGGCCTTCGGGGCCATAGGTCCAAACGCCGGGCTTCTTCGCCTCGACGAGCGCACGGAATCCGGGAGAGTCCTTGAACCGCTCCGGGTATGCCTCGCCGAGGGTCTCGGCGGTGTGCAACGCCACGGCCGGGCCGACGAGTGCCAGCAGAGTCAGCGGGCTCATCGGCATACCGAGTTCGCCCACTGCGCCGTCGGCGATGTCGAACGGGGTGCCTTCGTCGATCGCGCTGATGATCTCGTTCGACGCGCGGGTGACGAGGCGGTTGAAGACGAACCCGGGAAGATCCGCCGACAGCACGGCCGACTTCTTGAGGGTCTTCGCCGTCGCAAATGCCGTTGCGAGAGTGGCGTCATCGGTCTTCTCACCTTTGACGACCTCGAGCAGGGGCAGAACTGCGACGGGGTTGAAGAAGTGGAAGCCGACGACGCGCTCGGGGTGCTTCAGATCCGCGGCCATCTTCGTGATCGACAGAGAGGAGGTGTTGGTCGCGAGAATCGTCTCGGCGGAGACGAATTCCTCGACCTCGGCGAACACCTTCTTCTTGACGTCCAGGTTCTCGAACACGGCCTCGATGACGAAGTCGGTATTCGCGAATGCGGACTTGTCGATCGATCCGGACACCAACGCCTTCAACCGATTTGCGGCGTCGGGGGACAGGCGCTTCTTGCCGAGCAGCTTGTCGATCTCGCTGTGAACGTAGCCGACACCCTTGTCGATGCGCTCCTGATCGATATCGGTGAGAATCACCGGCACCTTCAGCTGGCGCACGAACAGCAACGCCAGCTGGCTGGCCATCAGACCGGCGCCGACGATGCCGACGCCGGAGATCTTGCGGGCGAGCGACTTGTCGGGTGCACCGGCGGGACGCTTCGCGCGCTTCTGTACCAGATCGAAGGCGTACAGGCCTGCACGCAGCTCGTCCTTGACCAGCAATGTGGACAGGGCCTCATCCTCGGCGGCGAAGGCCTTGTCGAGCGATGCCGAGTCGGTGATGTCGGTGTTCTTGGCAAGCTCGAGCAGCTCCACCGCGGCGACGGGGCCAGGGGCGAAGTTGTTGGTCTTGCCCGCCACGATTCCCTTGGCGCGGGCGATGGCGTCGTCCCAGGCCTGGCCGCGGTCGATCTCGGGACGATTGGGGACGATCTCGCCCTTGATGACCTGAGCGGCCCACGCGAGGGACTGCTCGAGGAAATCGGCTCCACCGAAGAGGGCGTCGGCGATACCGAGGTCGAGTGCCTGCTGCGGCTTGAGGACGCGGTTCTGATTCAGTGCGTTCTCGATGACGACGGTGACGGCGTTCGAGGCTCCGATGATGTTGGGCAGCAACTGAGTTCCGCCCCAGCCGGGTACCAGGCCGAGGAAGGCCTCGGGCAGGCCCAGCGCGGCAGCGTTCTCTGCGACGGTCCGGTAGTGCGAGTGCAGGCCTACTTCGAGGCCGCCACCGAGTGCGGCACCGTTGATGAAGGCGAACGTCGGGATGGTGGACTCACGCAGACGCCGGAAGACCTTGTGGCCGAGCTGCCCGATCTGCAGCGCCTCGTCCTTGGTCTTGATGTTCGGCACACCGTTGAGGTCGGCACCGACAGCGAAGATGAACGGCTTACCGGTGACGGCGATGGCCACCGGGTTCGCTGCGAATGCCTCGTCGAGTGCGGCGTCGAACTTTGCGAGACCGCCGGGGCCGAAGGTCGACGGCTTGGTGTGATCGAAGCCGTTGTCGAGTGTCACCAGTGCGATGGAGCCCTCGAGACCCGGTACGGACACGATCTTGGTGAACGCGTTCGTGACTACCTCGTCGGTGAACGCCGTCGTGATGTCGCTCATGCCTTCGCTCCTGAATAGTCAGCGTGGTTGGGGTTCTCCCAGATGACGGTGCCGCCCATGCCGAGACCGATGCACATGGTCGTCAGGCCGTAGCGGACGTCGGGTGCCTGGGCGAACTGGCGGCTCAGCTGGGTCATCAGACGAACGCCCGAGGACGCGAGGGGGTGGCCGCACGCGATGGCCCCGCCCCACTGGTTGACGCGGGGGTCGTCGTCGGCGATGCCATAGTGCTCGAGGAATGCCAGCACCTGGATGGCGAAGGCCTCGTTGATCTCGAACAGACCGATGTCTTCGATACTCAATCCGGTTCGGCCGAGCAGCTTCTCGGTCGCGGGGACCGGTCCGATGCCCATGACCGCCGGGTCGACGCCGGCGAAGCTGAAGCCGACCATCCGCATACCGATGTTCAGGCCGAGCTTGTGGGCGGTGTCCTCACCAGCCAGGATTGCGGCGGTCGCACCGTCGTTGAGACCCGCGGCGTTGCCGGCGGTGACTCGACCGGCAGGCCGGAAAGGCGTCTTGAGCTTGGCCAGGTCTGAGGTGGTGGTGCCGGGACGCGGCGGCTCGTCCTCGGTGGCCAGGCCCCACCCTGCGGCGGACTTCGTGGCGACGGGCACGAGAGTGTCGGCGATGAAGCCGGCCTTCTTTGCGGCGTCGTACTTGTTCTGGCTGGCGACGGCATACGCGTCGGTGCGGTCCTTGGTGATGCTCGGGAACCGGTCGTGCAGGTTCTCGGCCGTGTTGCCCATCACCAGTGCGCTGGGATCGACGAGCTTGTCGGCGAGGAAACGCGGGTTGGGGTCGACGCCCTCACCCATCGGGTGGCGACCCATGTGCTCGACGCCGCCAGCGATGACGACGTCGTACTGCCCGAAGCCGATACCCGATCCGGTGGTGGTCACCGAGGTCATCGCGCCTGCGCACATCCGGTCGATCGCGAATCCGGGGACGCTGCGGGGGAGTCCGGCGAGCAGGGCGGACGTGCGGCCGATGGTCAGGCCCTGGTCACCGGTCTGCGTGGTCGCGGCGATCGCGACCTCATCGATGCGCTCGGGAGGGAGGTTGGGGTTCTTGCGAAGGAGCTCGCGGATTGCCTTGACGACGAGGTCGTCTGCGCGAGTGTCGGCGTACATGCCCTTGGGGCCTGCTTTGCCGAACGGGGTACGGATGCCGTCGACGAAGACAACATTCCTCTGTGAGCTGGTGGACGCGGGTACAGACACGCTTTTCGATCCTCCCGAGAAGATGCGGACTTCCAGCCCGGCCGACGCCGGGCTCTCGCCCACTGTAGTCGCTATTACCCGCCGGTAACTTGAGGAGGGGTCAAAGCGTCGGCGAGCACCGGTACGACCAGTTCACGTTGCCAGGTTCGCGCGCGTCCCTCGGTGAGTCTTGCGTCGATCGACACAAGCGCATCCGCCGGGGCGACTGGCGTCCAATCCCACACGAGGCGGCGTAGCACATCCGGCATCAACAGGTTCTCGACGGGGACGGACACTTTTTCGCTCAACTCGGTCATCGCAGCTCTGACGACTGTGAGTCGCTCGGCTGCGTCTGGGTCTCGACGCGCCCAGCGGTTCACCGGTGGCGGGCCTTCGAACGGCGCGGTCTTGGGAGGGAGCTCTGACGTAGGAAGTGCGCGCGCACGTTCGAGCGCGGACAACCAGACCGCCGCCGAACGGCGTTGCCGGGGTCCACCGAACACCGGGAGTGCGCGCAATTCGCCCTCGGTCTTGGGGTCTGCCGATGCCGCAGCGACGATGGCGGAGTCCGGTAGCACCCGGCTCGGTGCGATGTCGCGCCGCTGGGCCAACTCGTCACGGGCGTGCCATAGCTCGCGCACCGCGGCCAGAACTCGTTGGGACTTGACCGCGTGAATTCCCGATGTCCGACGCCAACGATCGATCTTCGGTTTCGGCGGTCCCAGCGTGAGGATGTGGGCGAATTCCTGTGCTGCCCACTCGGTCTTGCCCTGGCTTTCGAGTTCTGCGGCCATTGCGTCGCGGAGTTCGAGGAGTACCTCGACGTCGAGTGCCGCGTAGTTGAGCCACGTGTCGGGAAGTGGGCGGGTGGACCAGTCGGCAGCGCCATGGCCCTTTTGCAGCGACAGGCCGAGGGTGCGTTCGACGATAGGGCCGAGACCGACCCGCTCGAAACCGGCGAGCCTGCCTGCGAGCTCCGTGTCGTACAGCGTCGCTGGGACCAGGCCGAGCTCGGCGAGCCCCGGCAAGTCCTGGTCCGCCGAGTGCAGCACCCATTCGAGCGGGTTGATCACATCGGCAAGCGGACCGAGTTCTCCGGTGACCGGAATGGGGTCGAGAAGCACAGTTCCCGCGCCGCGCCGTCGGAACTGCAACAGGTATGCGCGCTGGGAGTAGCGGAACCCTGATGCGCGCTCGGCATCGACCGCGAGTGGACCGTAGCCGTTGGCCAGCAGCGCAGCGGCCTTCAATACGCCGTCGAGCGTCTGGGCGATCGTGGGGACGCCGTCGGCCGGCGCGAGAAGCGGTATCGCCGACGGTGCCTCGTCCGTTGCGTCTGAGGATGCATCGTCCGCTACATCCGACGGTTCACTGGAACTGGTCGCTGACATGAGAGGTGACTCTAAGCCTTCGGTGCCGCGCTGCGCGCGAACTACGTCCGGTTCGCCTCGCGGCTACGCAGCTCGGTGATCCCTGCCGGAGGCAAGCCTGCCGCATACGCGAGCACCTCGCAGAAGGCTTCGACATGCGCCGCCAGTTCCACCGATCCGGCCGTCCACGACGCCCGCAGTTCGAGTTGATGGGCCTTCGGAGGACCTGCAATGTCGCCGTATCGAACCGAACTCGTCGACGTCACGGTGCCTCCGAGAGCGGTATACGGTTCGGAACGGCTTTCCAGAGCGTCGACCAACCAACTCCACCCGACCTCGGGAAGCAACGGATCGGAGGCGAGGGACTCGTCCACGTCGGCTTGGATGTACGCCACCAGCCGCATGGTTCCGTTCCATGCTTCGTCCCCGTCGGGGTCGTACAGCAGAATGAGACGTCCGAAGGCGTCGCCGTCGGACTGTTCGCCGACATCGTCGCCGGTGGGATGCTGTACTTCGGCACCGATGGCATAGCTGAACGGCGCCAGCCGCTGCGGCGGTCTGATCGGACCGATTTCTATGGCTGGGTGCACGACTGCCCGGTGCATTGCCTCGACAGCCGATCGAAACGGCGCAGGCTCGGCTGGGGATCCGGGTGTGGTCACGACTTCGGACGTTAGACTTCTCACGTTCGTGTTCGTCGGAGGCGCGCCGAGTCGGATGCCTTCGAACGGGTATCACACCTGCGCAGAGGCGGCGACGAACATCTCCGGTGGCGGCTGCGCGGACGGCGCGTGGCAGCATGGACGACGATGAACACCGATACGCCTTCGTCCCGTCGTCATCTTCCCGACGCACCGCTGCTCGCAGCTGTAGCCGGCCGAGTGCCGACTCGGCGTCCGGTGTGGTTCATGCGGCAGGCCGGTCGTTCACTGCCCGAGTATCGGAAGATCAGGGCGGGCATCGGCATGCTCGACTCTTGCTTCGATGCCGACCTGGTCGCTGAGATCACGCTGCAGCCGGTGCGCAGGCACGGAGTCGATGCTGCAATTCTGTTCTCCGATATCGTGGTGCCGCTCAAGGCCGCCGGTATCGATCTGGACATCGTCACCGGAACCGGTCCGGTGGTGGCCAATCCCGTGCGGTCCGCCGCCGACGTCGCGGCTCTTCCGCGTCTCGACGCCGAGCAGGTGGCCCCGGTGGCCGATGCGATCGGCATTCTGACCAAGGAGCTGGGGGAGACAGCGCTGATCGGTTTCGCCGGCGCACCGTTCACGCTGGCGTCGTACCTCGTCGAGGGCGGTCCGAGTCGCAATCATGAGAAGACGAAAGCTCTGATGCGCTCGGATCCAAACACTTGGCACACACTGCTCGACACCCTGGCCGATACGACGATCACGTTTCTGCAGAGCCAGCTTGCTGCGGGAATCGACGCACTGCAACTCTTCGACTCGTGGGCAGGCGCGTTGTCGCTGGCCGACTACCGTGAGTTCGTCCTGCCACACTCGACCAAAGTATTCGACGCGGTGCGAGAAGCCGGAGTACCGAAGATCCACTTCGGCGTCGGCACCGGAGAATTGCTCGGCGCCATGGGCGACGCAGGTGCCGACGTCGTCGGGGTCGATTGGCGAATTCCGCTGGATGTCGCCGTGGAGCGCGTCGGGCCGGGTAAGGCACTGCAGGGCAACCTCGATCCCGCCGTCCTGTTCGCCGGATGGGACGCCGTCGAGAGCGAAGTCCGACGTATCGTGGCCGAGGCCGACCGAGCCATCGAGGCGGGGGCAGTAGGACACGTGTTCAACCTCGGTCATGGCGTGCTCCCTGACACCGATCCAGACGTGCTCACTCGAGTCGTGGAGTTGGTGCATTCCCTGTGACGCGGGCAGTGCCACGGGCAGCCGTCGTCGGAGGCGGAATCACCGGGCTCGTGGCCGCCTACCGACTGCGAACCGAGCTGGGACCCGAGGCGCAGATCACCGTCGTCGAGGAGTCGGATCGGCTCGGCGGCACCCTGCGGACCGTCGACCTTGCGGGTGGTCCGCTCGACGTCGGAGCCGAAGCGTTCATCGGCCGTAGGCCGGAAGTACCCGCTCTCATGGCCGAGTTGGGGATCGCCGATCAACTCGTGCATCCAGCAGGCAAACGACCGTTGATCTACTCTTCGGGCGAGCTGCACGCGATGCCGGCCGGAACGTTGATGGGCATCCCAGCCGGTGCCCAGTCGATCGAAGGGCTCGTCGATGCGGCGACGCTGCAGCAGATCGCCGTCGAGGCCGAGACCGCATTCGACTGGGACCCGAGCATCGATGTCAGCGTCGCCCAACTGGTGGGTGGTCGATTCGGTGAGCAGGTTCTGCGTCGGTCGGTGGATCCACTACTCGGAGGTGTCTACTCGGGCCTGTCCGATTCGATCGGAGTACGCGCCGCGCTTCCGACGCTCGCGGCAGCCCTCGACGCAGGGGCGACGAGCCTGTCGTCCGCCGTGGCGAGCGCGCTCCCACCCCCGAGTTCGGAGCCGGTATTCGGAGCGCTCCGCGGCGGCTACGGGGTGCTCGTCGACGCCTTGATCGCGGCGGCCGGAGCACGGATCGTGTTGGGTGCGCGAGTCGAGTCGATCTGCGGCGAGCGGAAAGGGTGGCGTGTCGATCCGATCGGTCACGTGGACCTCGTCGTTCTCGCGGTGCCGGCCCCCGCGTTGTCGGCGATTCTGGCCGACACGGTACCCGACGCGGCAGACGCGGCCGCCGACATCGAGCTCGCATCTTCCGTCGTGGTGGGCATGGCGTTGCCCAGCGACGTGGAGTTGCCGGACAACTCGGGAGTTCTCGTGGCCACCGACGCGGGCCTGTCGGTGAAAGCCTTCACGCTCTCCAGCCGAAAGTGGACTCACCTCGCCGACCGAGACTCCGTTCTGCTGCGCGCATCCCTCGGACGATTCGGAGACGACAGTCCCCTGGGCCTGAGCGATACGGAACTCGTTCGGACAGCGGTGCGCGATCTAGGGACTGTCACCGGGCTCGACGTCACCCCGACGGCGACCGTCGTGCAGCGGTGGCATGGAGGCCTTCCTCAGTACGCCCCCGGGCACCTCGATCGCGTCGCCGAGATCGAGTGTGCGGTGCGTGACGTCCCCGGCGTCGCGGTGGCGGGCGCCTGGAGCCACGGCGTCGGAGTGCCCGCCTGCGTCGCTTCGGCGACCAGAGCAGCCGCTGCAGTGTGCGAGGTGGCACGATAGGGGCATGGCACGCCTCGACTACTCTGCGCTCAATTCGACTCTCCGCTACCTGATGTTCTCGGTGTACAAGGTCACCCCAGGCGTTCTGGGCGACGACCGTGCCGACGCAGCCAAGGAAGCACGCGTTTTCTTCGAGAGCCAAGAGGACAAGGGTGTCGCAGTACGCGGCGTCTACGACGTGGCGGGCTTGCGGGCCGATGCCGATTTCATGGTGTGGACGCACGCCGAGCGCATCGAAGACCTGCAAGCGACGTATTCGGATTTTCGGCGCACCACTGCCCTCGGCAGGGCCAGCACGCCCGTGTGGAGCAATTCGGCACTGCACCGCCCGGCCGAGTTCAACAAGAGCCACGTGCCGGCCTTCATCGCGGGCGAGGATCCGGGCGACTACATCTGCGTCTACCCGTTCGTCCGCTCCATCGAGTGGTACCTCTTGCCGGAAGACGAGCGGCGCACGATGCTCGCAGATCACGGCATGGCAGCTCGCGGCTACAAGGACGTGCGGGCAAACACCGTCCCGTCCTTCGCGCTCGGTGACTACGAGTGGATCTTGGCGTTCGAAGCGCCTGAGCTGGACCGGATCGTGGACTTGATGCGTGATCTCCGTGCGACCGAAGCTCGCCGTCACGTGCGCGAGGAGACACCGTTCTTCACCGGTCCTCGCGTCGACGTCGAAGCTCTCGTGGCCGCCCTGCCATGATGGATGCGGTCATCTTCGACTTCTCCGGAACCCTGTTTCGACTCGACGAGGACGACTCGTGGTTCGACGGGGTAACGCATTCCGACGGCACGGCGGTGGACGGTCACCACGCGGCCGAGTTGATGCGCCGGATGACTGCGCCGGTCGGTGAGGTCGTCGAGTTCGACGATGTCACCCGGCATGCATGGCGGAACCGAGACCTCGATCCCGCGCTGCACCGGCAGGCGTACTTGCACGTTCTCCGTGAATCCGGTCTGGACAACCAAGACCACGCGGAGTCCGTCTACGGCAGGGTCATCGACCCGTTCTGCTGGACGCCATATCCGGATACAGCCGAGGTGCTGAAGGTGCTTGCGTCAGCATCGATCCCGGTCGCGGTGCTGAGCAACATCGCATTCGACATCCGACCGGCATTCGAGCGCCTCGGTGTCACCGATCTGATATCGGAATTCGTACTGTCCTACGAGGTCGGGTTCGTCAAACCTCAGCTCGAGATCTTTCGCTATGCGGTCGACAAGCTCGGCGTCGAGGCGAGTCGGACCCTGATGGTCGGCGACAGCGAGGAAGCCGACGGTGCTGCGCGGGCCATCGGTTGCTCGTTCGCGCTCGTCGACCCGATCCCGACCCCTGAGCGGCCCACTGCGTTGCTCGAGGCACTGGAGCTCAGCGGAATCACGCGGTGAGCCGCGACGCAGGTCCCGGTCGGCACACCCAGCATATGGCGCACTGGGGCATGTACAGTGCCTCGGCCGCCGACGGGGAAGTAGTCGACATTCGCCCCCACGCGGGCGATTCGAGCCCGTCGCCGGCTCTGGGAAACGTGCCGGGGTCGGTCAAGCATCGCTCCCGCATCACCGGACCGTCGGTGCGTCGTGGGTGGCTGGAGAACGGGCCCGGGCCGACCGATCGGCGCGGCAACGACGACTACGTGGCCGTGACGTGGGACGAACTGACGGATCTGCTGGCCGGTGAACTCCGACGAGTCATCGACCGTCACGGCAACGAAGCGATCTATGGTGGCTCGTACGGATGGGCGAGCGCAGGCCGATTCCATCACGCGCAGAGCCAGGTCCACCGCTTCCTCAACTGTCTCGGCGGATACACGCGGTCGGTCAACAGCTATTCCACCGGCGCTACCGGCGTCATCATGCCGCACGTCGTCGGCGCACACTGGAAGATGTTCTCGCGCTCCACGTCCTGGAAGGTCATCGCGGCCGAGACCGACCTGCTCGTCGCGTTCGGAGGTGTGCCGGCCAAGAACACCAGCGTCAATCACGGTGGTACATCCGATCATCCGACAGAATCAGCGCTCGACGCGCTTCGGGCGCGCGGCGGCGAAATCGTGTCCGTCAGTCCGCTCCGTGACGACATGCACGGCGCCGCGACGTGGCTTGCTCCCGTCCCGGGCTCCGATGTCGCCGTGATGTTGGGGCTCGCCTACGTGCTGGCTGTCGAAAATCTGCACGACACAAACTTTCTCGACAAGTACACCACCGGTTACGACACGTTCGAGCGGTACCTGCTCGGTGCCTCCGATGGCATACCGAAGACTCCGGAGTGGGCGTCTGCGAAGTCCGGTATCGCCGCCGAAGCCATCGTCGATCTGGCCAGATCGATGGCGTCGCGTAGAACGTTGATCACGGTGACGTGGTCACTGCAACGTGTGAAGAGCGGGGAACAGGCTCCGTGGATGGGGATTACGCTCGCGTCGATGCTGGGCCAGATCGGCATTCCCGGTGGGGGATTCGGGCACGGTTACGGGTCGATGAACGAGCCAGGGCTCGGGCCGGTGCCGTATCCGTTGCCGACCCTTCCACAGGGGCTCAATCCGATCACCGCGCACATTCCGGTCGCCGCTATCGCAGACATGTTGCTCGGACCGGGTACCGAGTTCGACTACAACGGTCGACGGATGACGTATCCGGACATCAAGTTGGTCCACTGGGCCGGCGGGAATCCGTTCCATCACCACCAAGATCTGGGCCGGCTTCGACGCGCATTCGGGCGGCCGGACACCATCGTCGTGCACGATCCGTATTGGACGCCGATGGCCAAGCACGCGGACATCGTCGTACCTTCGACCACATCGCTCGAACGAAACGACCTCAGCTGCACTCGAAACGATCCACTGTTGGTGGCGATGCAGCAGGCTGTCCCGCGCTATGCGGACTCTCGCGACGACTACGACACCTTCGCTGTGGTGGCTCGGAAGATGGGAGTCGCCGACGGTTTCACCGAGGGCCGGACGTCGGGGGAGTGGATCGAGCATCTGTACGACCAGTGGCGCGGCTACTTGAGATCGGCGAACGTCGAGACCCCCGAGTTCGACGAGTTCTGGCGAGCGGGTTCGGTGCGAATGGCCACCGAAGAGGACCTGACGTTGTTCGCGGACTATCGAGAAGATCCTGTAAGCAACGCCTTACGCACGCCGAGCGGACGCATCGAGATCTTCTCCGAGGTCATCGACGGCTTCGGTTACCAGGATTGCATCGGCCACCCGGCATGGTTCGAACCGGTGGAATGGCTCAACGGCGGACGTGCACAGCACTTCCCGCTGCACCTCATCGCGAACCAACCTCGCACTCGACTGCACAGTCAGCTCGATCACGGCGCCACAAGTCAGGCGTCGAAAGTGCAGGGTCGTGAGCCCATCCGAATGCACTCGGTGGCGGCTGCGGCGCGCGGGGTCACCGACGGTGACGTGGTCAGGGTGTTCAACGATCGAGGCGCATGCCTGGCGGGGGTAGTCGTCGATGACGGGATGCTCGACGACGTCGTCCAACTGTCCACCGGCGCCTGGTACGACCCGCTGGATCCAGCCGACACCAATTCTCTGTGCAAGCACGGCAATCCGAACGTATTGACACCCGACGTCGGCGCGTCGTCGCTGTCTCAGGGATCCACGGGGCAACACGTGCTGGTGCAGATCGAACGCTACGACGAGGCACTCCCGCCGATCACTGCGTTCGATCCGCCCACGATGACCGTTAGGTCGGTCGGCTAGAACACGATTCGGCTGATGATCTCGGCCACCAAAGCCGGCTTGTCCTCGCCTTCGATCTCGAGCGTGCATGCGGCGACGACCTGGAGGGCGCCGCCCGACGCGTCCTCGACCGAGGTCAAGGTGGTCTGCAGGCGGACGTGCGAACCGACCTTGACCGGATTGATGAATCGGACCTTGTTGGAGCCGTAGTTGATTCCGAGCTTGGTGTTCTCGATGGTGTAGATCTGCCAGTTCAACATCGATACCAACGACAGAGTCAGGAATCCGTGGGCGATGGGAGCACCGAACGGGCTTTCCTTCTTCGCACGCTCGACGTCCACGTGGATCCACTGGTGATCCCCGGTGGCGTCGGCGAACGTGTTGACCCGCTCCTGCGTGATCTGGAGCCAGTCACTCGTGCCGAGGTCCTCGCCGACGGCTGCTTTCAGTTGCTCTGCTGACGTGAAGGTGCGCATGGTTTCGATTATGCGCCGCACCGGAGTGTCCTGAGTCACCGCCCGACGCAACTACACCCAGAGGTGCTACTCAGCAGGCTTGAGGACCAGCGAGATCGAGTTGATGCAATATCTCTGATCCGTCGGCGTCGGGTAACCCTCGCCCTCGAAGACGTGTCCCAGGTGGCTGTGGCAGTTCTTGCAGATCACTTCTACCCGTCGCATTCCGAGCGAGGTGTCCTCGTTCAGGATTACCGCATCGCTGTCTGCCGGATCGAAGAACGACGGCCAGCCGCAGTGCGACTCGAACTTCTCGGTACTGCGGAACAACTCGGCGCCGCACGCACGGCACTCGTAGACGCCATCGGTCTTGGTGTCGGTGTATTCGCCGACGAACGGGCGTTCGGTGCCTGCCTCACGGAGGACGGCGAACTCCTCGGGCGTCAGCTTCTCGCGCCACTCCGCGTCGGTGTGCTGGACGGCGGGGGCAGGATTCTTGTCAGTCGCTGAACTCATGCCTCCACGCTAATACGATCAGCCGGTCTTCGTCGTCTTCGCAGCTCGAGAGTCTTCGAGCAGGTAGTCCGGTTCGATTCCGTCGTCGAGGCGACCATCTTTGCGCGCCGCCACGTAGCGGCCGATGAGCACAGCGAAGATGACGATGATGAGGAGACTCCACCCGAAGGTGGTCCGCATGTAATCCAGGGCGCGTCCTGTTTCGACGAAACGTCCGGACAGCCATCGATCGGCATTCATGAACCCATAGATGGCGAGCCACGCAGGCCAGTTCCGAATCAACGAATTCTTCAGTACAACTGTCATGAGCAGCGGGAACAGCATCATCGAGTAGTACATCTGGCCGAGTGATCCGAGTAGCCAGTGAGCAGTCAGAATCAGTCCCGATGCTGTGGCGAAGAAGAAGAGTCGATCCTCGCGGCAGTACCGGTAGAGCAGCCACAACGACACGAGAACCATGACGCCCAGTACGACGCGTATTGCGAGGAGCAACAGATCGGGAATGCCATAGTAGAGGCCGTTCCCGACAACGGCACTGTTGAAGTAGTCACGCGTCTGCAGTAGGTACGGCAGTGTGCGATCGATGAAGTCCATCGGGTCGACGGAGAGTGGCCACGCGATCGCCATCATCACCACGGGCACAGCAATCGAGGTGACGAATACCTTCCACTGTCTGGTCATCAACGGCAACAGCAGCAGCGGAGCGAGCATGGGCTTGATAGCGAGTGTCAGCCCCATCGCGACGCCCGCGGACAAGTCCTTTCGCTGCAACAGGAATCCGATGAACGCGACCTCGCCCAGCAACACGAAGCCGTTGAAATTGGTGAAGACGAGGGTGTTCGTCACCGTCTCGCTGACGAAGGCCGCCAGCAGAAGGGCCGGGGCGGCAACCGAATCGAGACGAAAACCGAAGATTCTGAGCAGGATGTACAGAGCGACAAGAATCGCGACGGTGCTGGCGATGATGAACAGCCAACGTGACCGTTCCGGATCGATGACGGCAAGCGGCGAGAGCAGCATCGTCGCGCTCGGCTGGTACAGGTAGTGCGGATCGACAGAATCGAAGTTGGCCGTGTAGACGGGCTGGCGGTTGAGGAATGCCAGCGCCGCGTTGTACACGGGGTTGAAGTCATTGGTGATATCGCCGTTGACTGCCTTGATCACAACCCTGTTGATCACCGTCATGATGGCCAGTGGCCACAGCGCGAATTTGACTACGTCAGCGGTGGACCGGCCGTTCCGCGGCTCGAGAAAGCTAAGTGACACCCGGGAACGGTACCTTGACCCCGGTCACCGATCACCGAGACACCCTCAGGCCGGGCAGACGCTACCGTCCGGCGGCAGTGTGCCGTCCTGAGCATAGGTGACCGCCGCAGACTGGATGCACTGTGAGCCGCCCAGTGCAGGGTGACCGGCCCCCTGCCATGTCATCGCGGAGGAACGCGCCCCAGTGGCAGCGACGATTCCGGTGACGCTCGCGAAACCGGCGTTACCGACCACCGAGTCTGCTGCGCCGCTGAGAAGCAGAACAGGAATAGGCACCGTGGAGGGGAGTGGCGCCGCAGGCGCCGTCGGCCACGACGAGCATGTCAGCGCGGCCAGGGCCGCATCGATTCCGAAGATCGGGTACAACTGCGCCCAGGACGTACCTACGTCGCGCACAGCCTGAGGTGACGGCCACTGTTGGCCGTCGGTGCACCGTGCGACGAATTGACCGTCGGTTCCGTAGGCATCGGATGCTCTCGACGCAAGTTCCTGGAGCGCGGCGGTGTTGCCGGATCGTGCCGACGACAAAGTGTCGGCGAGTTCGAGGGCGCGCTGCGACGGATCTCCGGTCGATGAAGTCAGCGCGTAGGCAATGCCATTGAGCAGGCCATGCGTCGATACGGGCGCGAGCGTGCCGGCGGCCGACTGCGCGACGAGATCGGCAACAGCTGCTCGTGGATCGTCACCGAGCGAGCAGTCGAGCGCTACGCACCGCCCGGAGAAGGCCGTGAACGCTGCTTCTCGACCCTGGGTTTTCTGTTCGGCCGCGGTCATCTGGTCGATGCCGAGTCCGTTCGGTGAGTCCAGAATCAGTCGCGCCACTCGATCGGGATGCTGCGCGGCGTAGGCGAGCGCTGTCGTCGCTCCGTTTCCGGTGCCGATGATCCCCAGGGCGTCGACGCCCCACCCGATGCGTAGTTGCTCCAGGTCGTCCGCAGCGTACGACGACGCGAACGCGAGTTCCTGTGGTTGCAGCAGGTCCGTGCATTCGATGGTGGCATCACGACCGGCGGTGACCGCTCTGTCGACCGAGTCACCGCCGGTCCTCTCGAATTGTCCGAGGTCGGCCAGTGCCGCGCGGGCATCGGACTTGGTGCAGTCGACTGCTGCGGATCGTCCGATCCCGCGACGATCGATCGCGACGATCGGGTGGGCCGCAAGGAACGTCGCCCCTTGGCCTGCCGCCATGTCGGTGAGCGTTTCGATAGAAGAACGATCCGACCCTGAAGTCAGAACCATCGGGGCGGCGTCCGCAGGTGTGCGGTCGAGCCGTGCGCGCATCGTTCCCACCGAGAACGACCCGAACATCTGTCCCGACGCATCGACCGGAGCCTCGAAGTCTGCGCACTCGAGGATCAGACCTGGCGTCCGCGGAGTGAAGTCGTACCTGTCGAGTGTCTCGGTCGTGCAGTCACGCCACGGCAGATCCGTGACGGGAACTTGCAGCGGCGGGATTGCAGGTTCGGTATCAGCGGGTTCGGTGTTCTCCGGCTGACCAGGGGAGTTCTGCAGGACGGCGACATCGGGTCGGCTGGACGGTCCGGCGCCGCACGCCGCTGTCAGCAGCGACAGGCACACGATGGACACGAGCAACGATCGATTCTGCATCACGTTGCGAGGCTATCTACTTCTGCGCGGTCGCGGCCGGGCACCTACCGCTCCGGGGCCTACGCGTCGCTGCGGTGTTTGACCCACCTGGTCAGCAGGGTCCCGTCGTCGTCCGCGAGAACGTGCGCGCGGGTCATTCGACGAACCGAGGCTGACGCGGAGTGCGAGATCCGCCCGGCAGATCCCGCGACCAGAACAGGTGACGTCGTGATGCAGACATCGTCGACGGCATCGTCGGCAAGAAGCTGGCCGAAGATGCCTGGTCCGCCCTCGCAGAGAATCCGATGGAGACCCAGATCGTCCAGGGTCGACAGGATGGATTCGGTCGTCACCGTGTTGCCGTCCGTCTCCACCACGCGAGCACCCGCGTCCGCCAACCTGCGTCGTGCCTCGGCAGGTGCGGACGAGGTGGTGAGGACGATCGGAGGAACGTCGGAGTCGGTGAATATCCGCGACTCCGGATCGAGATTCGCCGACGCGGTAACCACGACGAGCGGAGGAACGTCGGTCATACCGAGTGAGGCTCGCTCACTGCGAGTCGCGGCCGACAAGCTCACGCCGCCATAGTTCTCGGCACGCACCGTGCCCGCGCCGACGAGTACTGCGTCCGCCAACGTGCGCAGTACTGCGAACACGGCTTTGTCGGCAGGAGTGCCGAGACCAGCGGAAACGCCGTCCGCGGTGACCGCGCCGTCGATGCTGGCGACGAAGTTCACTCGGATCCAGGGCCGCCTCGGACGTGGCGGGTACGCGTACAGACGCGAGAGGTCGGCGTCCGCGAGCGGGCCTTTCGCTACGCGTGCCACATCACTTTCCGATGTGAAGTAGGTCGCAATATCCAGTAGCTGCATAAAGTAGATAACACCACGTCGTTAGGCTGATCCAATGCCTGAACGTCTTGTCGATCGAAATCCAGTCGTTCCATCCGACCAACTGATCGCGCAGATGGTGCCGCCGGCCATGTTCGACGACGTCAGCTTCTCCTCGTACATTCCCGACCCCAACGAGCCGAGCCAGGCCGAGGCGGTGAAGAAGGCCGAGGAGTTCTCGCAGAAGGTTGCCAAGATCCGCGGCAAGGGCGGCAAGCGTGGGCTGTTCGGCAAGAAGGCCCCCGCAACCGGCCTCGGCTTGTACCTCGACGGTGGATTCGGCGTCGGAAAGACACACCTTCTTGCATCGATCTTCCACAGCGTTCCCGAGCCCAAAGCGTTCGGCACGTTCGTGGAGCTGACGCACGTCGTCGGCGCACTGGGCTTCAACAAGGCGCTGGACGAGCTGTCGAACCACAGCGTGCTGTGCATCGACGAGTTCGAGTTGGACGATCCGGGCGACACGATGCTCGTCTCACGCCTGCTCTCGGAGTTGTCTGCACGCGGCGTTTCCATCGTCGCGACCTCGAACACGCTGCCCGGCCAGCTCGGCGAGGGACGGTTCGCGGCCGAAGACTTCATGCGGGAAATCAAGAAGCTCGGTTCCATTTTCGAATCGATTCGCGTCGACGGACCCGACTACCGTCACCGCGACCTGCCGCCCGCCCCCGACCCGACGTCCGAAGACGAGTTGATCGAGCGCGCAGGCCAGATCGACGGCGCAACTCTCGACGATTTCGACGAGCTGCTGGCGCACCTGAGCACGCTGCATCCGTCCCGATACGGGAAGCTCCTCGACGGTGTCGAGGCCGTGTTCTGGAAGAACGTGCACCCGGCCGCGGATCAGGCCGTCGCCCTGCGACTCGTTGTTCTCGCAGACCGGTTGTACGACGCCAGCATCCCGGTGACCTCGTCCGGTGCGAAGCTCGACGAGATCTTCACCGAGGAGATGCTGGCGGGTGGCTACCGGAAGAAGTACCTCCGCGCGACCTCCCGACTGCTCGCCCTGTCTCGGTTTGCTGCGGTCGGCTGACGCACCCGATTACAAGGACCGCTCCATGACGAAGTCGTCTTGGATGTCGTTGCCGAGTGCGAAGGTCTTGGTGCCGACCTTCACGAAACCCTGCTTTGCATAAAAGCGTTGGGCCCGGAGGTTCTGTTGGTTCACACCGAGCCATACTCCGGCACATCCGGCGCCTGAAGCGAGGGACAGGACCGAGGACATCAGTTCCGCGGATACTTCGCGACCATGGTGTCCGGGCAAGACGTACAGCTTGGACAGCTCGATGGTCGGTGACTTCGTGAGAGCGTGCGCGATGTCGGGGTCGGTTGGCTCGCCGTGGATGAGCATCGCGTAGCCGACGATCGAATCATCCTCTCGCGCAGCAAGTATGGTGCGATCGGGATCGTTCAGGTATTCGCCGAACTTCTCGTGGGAGAGCACGTCGTCGATGAATGCCTCGATCGATTCACGCGTCGACCCCGGAGGGCAGGCGAGCGGAAACGTCACGGCCGCGACGTCCGCCAATTGTTCGGTCTCCCAGATTCCGGCCGGTCCGACGGAGATAGTCACAGCCGGTCAACCGCTTCCTTGGCTTCGCGGAGTGAGAATCCGGTCCGCGCGCGTAGGAGCTTGATCGCGGCGATCGCCTTCCCTTCGTTCTTCAGCGCTCGCAACTTCGGAATGATGTCCTCCCATTCGCCGGTATCGAGCCCTGCGGTGTTCGTGAAAGCAGCGGGTGAGGGGAGTGGATTGCCTCGCTCCACCGACTCCACGATGTTCTTGGCTTCCTCGAGCCCGGAACCGGTGCGTTCGCGGAAGAGCTTGATCGCGTGGATCTTCTTCTTCTCTCCCACAAGCCGATAGATCTCTTCGCGTGCAGTGCTGTCCAGGCCGGCGAGCATGAGCTGCGCTGTGGCCGTTGGAGTCTTACGCGGGCTCTTGCGCGCGAGGAACCAGGCAGCGAGAACCGCAGTGTCGATGAGGACCAGCGCGACGATGAACCATCCCCAGGTGGGCATGGCATAAGTAGAACACTTGATCTGTTGCGGGCAGAAAACCGGTGCCGAACTACAGAGTCGTAGCAGTGTCCACGTCGATCCCGAACAGTGCGACCGCTGCATCCAGCGACCGCTCGGCGGTCCGGTGTTTGTGCGCCGACAGGTCATGTCCCGCGCCAGTGACCTCGACGAAGCTCGTCTGGGCAGGGATGAGACCTATCGCCTCGCGTAGCTCGGTCGGTGTCGCGAAAGGATCTTTGGTGCCGGCGACCGACAGTGTCGGGATCTCGATATCGGGCAGATGTGCGGTGCGAGCCTTTCCGGGCTTGCCCGGTGGATGAAGCGGATACGACAGCAGTAATAAACCTGCAGCGAGATCGTTGTCTTCCGCGACCGCCATCGAGGCCTGTCGACCGCCGTAGGAGTGACCGCCGACCAACACGGGTGCGGGCACGCGGTCACGGAGATATGTCACTGCGTCGCGGACGCTGTCTCGATCGCCGGGCGCTTTCGACGGGTGCGGGGGACCGGACTCTCTGGCCTGACGGAACGCCAGATCGAATCTCAGTACCGCGATTCCGTGGGCTGACCATGCTGTCGCCACATCGACGAGTAGTTTTGCGGTGCAGTTACTGCCGGCACCGTGGGTGAGCGCGAGTGATGCGACAGGGTCGCCGTCCGGGAGGTGAAGGAAGCCGCGTACGCCGCCTCCGTCGATGTACGCGGCCTCCTGTGTGCAGTCAGGCATCCGCTGAAGAGTCGCCTTTCATCTCGCCGTTTTCGTCCACCATGTCTGCGAACGCGGTACCGGAGACCATTCCGTTCGTCCCGGGCAATGTAACGGTCGGTCGTGCGCCCGGTTCGTACTTCTTGTCGATTCCGGCTACCTGTTCCTCCGCTTTCCGGCGAGTCTCGTCGTCGACCTGTACTTCGGTGGCATTTCCCTCGTGGCTGTCGTCCGCCATGGGTGGGCTTCCTTCCATTCGAGTGGGCTGCGTCTCCAGAGTGCACTTTTATGAGCTGAATCACCACCCACCTCGCGTGGTCTCCTGCTCATCACGGATTGCGGACGGGGGATGTCCTAGATCGTTGGCAAACTGATGGGAGTGCACAACGATCCTGGAGGAAACATGACCGCTTCGGAATCACAGTCATCGGTCTCCGCCCACCCCGCAACATGGAAGTTCGACTACCCGATAATCCACGCCGAGACGCGGACACAGTGGCGCACGTGGTTGAGCCGCAACCATGCGTCGGTCCGCGGGGTGTGGTTGTGCTCGTGGCGCAACGACACCGGTCGACCTCGCTGCCCGTACCCGGAGGCCGTCGAGGAAGCCATCTGCTTCGGTTGGATCGACTCCACCAGCACCATCCTCGACGAAGAGCGCAACTTGCAGCTGTTCACGCCGCGCAGATCCAAGAGTTCTTGGACCCGGCTCAACCGCGAACGTGCGGCCGATATGGAGGTGCGTGCCCTCATGACCGACGCTGGTCGCGACGCTATTGCTGCCGCGAAAGGCAACGGCTGGTGGACCATTTCCGACCAAGTCGAAGACCTCGAGGAACCGGCTGAATTGAAGGCAGCGCTGGACCTGGTCCCGCACGCTCGACGCAACTGGGACGGTTTTCCGCCCAGCGCCCGCAAACAGATGCTGTGGTGGATCGTCAGTGCCGCTCGAGACGCAACACGGGCCGCGCGAATCGCCCACATCGTCGATGAAGCGGCCAACGGCCGACGTGCCAAAGGTTGAGACAAGAAAGGCCCCCTCGAAAGGGGGCCTGACTTGGTCTGACTATGGTGCGCGATACTGGGATTGAACTAGCTACGTGCGTCACTGGGAACACGCCGACGGACCTGCTGAAATAGGTGTTTGAGCTGCGGAGATAGCACTCAGTATCGCGGGCCACGAGCGGACACGAATGGACCCCTGTAGCCTCAAGTGAGTTCACGAGGAGTTCACGAAAAGAGGCAGACATGGCGCGCGGCACCGGACGCAAGGATGCGAAGGCCGGAACCTTCGGCACCGTCCAGGAACTTCCCTCCGGAAGATTCCGCGCGCTGTACTGGCACGACGGGCGTCGGCACAAGGCGCCGACGACGTTCACGAGCAAGGTCGACGCGCGCGGGTGGCTGTCGCTGCAACAGGCGGACATAATTCGCGGCAAGTGGATCGAACCCACCGACGCAGCGCCGGGCCGGGCGAAGCGCGTCGTCTTCCACGAGTACGCAGAGGAATGGCTGGCACACCGCGACCTGAAACCGCGGAGTCGCGAGCACTACAGGAAGTTGCTGGACGTTCAGATCCTGCCGGGCCTGGGTTCGTTGCCGCTGAAGTCGATCACGCCGGACGATATCCGCGCGTGGTACGCGAAGCTGGACATGGCCACGCCGACGCTGCGATCGCACGCCTACGGCCTCGTTCGAACGATCCTGGCCACGGCGGCGTCGGACGGGAAGATCCCGAACAACCCGGCTCACATTCGCGGAGCTGGATCGGCGAAGCGTGTCCACAAGATCCGCCCGGCGACATTGCCGGAACTGGCCACGCTGACCGAAGCCATGCCGGAGCAGTACCGAACGATGATCCTGCTCGCCTCGTGGTGCGCCATGCGCTTCGGTGAGCTGACGGAGTTACGGCGGAAGGACGTTGATCTGAAGGACGAAGTCGTCCGTATTCGCCGCGCCGTCGTCCGCGTGGACGGACAGTTTGTCGTCGGGGATCCGAAGTCGGAAGCCGGATCGCGTGACGTAGCAATACCGCCACACCTCGTACCGGTCATCGCGGCCCACCTGAAGGATCACGTCGGACCCGGTAAAGACGCGCTGTTGTTCCCAGCTGTGAACGGCGGTCACCTACAGCCGTCCACGTTGTACCGGCGGTTCTACACGGCACGGGCGAAGGCCGGTCGTGACGATCTTCGGTTCCATGATCTTCGACATTCCGGCGCGGTACTCGCCGCGGCCACCGGGGCGTCACTGGCGGAATTGATGGGACGTTTGGGCCATTCCACGCCAGCCGCGGCGTTGCGTTATCAACACGTCGCTGGAGGTCGAGACAAGGCAATAGCTGCGGCATTGTCCGCGCTCGTGAATCCAAAATAGGGTACTAATAATCCGCTCGGTCTATGTCAACGTGAATTACGTCGGCGGGACAGGGATGGACAGGATTTAATCCGCCGTGTACTAATTGATTCACGGCGGGGATGACGTCCCCGAAATTATCGACACGCTATAGATCACATATATGCACGGTCACGAAACGACACGCCACGACATGCAACGGAACGCCATGGCCCTCGTCCCTCTGACCCACCGGAGATACCGTGTCAACCACTCGCCCCCGCCCGATTCGCGTTCGTCGTGAACTCATCACCCAGGCCAGCGCCGCGCAAGAGCTGGGTTGCTCCGTGCGCACAATTCGCAGGTACATCGCGTCCGGCCAAATTCCCGCCGTCCGACTGGGCCGGGAAATTCGCATAGACCCCGTGGACCTGGATGCATTCCTTCGCCCGGTCCGCTCGTGACACAAAAAATCCCCGGCTGTGAACCCGGGGATTCTTTGCGTAGTCGCTACCAACCACTACATGGCGGCACTAACGCCGTCTGCGACATTACCACCTTCGCGCGACGCCGTGAATTTCTGAATCCCATCTCAGAACGTCATGCAACGCAAATCGCCCACAGCGCGACCTGTGGGCGATTTGCAAAACGAAGGGAATCCGTTATGAGTTCAGAATACGCCATTGCTTCCGATTTGCGGGAATTGCTTATCGAAGCCAGGCAAACGCCCCCGTGGACGATGGACCTGGGACATACGATCTTCGAATCGAAAGCGTCACCATCGAAGACAATCGTGCTACCAGGGTGGAAGTCGGAGAAGTTCCTGGCCGCCGGTTTCGACGCTGTCGAGGCCATCGCCATGGAATACCCACGGGCGCACGGGGACCACGCGGACCCGGACGCCGTGGCGGCACTGCATGCGGCCCTCCTGCCGATCGGTGAACTGTTGACCGCACACGACGTCGCGTGCGGCGTTCCGCTGAACGTGGCGTTCCGGAACACCGCTCGGACGATCCGCTTCGGCATGGTCTCCGCCGCCGTGCAGGTGGTGGCAGCATGACCGACGACCCGGACTTCGCCGAGAAAATCATGTACACACTGTTCGAACAGTATGAGGCAGAAGCGAAGTCGTACAACTTCCGATACTACGACGGTGACGATTCCAAGGTACCGCCGTTCCTGAATCTTGCGAAAGCGTCGAAAGAAGCATGGTTGGTTATCGGTAAGAAGTTCCTCGCCGCGAAGACACCAGACGACCTGCCGCACTGGCTGCACACGGCGTACGGCGGTCCCTGGCGGTCGCTACAGCACGCCATCGACACGTTCCACCGATCGGCCGATCCGGTCAAAGACGGGTTCGATGACTTCGCCGAAGAAAGCCGTGTCTACGCGGAGACCCAGAAATACGTCACGCGTGAGCTGGCCAAGGTTCAGGGCCGGATGCAGCTCGACGCGGAAAAGAACGCGGACATGCTGGCCACGTTCGACGCCGCGTGGTTGGTGCGGGATCAGTTGGACCTGCTGCCGGACCCGGTACCGCTCGTCCCAGGAATGCTGTACCAACAGACCCTCGCGTTGCTCGTCGCAGCGCCGAAGTCGTTCAAGTCGTTTCTGGCTCTGTCCTGGAGTTGCTCGGTGGCCACGGGTACGCCCTGGCTCAGTAGGGACGTAGACCAGGGCGGCGTGCTGTACATGGTCGGTGAAGGCGCGCTAGGTGTGAAGAAACGCGTTGCGGCGTGGGAGACGTACCACGGAGTCCGCGCCGAGGCCCTGACGCTGTTCACGGAGACGTTCGATCTTGGCGTCGAAGAATCGATCCCGTTCCAACGGTTCCTGGATCGCGCGATCGAACTGAGACCGAAGCTGATCGTGGTCGACACGCTGAACCGGTACGCCGCCGGTCACGACGAGAACAGCGCCGCCGAAATGGCGATCGTGATCGTCAACCTGACCCGGCTGGTAAACGAGACCGGGGCGTCGGTCCTGCTCGTCCACCACGCCACCAAGGCCGGAGACAAGACGGGCCGCGGATCCTCCGCACTGTTCGCCGCGGCGGACGCCTCGTTCTTCCTGGACCGCCGGAACCCGAAGGGTTTGGCCGTGGCCCTGGAAACGACGAAGTCGAAGGATGACGCGGAGGGCGACCCGCTGCCGCTCCGCATGGAACCGTCGGCCGACAGCCTCGTGGTGGTCGAGGGCGACCCGTTCGAAGACGACGACAGCGATACGGAGGCCGCGGCGGATCTGGCGGTACTCACTGCGGTGATGAATCAGCCCGGACTGCCGAAACGGGAGTACTCACGAGGCGAAGCTGCGCCGGGATCGATCGGTCGACGTGACGCCGAGGTCGCCCTGGCCCGGCTCGAAAACACGGGACGGATCCACGCGATACCGGGTCCGAAACGGGCGAAGCTCATGTATCCGGGGCCTCGTCCGCTGACCGCCGACGAGCCGTTCGGCGACGTTCCTGAGGCCCCGAAGTGATGTCCGTTTCGCCCGGTTCTGTTGACCCACGCGCCCCCCGTTTCGGGCAGTCCCGTGGGTCAACAGAAATCGTTCTGTCGACCCAGCGGTCTGGGTCAACAGAAATCGCTGTGACCTGGGCCGATGAGGTAAACGACCCAGTTGACCCAGGCGGTGGGTCAACAGCCGGGACAACAGGTTAGGCAGTTGACCCAGTTGCCCCCGGGCCGTAGGACCGGGGCGATTGGGTCAGCTAACGGGGACCACAGGAATTAAAGAAGAAGAACCTATCGAACGGAGACAGATCGATGACCGAACCAACCTCGCCCCGGATACCTGATCCTTCACGTGCTGCTTGCGTAGGGCAATGGCAACTGTTCGACCCACCGGGCGAAGACGAGCTACGCAAGCACGTGCAGGAACGCTGGAACCGTGCGGTGGCCGTGTGTGCCGGTTGCCCGGTGATCGATCAGTGCCGGGAGTACGTGGACGAGCTACCCGGCCGACTCGTCTATGGAGTGTTCGCGGGAACCCGGTACGGCCACACAACGAACAAAGCGCCGCGGCCGTTGGAGGCGTCGGCGTGAAGAAGCCGTGTACCGAATGCGGCGAACCGCACGAGGGGCAGGGCCGCTGCGACGTGTGCGCTCGTGTGGCCGACGCAGCACGTGAGCGGCCCAGTACGAAGTCGCTGGGCTACACGGGGCCATGGCGTCGGTTGTCGAAGCGTGCGCGGTCGCTGCAACGGTTCTGCTCGGTGTGCGGGGCGACGACGGACCTTACGACCGACCACAGCGAAGAAGCGTGGCGTCGACACAACGCCGGTCTTGCGATCCGTCTGTGTGACGTGGACGTGCTCTGTAGGCCCTGCAACGCCCGTAAGGGCACGGCCCGGACCCAGGGGGATAGCCCCTGGTCAACGGGCTAGGCGACTCCGACGGTTAGCCCCGGTTGGCGTTACACACTGCTAACGACTCTCACATTGTGGGATGATCTGCCCAGGAGGTAGGACGAAGTGAAAGCTGGACCGAAGGCGGCGGTAGACGACTCGCCCGTGCCGTTCAACTCACGGACGAAGGGCGCGAAGCGGTTCGCGGCCTGGGCAACGAAGTACATCAAGACGCCGAAGGGGACCGGCGCGCTGAAGGCGATGAAACTGCGGCCCTGGCAGGTCGACCTCGTGGGGTCCGTGCTCGACGCCCCGGTGCAACCACGGACCGCTGGCTGGATGCTTCCCCGTGGACAGGGTAAGTCCACGCTCATGGCCGCTTTGGGCCTATACGAGCTGTTCCAGGGGCCGGAAGGCGCGAACGTCGTCGTGGTCGCGGTGGACGAACGGCAGGCTGGAATCGTGTTCGGGATTGCCCGGCGCATGGTGGAACTGGACGACGCCCTGGCCAGCCGGTGCCAGGTATTCAAAGAACGCCTTGTTATACCCGGCCGCAACGCTGAATTCCATTGTCTACCAGCGGAACCCAAACGATTGGAAGGTCTGGACTACACGCTGGCCATCTTGGACGAAGGCGGCGTCGTCAGCCGGGATACGTACGAGGTTCTGACGTTGGCCCAGGGCAAGCGGGAACGTTCTTCGCTCGTGGTGATCGGAACGCCGGGACCGAACCCACACGACAACGTTCTGGCCGATCTTCGCCAGTACGCCGCCGAACACCCGGACGATACGACCCTGGTCTGGCGGGAATTCTCCGCCGACGAGTTCATCGATCACCCGGTCGATTGTCGGCACTGCTGGCAACTGGCGAACCCGGCCCTGGGTGACTACCTCCACGAAGACGCATTGGTGGCCCTGCTGCCACCGAAGACGCGGGAAGCGACGTTTCGCCGCGCCCGGCTGTGTCAGTTCGCCAGTGAGACCGACGGGTCGTTCCTGCCGCGTGGCGTGTGGGACGGGCTGGACACGGGCTTAGAGCGTGTCTCTTAAATTGGGTCCGTTTTCGTTTTCATCGCCGGGCGGTGGTTGTGGTTGCGGGAGTGCAGAACTGCCGCGCACAGGACAACGCCCCCGAGGAATGTCATGGCGTACTTGTCATATCGAGTGGCCACACCACGCCACTGTTTGAGCCGCCCGAAGCCACGCTCGACGGTGTTGCGGTGCTTGTACATCGTCGGATCGAAACCCGGTGGACGACCACCGGCGGACCCCTTGTCGGCCCGTCGCTGCTTCTGGTCGCTGCGCTCGGGAATGGTGTGTTTGATCTTGCGGCGACGCAGTTCGGTGCGGGTACTGGGATGGGTGTACGCCTTGTCGGCGAGCAATCGGTAGTCCTGGTCCCCACCGGCAGCTCGGTGGGCATCGAGCAACGGCACCAACTGTGGATTGTCCCCGGCTTGCCCACCGGTCAGCAGCATCGTCACCGGCGAGCACGTCAGGTCGGTCAGTGCATGGATCTTCGTGGTGAATCCTCCGCGAGATCGACCCAACGCGTGGTCAGCGGGTTCGTCGACGGATTTCTTGTAATTCGACAAGGCCCCCTGTGAGAGTGTCGGCTCGCGCACCGGCCGCATGCTGATGCGCCCGGACGCTGGTCGAGTCGATCGAGAGCACCGCCCCGATATCGCCGTCGAGTTCTTCCGGGTCGAGACCGAACACCTCGGCCACCGCGGCAAGCATCTCGTCGTAGGTGCCATCGAAGGACCATCGGTGGTGGCGTTTCCACACCGTCTGCCACGGACCGAAGTCCTCCGGCAGATCTCGCCACGGACACCCGGTACGGAATCGGTATGCGATGCCCTCCAGAATTCGCCGGTGCTCGGCGAACCGCCGCCCACGTTTTCCCACGTCGGTGGGTATCACTGGCTCGACGATCTCCCAGAACTCGTCACTGATCACTCCCACGCGCGTCATCGAAATATCATCGCTGACAGCACCTCTCAAATTTGGGAGACACGCTCTAGGTGTGCCGGACGGGGCGGAGGTAGTGCTGTCGCTGGACGGATCGTTCTCCGACGACACGACGGCGTTGCTCGTGGGTACCGTCTCGCCGACGCCGCACTTCGACGTCGTCGGTGTGTGGGAACGCCCGACAGGGGACGAGTCGTATCGGATCCCGGTTGCCGAGGTCGAACAGTTGGTTCGTGATTCCTGCAAGCGGTGGCGGGTCGTGGAAATCATCGCTGACCCGTTCCGGTGGACCCGGACCCTTCAGGCGTTGGAAGCCGAAGGGTTGCCAGTGGTGGAGTTTCCGCACAGTCCGTCGCGGCTGACTGCGGCAACGGGGGACTTGTACAGTGCCGCAACGTCTTCGGCCATGACTCACAGCGGCGACCCGCGACTGTCCGCGCACATCGCGGCGGCCGTGATCGTGGAAGACGGGCGCGGAATGCGCTTGGCCAAAGCCTCACGTCGTCGCAACGCCCGGAAGATCGACCTAGCTGCATGTTTGGTGATGGCACATTCTCGCGCTACCTGGCGCGCCACTCGTAAGAAGACGAAACGTCGCGTTCGATCGTTCGCGGCATAGGAAGGAAGAACCGATGACAGAACCGAGTTACCTGGAACTGGACCGGGCGCTGGACGTGCGCGCGGCCCGGATGCACCTCTTGGAGCAGTACTACCGCGGCGAACAGGCGTTGGCGTTTCTCAGTCCCGAAGCGAAGAAGGCACTAGGGCAACGGTTCGATCGGCTTGCGGTGAACCTTCCACGCCTAGCCGTGACGTCCATTGCGGAGCGGCTGCGGCTGACTGGGTTCGACGTGGACGGAGTCCGGTCCGCGGATCTGTGGAAGGCGTGGCTGCGGAACGATCTGGACCAACACGCCCCGACGGCCCACCGCGAAGCCCTGGCGCTCGGTGAGGCTTCGGCGATCGTATGGGGACGGAACAAGCGCGCCGTTGTGACAATCGAATCGGGCCATCAGGTGGCCGTGTATCGCGACGCTGGAAGCGGTGAAGTCCTGGCCGCTATCAAACGGTGGTCCGTCCTGGCCCCGGATGGAACTGCGAAACAGACGAAGTGGGTCTGCTATCGACCCGACCGGATCGAACGACTTACCGGCGACGGTTCAGCGATCACGGCGGCGACGGTGGACGAGACGATCGACAACCCGTTGCTGGCGGTTCCCGTTGTGCCACTGACGAACTCGGACCGTGTGCTGGACACGAACGGGGCGTCGGAGATTACCGATCTGATCCCGATCGTGGACGCGCTGAACAAGATCACCGCCGACATGCTGACCGGATCGGAGTACGGAGCGCGGCCCCGGCGATGGGCAACGGGTCTGGAACTGGAAGAACGGCCAGCCGTGAACGACGACGGAACGCCGGTTCTCGAAGACGGGGAACAGGTCATGGAAGCGGTGAACCCGATTTCGGAGACCGACCGGATGATGGTGAACGAGGCCGAAGGCGGCAAGTTCGGCCAACTGCCCGGCGCTGACCTGACCGGCTACGAGACCGCGGTGAACATTTTGTTGCAACAGGCTATGGCCGTGTCGGGTCTGCCTGCCCACTACGTCGGCGTCTTCGGTGCCAACCCGGCCAGTGCCGACGGGATCCGCGCCGCCGAGGCCGCACTGACGGCACGGGCGGAGTCGAAACAGGGACCGTTCGGTAGGGCCTGGGAACAGGTGGGCCGTCTGATCCTGGCCGTGGAGAACAGCGGGGAAGTGGCCGACTACAACGTGCGTGTTCGGTGGGCCGACCCGGCCACGAGGTCGAAGGCCCAGGAAGCCGACGCCACGGTGAAGCTGCACGCCGCCGGGATCATCACCACGGCGGAGGCTCGTGAATCGCTCGGAATCGAAAACCCGGAAGCCGGACCGACTCCGGTAGCTATCGCAGGAGGGAACGCAGCATGACCGCACCGACACCGAAGAAGCCGGACGAGGATCCGGCAACCGACCCGGCAACGCCGACGGACCCGGTACCCACGGATCCGACACCGACCGATCCCGTACCCGCCGATCCCGTACCGACTGATCCGGCACCGACCGACCCCGCACCGGACGGGGATACGTTCCCGCGCTCGTACGTCGAAGAACTACGCGGTGAGTCCGCCGGATATCGGACACAGCTCCGTACCGTCCAGGAACAACTGCACCGTGTGCTTGTGGAGAAGAACGGGGGACTGGCCGACGCGTCGGACTTGCCGTTCGACCCTGCCCATTTGGACGACCCGGAGGCGCTACAGGCCGCCATCGCCGCGGTGGTCGAAGCGAAGCCGCACCTGAAAGCGCGGAAATTTGCCGGGGACGTAGGGCAGGGTGGGCGTACCTCCGCACCCGCGGAGGTCAACCTGCTCGGCATGCTTCAGGGAAGGGTCTAGAAATGCCCGAAACATCGGAATCAGCGAAACACGACTTCGCATCTGACCGGCTCGTGGTCAGCAAGTGCGCGGAGTGCGGTCGTAGCTACGCGGACGACGTCCACCATCCCGACTTCGATCCGATGACGGCAAAGTTCTAGGCCACAACCAAATTGCGTGCCGGGTCAACTCGAAGGGAACGGCAATGAGCGAGAGCGCACAGACCGCAAGGCAAAAGTGGGAAACGGCGGTCAAATCGGTCCTGGACCGGATCGAGAACGGCGGCGTGGCGTCGCAGGATAAAGAGTGGGCCGAGGCCTATTCGCTACTCATCAGCGCGCCCCCGTTCAAAATCGACAACTGACGCAATATCCCCGAACCGGGCCTGATTCCCATATAGTGGGATCAGGCCCGGTGCCGTTTCTGCTGTATCGCAAGTGAGCCAGGCGCTCCGATCGCGTGAATTCTGTTCATTCACTTCGTCATTGGAGCGCCGTCATGGTCGAAACAACCACCGCAAACCCGACCCTTCTTCAGGAACAGGTCGCAAGCCTTCTCGTTCAGCCGCTCGAAAAGCAGTCCGTAGTGCTGGCGGCCGGGCCGAAAATCTTCGACACGTCCAGCCCGCTCCGAATCCCGCGCCTGACCTCCGGTGCGGCCGTCGGGTTCGTTGCCGAGGGCGCGGCGATCCCGGAAGGCGACGTCTCGTTCGATGAGGTCAAACTGCTGCCGTCGGACCTGAAGTCGCTGAAGGTGATCGTCCGGTTCACGAACGAGCTGATCCGTCAGTCCGTGATCGGTCTCGACGCGGTCCTGAAGACGCGGCTGGTCACCGACGTGTCCAACGCCCTGGATACCGCGCTGTTGTCCGGCACCGGGGCGACGAAGACGATCCGGGGAATCATCAATCAGCCTGGCGTCCAGACCGGCGTGCTTCAGGCCGCAGACCCGGACAGCTACCTGGACGCGATTGCCAAGGCCCACGCCCAGGAAGTGACGCCTAACCGTTGGTTCATCAACAGTCAGGACTTCATCACGCTCCGTAAGGCGAAGGATTCCCAGGGTCGATACCTGCTGGAATCGGATCTGACGAGCGAAGCGACCTACAAGCTGTTCGGTATCACCGTGACGCCGACCAACAAGCTGGCACCCGGTAAGGCCGTTCTACTCGACATCAATCAGGTTGCTGTCGCTCGTGACCTGGCCCCGTCGGTGACCCTCCTGCCGGAGCTGTACGCCGCGACCGACGAAACGGCCATTCGCGTGGTCGCTCGTTTCGATCTGGGTCTGTTGCATGCCGAAGGCGTCGTCGTTCTGACTGCCGCGTAATTCACCGACTCCGCCCCGGATTGGCCCTACCTCCTGCATGGTGCCGGTCCGGGGCGGTTCCCATCAGGAGGGGACACCCATGGCAGTAACGAACACGGAACTGGTCAAGTGGTTGGGACAACCGACGACCGACACCGATCTGATGGCCCAGGCGGCCCAGGCCGTCACCCTGGCCACGGCGATGATCGATGCATATTGCCGGGGCGCCCACATCAGGAAGCCGTCCACGGCGACGAAACCGGGAATCGACGCGGTCACCCTGATGGTCGCCGCCCGGATGCTGGCCAACCCGGAAGGTCTTCGCTACTCGACGGGCGTCGTCACGTTCAACGATGCGTTCCAGGGTTTCACCCTGGCCGAACTGTCGGTACTGAACCGATACCGGAAACGGGCGACGTGATGCCGCGCCTACTGCTTCGGGACACCGTCACGCTGAAGATCGGAGGCGGGATGGACGAGAACGACGATCCGATCCCGGCCCAGAATCTTCCGGTCCGCGCCGAAGTGATCCCGATTTCCGGTGACGAACAGGCCGCACGTGGCCGCATGATGACGTCGGTGGAGTACCGGCTACTCGTTGCCGACAAGCGGATCGAAACCGTGACGCAGGCAACCTGGCGCGGCCTCGTCTACACATTTCAGGGGAAGGTCATGGCCTACCGGATCGGTGGCCGCGTCCACCACTACGAGGTAGTCATGCGTACCGGCACGGGGTAGCAGTTCACGACTAGTTCACGACACAGAAAAGGCCCCCTCGAAAGGGGGCCTGACCTGGTATTTCCGTGGTGCGCGATACTGGGATTGAACCAGTGACCTCTTCCGTGTCAGGGAAGCGCTCTCCCGCTGAGCTAATCGCGCAAGTACTCGAATCGAAGGCCGGGAGCCTCGAAACGTCAACACTAACTTCACAAACGAGGTGGAGACGGGAATCGAACCCGTGTGCACGGCTTTGCAGGCCGTTGCCTCACCACTCGGCCACTCCACCATGGGCCTATGGTTCCTTGGCTGCCCTGGTCCTCGAGCGGATGACGGGATTCGAACCCGCGACCCTCACCTTGGCAAGGTGATGCGCTACCACTGCGCCACATCCGCATGCGCCTCGGTGACATTCGCTGTCTCCGTGGTGCGGTGAAAACATTAGACTAACTTCTCGCGAACTCACAAATCAGGTGGTCAGGCGTGCTTTTTGTCGGCAGTGGCCCGCGTTCGACCCGAGTTTCGGTGTGTCGGTGGGACTCGGAAGGGGCAGATGGGGCGATTCGAGATCATCGAGGGCCGCATGTTAATGTTTTGCCTCGTCCGGTCCCGTGGCTCAGTGGAAGAGCGTCCGCTTCACACGCGGAAGGTCGCTGGTTCGATCCCAGCCGGGACCACAGAGATAAGAAGCCTCATGCCCCCGGGCATGGGGCTTCTTTCGTTGAACCGCCGGTAGCCTGGTGCAGTGACTACTGACGAGGCTCGCGCTGACGAGAAGAATCGCGACAGCACGGACGAGGACGGTGTCTTCGACCGCATGGGCGATCGGCGGCGTCGGCTTCGCGCGAAGATCTCCGCAAATCCCACGCTCGAGCTTGCATACCGGATCACGGTGGCGGTCGTCGGACTGATCGTTCTGGGCCTCGGCATCTTGGCCATTCCGTACCCGGGTCCGGGTTGGTTGATCGTCTTCGCAGGTCTCGGCATTCTGGCCTCCGAGTTCACCTGGGCACATCGGCTTCTGAAGTTCGCTCGCGCGCGATACGACCGCTTCATGGCGTGGTTTTCTCGCCAGTCGATCGTCGTCAAAGCGGCAAGCTCACTGCTGACGATGCTCATCGTGCTGGCGACGCTGTGGCTGCTGGGTACCTTCTCGCTCGTGGGCGGATGGTTCGGTCTGGACTGGACCTGGCTGGCCAGTCCGCTCTGATCGCGCTGTGCGGTGTGACGGCGAGTGAGTGGCCGACAGCCGATAGGCTGTCATCGGTCTTCCGACCGCGTCAGGACAATCGAGGAGTACATCGCCGTGACCATGCCCGTAACCGCCGTCTCGCTCGCCCGCATCATGGTGCCGGCAGGAACGACCGCCGGAACGGCGCTTCGAGACACGGGGCTCCCGAACAAGGGTCCCGACGCGATCGTCGTGGTCCGCGACGTGGACGGCAAGCTTCGTGACCTCTCGTGGGCGCCAGAGTCGGACGCCGAGGTCGAACCGGTCGCAGCGAACACCGAAGACGGACGAAGTGTCATCAGGCATTCAGCCGCGCACGTTCTGGCTCAGGCCGTTCAAGAGCTCTTTCCGAGCGCCAAGCTCGGCATCGGCCCCTTCATCAAGGACGGCTTCTACTACGATTTCGATGTCGAGCAGCCGTTCACTCCCGAGGATCTGACCGCCCTCGAGAAGAAGATGAAGCAGATCGTGAAGGCGGGACAGCGATTCTCTCGGCGGGTCTACTCGTCGATCGAGGAAGCACGCGAAGAACTCGCGAACGAGCCGTACAAGTTGGAGCTGGTCAACGACAAGTCCGGCATCGACGATCCCGAGATCATGGAAGTCGGTGGCGGCGAGCTGACCGCATACGACAACCTGAACCCCCGGACCGGAGAACGGATCTGGGGTGACCTGTGTCGAGGCCCGCACATCCCGACCACGAAGTACGTACCTGCGTTCAAGTTGACTCGTAGTTCCGCGGCGTACTGGCGCGGAAACCAGGACAACGCCGATCTGCAGCGCATTTACGGAACCGCGTGGGAGTCGGCCGAGGCACTCGATGCGCATCTCGAACTGCTGGCCGAGGCGGAGCGTCGCGATCATCGCAAGCTCGGTTCCGAACTGGACCTGTTCAGCTTTCCCGACGAATTGGGCTCCGGACTTCCGGTGTTCCATCCGAAGGGTGGCGTGATCCGCAACGAGCTCGAGAACTACTCCCGCCAGCGGCACATCGAAGAGGGCTACGAGTTCGTCAACACCCCGCACATCACCAAGGGTCATCTCTACGAGGTCTCGGGTCACCTCGACTGGTACCGCGACGGCATGTTCCCGGCGATGCACCTGGACGCCGAACTCGACGAGAACGGCGATGTGCGCAAGCCCGGCCAGGATTACTACCTCAAGCCGATGAACTGCCCGATGCACAACCTGATCTTCCGTTCCCGCGGGCGCTCGTACCGTGAATTGCCGCTACGCCTCTTCGAGTTCGGTTCGGTCTACCGCTACGAGAAGTCCGGCGTCATCCATGGTTTGACCCGCGTGCGCGGTATGACCCAGGACGATGCGCACATCTTCTGCACCCGCGAGCAGATGCGCGGCGAGCTCACCAGCACCCTCGAATTCGTTCTCGGTCTGCTGAAGGACTATGGTCTCGACGACTTCTATCTCGAGCTCTCCACCAGAAACCCGGACAAGTCCGTCGGCAGCGACGAGGTCTGGGAAGAGGCCACGAACACCCTTGCCGAGGTGGCGGCCGCGTCGGGCCTCGACCTCGTGCCCGACCCCGGCGGCGCTGCGTTCTACGGCCCCAAGATCTCTGTTCAGGCGAAGGACGCTCTCGGCCGGACCTGGCAGATGTCGACCATCCAGCTCGACTTCAACCTTCCCGAGCGCTTCGAGCTCGAATACACCGCATCGGGCGGGACGAAGGAACGCCCGGTGATGATCCACCGTGCGCTGTTCGGTTCCATCGAACGATTCTTCGGAGTGCTGACCGAGCACTACGCCGGTGCCTTCCCCGCCTGGCTCGCACCCGTGCAGGTGGTCGGCATCCCCGTCGCCGAGGTCCACCAGGACCATTTGTCCGTGGTGGTGAAAGAGCTGAAGAAGCGTGGCATCAGAGCCGAGGTCGATGCCAGTGACGACCGGATGCAGAAGAAGATCTTCAACCAGACAGCGCAGAAAGTCCCGTTCATGCTGCTCGCCGGTGAACGGGACGTCGAAGCCGGGGCCGTCAGCTTCCGTTTCCGTGACGGCAGCCAGGTCAACGGAGTCCCGACGGCGCGCGCCGTGAACCTCGTCGCCGATTGGATCTCCGCCCGCAACAACGCATCTCCCACTGCCGCGCTCTTCAGTGAAGATCAGGAGTGAGCTGACCATGCCCGAACAGGACGGTTCGATCGTCGACACCGGCTTCGGTGATCCCGACCGGCTCCAGCGACTGTGGACACCGCACCGAATGTCCTACATCGCGGAAGCGCCGGGCGCGAAGAACAAGTCCAGCGAACCGTTCTCGGATATTCCGCACATGAGCGACGAGGACGGACTGGTCGTGGCGCGCGGCGAGCAGGTGTATGCGGTACTCAACCTGTACCCCTACAACCCGGGGCACATGATGATCGTGCCCTACCGCCGGGTCGCCGCCCTCGAAGATCTCACGCCCGCCGAGAGCGCGGAGCTGATGTCGTTCACCCAGCACGCGATTCGAACCATCAAGAGTGTGTCCAATCCGCACGGTTTCAACGTCGGGCTCAACCTGGGGGCCGCTGCGGGTGGTTCCCTCGCCGAGCATCTGCACCAACACATCGTGCCGCGGTGGGGTGGCGACGCGAACTTCATCACCGTCGTAGGTGGCGCCAAAGTCATGCCACAGTTGCTCCGCGACACGCGCGCGCTGCTGGCCGCGGCCTGGGCCGAATGATCCGCTTCGGAGTGAACAACAGAACTCGAAAGGAGGGTTCGCGGTGCTGAGCTTCTTCGGGCGCGCTCCGGTATCGAAAGTGACTGCGCCGCTCGGCCGGGCACTCAACAGCACCGGTCTGACGCCCAACTCGGTGACCCTCATCGGCACCGTTGTCACCGTCGGTGCTGCGGTGACGATGTATCCCGCGGGTTACCTGTGGTGGGGATCTGTCGTCATTACAGTATTCGTCCTCTTCGACATGCTCGACGGTGCCATGGCGAGGGCGCGCGGAGGTGGCACCAAGTACGGCGCCGTACTCGATGCGACATGTGACCGCGTCGCAGACGGTGCAATCTTCGCTGGTCTTGCGTGGTGGGCCGTCTACAGCGAGCAGAACAAGCTGCTGTTGATCGCAACCATCATCTGTCTCATCACCTCGCAGGTCATCTCCTATGCCAAGGCACGAGCAGAAGCCAGCGGGCTGTCCGCAGACGGCGGATGGATCGAGCGCGCCGATCGTCTGGTATTCGTCTTGGTCGGTGCAGGCCTCACTGGCATCGGACGGCACTACGACATTCCGTGGCTCGACAGCGTGATCTACCCGGCAATGTGGGTACTTGCGGCTCTGAGCATCGTGACGGTGTTTCAGCGCGTGCTTGCGGTGCGCAGCTCCGAGGGTGCCCGCGACATCATCGTCAAGTCGACGACGACGCCGCCGCCGCCGAGCGACGAACCCGAGCCGTCGTGACGTTCGCCGAACGGGCCAGCGATGTCGGTTATGCCGCAGGGTGGCGCGTCGTTCGCGGTTTGCCCGACGGCATGGCCCGCACGCTCTTCGACAGGGGTGCAGACTTCGCAGCGGCCCGCGGCGGTGGACCGCAGCAGTTGCGTCGCAACCTCGCTCGCGTACTCGGTGTACCTGCGGACAGTGTGCCGGACGAGCTCATTCGGTCCAGCGTCCGCTCGTACGCGAGATATTGGCGCGAAGCTTTTCGTCTTCCGTCCATGAATTTGGACGCGCAGGCTGCGGTTATCGACAAGTGCGTACACGGTCGCGAGCATCTCGACGCCGCCATTGCCGAGGGCGTCGGCGCTGTTCTGGCGCTTCCGCACAGCGGCAACTGGGATATGGCGGGTATGTGGCTCGTTCGGTACTACGGACGACTCGCGACGGTGGCCGAGCGGTTGAAGCCGGAGTCGCTCTATCAACGGTTCGTCGACTACCGAGAAAGTCTCGGTTTCGAGATCTTTCCTCTCAGCGGAGGCGAGGTCCCGCCGTTCGCGGCGTTGTCGGATCGTCTACGTGAGAACAAGATCGTCTGTCTTCTCAGCGAGCGGGATCTGGCGAAGCACGGTGTGCCGGTGACGTTCTTCGGCGAGGAAACACGGATGGCAGCTGGTCCGGCAAAACTCGCGATCGACACCGGCGCACATCTTCTTGCGGTGCACTGCTACTTCGACGGCGATGGATGGGGATTCACGATCTCACCGCGTATCGACGTCGACGGGGGAGTGCAGAAGGCGACGCAGGAGTTGGCGGATCGGTTCGCGTCCAACATCGCCGCTCATCCCGAGGACTGGCACATGCTGCAGCCTCTGTGGCTTGCAGACCTGTCCGATGCGCGGCGCGCGAGGATCGAGAACTCGTGAAGATCGGGATGGTGTGCCCCTATTCGTTCGACGTGCCCGGCGGAGTGCAGGCGCACGTCGAGCAATTGGCCGAGGTGTTCATCGAGCGCGGCCACCGCGTCAGCGTTCTCGCTCCTGCGTCCGACGAGACGGTGCTGCCCGACTTCGTCGTGTCCGCCGGTGAGGCGTTGGCAATTCCGTACAACGGATCGGTTGCTCGATTGCGATTCGGGCCGATCACCTACTCGAGGATCCGAAAGTGGATCGCCGAGAACGACTTCGACGTCCTGCATATCCACGAACCGAACGCGCCGAGCCTGTCGATGCTTGCGCTGAAGGCCGCCGAGGGTCCAATTGTGGCGACCTTCCATACGTCCACCACGAAGTCGTTGGTGCTCAGCACGTTTCAAGGTGTCCTGCGGCCCTATCACGAGAAGATCAGTGGTCGCATCGCCGTGTCGGAGTTGGCGCGACGATGGCAGGTCGAGGCTCTGGGCAGCGACGCCGTCGAGATTCCCAATGGCGTGGACGTGCAGGCATTTGCCCGCGCGCCGATGCTTCCCGGTTACCCGAGGGCAGGGGGGACCGTACTGTTCCTCGGCCGCTTCGACGAGCCACGAAAGGGCATGGCGGTGCTGTTGTCGGCTCTGCCTGAGCTGGTCGGCCGCCACCCGGACATCGAAATTCTCGTGGTCGGCCGAGGCGACGAGGACAAGTTACGCAAGGAAGCCGGATCGTTGGCTTCGCACCTGACGTTCCTCGGGCAGGTCGACGACGCGGAGAAGGCATCCGCATTGCGGAGCGCCGACGTGTACTGCGCGCCGAACCTCGGCGGCGAAAGCTTCGGCATCGTGCTGGTGGAGGCGATGGCGTCGGGAACCGCAGTGGTCGCCAGCGAGCTCGACGCGTTCCGTCGAGTGCTTCGAGACGGCGCTGCAGGATTGCTGGTGCCTGTCGGTGACTCCGCTGGATTGGCAGCCGCGCTCGACTCGCTCCTGTCCTCCGAGGAGACGAGGGCAGGACTCGTTGCAGCGGCGTCCAGCGCCGTGACGGACTACGACTGGCCCGTCGTTGCCGAGCAGATCATGCGGGTCTACGAGACCGTGACCATCGGTGGCCAGAAAGTGCGGGCTGCAAGCTGATGACGTTGTCTGCTCTGACCATTCTTGTCGTCGGTGTCGTGGCCGTTCTGGTCCTGGTGATCGGTCTGTGGGCCTATGCAACGGCGAATCGACTCGATCGGTTGCACGTCCGATCGGATCTGGCCTGGCAGTCTCTCGATTCGGCGTTGGCCAGGCGCGCTGTCGTTGCCCGTGCGGTGTCTGCCGCGACACGCAGCAGTCTCGAGGAGAGTCGACGGCTCGCCGCGCTGGCGGACACAGCGGAGCGAGCCGACCGTGCACATCGTGAAGTAGCGGAGAACGCGGTGTCGGTGGCGTTGGCAGCGCTCGACCCAGCCGACCTACCTCCCAGGCTCGTCGCCGAGCTCGCCGACGCGGAAGCGCGTGTGCTGATCGCGCGACGATTCCACAACGACGCGGTACGTGACACCCTCGCGCTTCGGACGACGGCGCCCGTGCGGCTGCTTCACCTCGGTGGAACCGCGCAGTTGCCCACCTACTTCGAGATCGCCGAGCGCTCGGCGTCCGAGACGTTCGGACACGAGGGGCGCGCAGTTCAGCGCACCTCTTCGCGTGTCGTCCTTCTCGACGAGCGGGGCAGGGTGCTGTTGCTGCGCGGACACGACCCCGCCGTTCCCGATGTCTACTTCTGGTTCACTATCGGCGGTGCCGTGGAATCGGGTGAGAATCTGCGCGAAGCGGCAGTGCGGGAGGTGCTCGAAGAAACAGGACTGACGGTGGCCGCGGCGGATCTGAAGGGCCCGCTATGGAGGCGGGTGGTGACCTTTCCGTTCAACGGAACGTTGCTGCGGTCCGAGGAACTGTTCTTCGCGTACCGCACTCAGGAGTTCGAACCCGAGCACGCGGGGTTCACCGATCTGGAACGACGAACGGTGACTGGGTATCGGTGGTGCACGGAAGATGACATCCGATCCCTCTCCTCGACCGGAGAAACCGTGTATCCGCAGGATCTCGCGGAGTTGCTGGACGAAGTGAACATCGTGCTGGCTCGTCGCGTTGAGCCGGATGTGCGCGCTATCCGCTGAAAGGTCCAGCACTCTCGGACTGGCTATGGGAACAAGCGCCAGTTCGGCCTATCATCGAGCGCGCTCCAAAGGAGCCAGACTGTCCCCACACCCCAGGAGTTCGCTGTGACCAGCCCCATCGTGCCCGCATCACAAGCTTCCGACAGTAGCGGTGCATCGGAAGGATTCGGAAGAGGAACAGCTCGGGTCAAGCGCGGCATGGCCGAGATGCTCAAGGGCGGCGTGATCATGGATGTGGTCACCGCCGATCAGGCGAAGATCGCCGAGGACGCAGGCGCCGTCGCCGTCATGGCGCTCGAACGGGTTCCCGCAGACATCCGCGCGCAAGGCGGGGTCTCGCGGATGAGCGATCCGGACATGATCGACAGCATCATCGCCGCGGTATCCATCCCGGTCATGGCCAAGGCTCGAATCGGTCACTTCGTCGAGGCTCAGATCCTGCAGAGTCTCGGGGTCGACTACGTGGACGAGTCCGAGGTGCTGACACCAGCCGACTACGCCAACCACATCGACAAGTGGAACTTCACCGTTCCGTTCGTCTGTGGTGCCACCAACCTCGGGGAGGCACTGCGTCGCATCACCGAAGGTGCCGCGATGATCAGGTCGAAGGGTGAGGCAGGAACGGGCGACGTCTCGAACGCGACGACACACATGCGCAAGATTCGCGACGAAATCCGTCGTCTGACTTCGCTCCCCGAAGACGAGTTGTACGTCGCTGCCAAAGAACTTCAGGCACCGTACGACCTCGTCGTCGAGGTTGCTCGCGCCGGCAAGCTCCCGGTCACGTTGTTCACCGCGGGCGGCATCGCGACGCCGGCAGACGCAGCGATGATGATGCAACTCGGTGCGGAAGGCGTCTTCGTCGGATCCGGAATCTTCAAGTCCGGCAACCCGAAGGAACGCGCCGAGGCCATCGTGAAGGCCACGACGTTCCACGACGATCCTGACGTGCTCGCCAAGATCTCCCGCGGGCTCGGCGAGGCGATGGTCGGTATCAACGTCGACGATCTCCCCGTCGGTCACCGGCTCGCCGAGCGCGGTTGGTGACCCGTCGGGCTTATCTGCGGGCGAGCACCGCGGGTTTGTCCGGGTGGTCCCACCGAACGGTGAAGTCGGGCTGGACCTCGATGTCGGCGTAGTAGGTGAGGATCGGCTGGATCGTCCAGCTCGACGCGGCCGGTGTTCGTCTGCGGAGCGCGCCTTCACTCAGCTTCAGGTGGACGGTCACCGCGGCGTCGTCGATACGGCCGAGGATCGTCGGCCCCGCGATTACGAGTACTTGATCCGAAGCCGCGTCGACGAGTCGAGCGCGCGCTGAGCGATCGGTCGCTTCGTCCCAGAGCCGGGGAAGATAGCGGCCTCGGCCACCGGCGCGCAGCGGGCCCACCACTTCGCGTTCGACGGCATCGAAGTCGAACCATGCTGTCCTGTAGGTCAATTCGTCGTTTCTCGAGTATTCGAATCGCAGTGACGCGGGGCGTACATAGTCGTGAAGGTCGATTACGTCACAGGAACGTCCGGATGATCGAACTCGTTCGCGGATCCGATGAGCGAACGCGACGGGCTCGGCGGCGTCCGCGCCGTCGACCACACCGATTGCCCGACGGCCGAGTGGAATTCGATCGCAGATCCTCGCCACGAGCAGGTCGGGAAATATCGGAGCAGCGGCCGAAGAATCGTGGTGGGGCACCAGCCCATCTTGCCTGCCGACTGGCTTGTTAGCCTTCACCAGCAGTGACGAGAAAGGTGACCAATGGCCAGTATCGAGGACATTCTCGAACTCGAGCGCATAGAGAACGACATCTTTCGTGGTCGGACGTTCCCGAGTCTGTTGCAACGGACGTTCGGCGGCCAAGTCGCCGGCCAAGCTTTGGCATCCGCTGTCAACACCGTCGACGAGCAGTATCGGGTGCATTCGCTGCACGGCTACTTCATCCGGCCCGGCAATCCGACCGAACCGACGGTCTACATGGTCGAGAGGATCCGCGACGGTCGTTCGTTCTGTACTCGGCGAGTGACCGGCATCCAGGACGGAAAGGCGATCTTCACCATGTCCGCGTCGTTCCACGTCGAAGATTCCGGGATTTCGCACCAGGACACGATGCCGCGCGTCGTCGAACCCGAGTCCCTCCCTGATCCACGCGATCTTCCCAACTTCGACAATTCGTTCTACGAAGAGTGGAAAGAGTGGGACATACGCAGGATCCCGGACGATCAGACCGAGAAGCACGCGAGTTTCGCCGCGCAGCAGCGAGTGTGGTTCCGGTACCGGGATCACCTTCCGGACAGTCAGGTGTTTCACGTGTGCACCCTCGCGTACATGTCTGACATGACGCTGATCGGTTCGGCGAAAGTTCCCCATCGCGACGTCGTCACGCAGACGGCGTCACTCGATCACGCGCTGTGGTTCCTGCGGCCATTCCGTGCGGACGAGTGGTTGCTGTACGACCAGACGTCGCCGTCCGCCGATTTCGGTCGAGCACTGGCGCAGGGAAGAATCTTCGACAGACAGGGGCGAATGGTCGCGGCAGTCGTGCAGGAAGGACTCATGCGCATCGAGCGCGATACGTCTAAAACGATCACCGATCCGTTCGCCCCCAAATGAGTGGCCCGACTATCGGTGTCCTTGCGCTGCAGGGTGACGTCCGCGAACACTTGGACGCACTGACGGCGAGCGGCGCGACCGGAGTCACCGTGCGACGCCCGTCCGAACTGGATGCGGTGGATGGACTCGTCATTCCCGGCGGGGAGTCGACCACCATGAGCAACTTGCTGTCGGTATTCGATTTGCTCGAGCCGCTGCGCGCGCGACTGAAGGACGGCCTACCGGCCTACGGTTCGTGTGCAGGCATGATTCTGCTCGCCACCGAGGTGCTCGACACCCGGCCGGACGCGCAGCATCTCGACGGACTCGACATCACCGTCCGGCGCAACGCGTTCGGTCGTCAGGTCGACTCGTTCGAAACGGATCTCGAGTTCGCCGGGATCGACGGTGATGCTGTGCGAGCAGTGTTCATTCGCGCTCCATGGGTCGAACGAGTCGGAGACGACGTCGAGGTACTTGCGGTGGTTCCGGCGGGCCCTGCAGCAGGCAAGGTCGTTGCCGTCAGGCAGGGCGTGGTCATGGCCACGAGTTTCCATCCCGAGGTGACCGGTGATCGACGTGTTCATCAGCAGTTCGTGAACCTGGTTCGGGCGGCGTAACACCTCTATTTCGAGCGTGGTCGAGCCATCTGGAGTCGACCACCGCAACGCACGCGTAAACTACGAACACTTGTTGTATGTACGAAAGGGGCTCCATCGCATGAGCGGCCACTCCAAATGGGCCACCACCAAGCACAAGAAGGCGGTGATCGACGCCAGGCGCGGCAAGTCGTTCGCCAAACTCATCAAGAACATCGAGGTGGCGGCCCGTACCGGTGGTGGCGATCCGACGGGAAATCCGACGTTGTTCGACGCCATTCAGAAGGCGAAGAAGACCTCGGTGCCCATCGACAACATCGAGCGGGCCCGCAAGCGCGGCGCCGGTGAAGAAACCGGTGGCGCCGACTGGCAGACGATCATGTACGAGGGCTATGGACCCAACGGCGTGGCAGTACTGATCGAGTGTCTGACGGACAACCGTAATCGTGCAGCCGGTGAAGTGCGCGTTGCGATGACCCGTAACGGCGGCAACATGGCCGATCCGGGATCGGTGTCCTACCTGTTCTCGCGCAAGGGACTGGTCACCCTGGAGAAGAACGGTCAGAGCGAAGACGACGTCCTGATGGCAGTGCTCGACGCGGGCGCCGAGGAAATCACCGACAACGGCGACACATTCGAGATCGTCAGCGAGCCCACCGATCTCGTCGCAGTGCGTTCGGCGCTGCAGGAGGCGGGCATCGACTACGACTCCGCCGAGGCGAGCTTCCAGGCTTCGGTCAGCGTGCCGGTCGACGCCGACGGCGCACGCAAGGTGTTCAAGCTCATCGACGCTCTCGAAGACAGTGACGACGTGCAGAACGTGTACTCCAACGTCGAACTGTCCGATGAGGTACTGGCCGAGCTCGAAGAAGACTGACACCGATCCGTCGAGCGGGTGTCGCAGCCGCCAGCCGCGGTAGTCCTCCGCTACGCTATCGAACAACAGTTCGTAAGCGGAAGGTGGCAACAGTGCGCGTCATGGGCGTCGATCCCGGCTTGACCCGGTGTGGGTTGAGCTTGATCGAGGGCGGGGCAGGGCGCAGCGTCATCGCACTCGATGTGGACGTGGTTCGAACGCCCGCTGACATGGACCTCGCGCAGCGGTTGTTGCGGATCGCGGAAGCAGCGGAGTACTGGCTGGACACCCATCGGCCGGATGTCGTTGCCATCGAGCGAGTATTCGCTCAGCACAACGTTCGAACCGCGATGGGAACCGCGCAAGCGGGCGGAGTCATCGCCCTTGCGGCGGCCCGCCGGGGGATAGACGTGTGTTTTCACACCCCGAGTGAGGTGAAGGCGGCTGTCACCGGAAACGGTAGTGCCGACAAGGCTCAGGTCACCGCGATGGTGATGCGCATTCTCGGTTTGCAGACGGCGCCGACTCCCGCGGACGCTGCCGACGCGCTGGCGCTGGGAATCTGCCATTGCTGGCGTGCTCCCATGATCGCCAGAATGGCCCAGGCCGAGGCGATGGCCGCAGAGCAGAAGCGGAAGTACGAGGCGCGTCTGGCCGAGGAACGCAAGACCAGGGCTGCTGCAGCGAAGAAGCTCGACAGCGCCACCAAGCTGAAAGCAAGGAAAGAGGCGGGCGCCCGATGATTGCGTCGATTCGCGGGGAAGTCCTCGAGATTGCCCTCGACCACGCCGTTCTCGAAGCGTCGGGAGTCGGCTACCGAGTCAACGCGACACCGGTGACGCTCGGAACACTCACTCGCGGTTCGGAGTCGAGGCTCCTGACGACGATGATCGTGCGTGAGGACTCGATGACTTTGTACGGGTTCGAGGACAGTGAGTCGAGGGATTTGTTCTCGCTGCTGTTGACGGTGTCCGGCGTCGGTCCACGAATCGCGATGGCAACGTTGGCGGTACTCGACCCCCATGCGCTGCGCACTGCCCTCGCGGACAGCAACATCACCGCCCTGACGCGAGTGCCCGGCATCGGCAAGCGCGGAGCCGAGCGCATGATCGTCGAACTCAGAGACAAGGTCGACGCCATTGTCGGCGGATCAGGCGCGATGTCTCTTCCATCGGGTTCGACCGGTGGGAACCCGGTTCGCGACCAGATCGTCGACGCGCTCACTGGTCTCGGCTTCCCGCCCAAGCAGGCCGAGGATGCCACGGATGCAGTTCTGGCCGCTCAGCCGGACGCGACCACCTCGGCAGCGTTGCGGTCGGCCCTCGCCTCTCTGGGTAAGAGCAAGTGAGCGACGCCGCAGAGTCCGAGGAATCGCAGTTGAGCGCCGAGATGATCTCGGACGACGGCGACGTCGAGACGAGTCTGCGGCCGAAGTCGTTGACCGACTTCATCGGGCAACCTCGAGTGCGAGAGCAACTCCAGCTCGTCCTGACCGGAGCCAAGCTGCGGGGCAGCACTCCCGATCACATCCTGATGTCCGGCCCGCCAGGCCTGGGCAAAACGTCGATGGCCATGATCATCGCTCAAGAGCTCAACACGTCGCTGCGGCTCACGTCGGGACCCGCCCTCGAGCGCGCCGGGGATCTCGCGGCGATGCTCAGCAATCTGGTCGAGGGTGACGTGCTGTTCATCGATGAGATCCATCGAATCGCACGCCCGGCTGAGGAAATGCTCTACCTGGCCATGGAGGACTTTCGGGTCGACGTGGTCGTGGGGAAGGGACCGGGTGCTACGTCGATTCCGCTCGAGGTCGCTCCCTTCACTCTCGTCGGAGCCACCACGAGGTCCGGTGCCCTCACCGGACCGCTGCGTGATCGCTTCGGGTTCGTCGCGCACATGGATTTCTACGAGCCCGAGGAGCTGGAGAAGATCCTGCTGCGTTCGGCCGGGATTCTGGGCGTCCCCATCGACAAGGAAGGCTGCGCCGAGATCGCCGGACGGTCGCGTGGCACTCCTCGGATCGCAAACCGTCTCCTCCGCAGAGTCCGCGACTACGCCGAGGTTCGCGGCGACGGAACGGTGACGAAGCAGACCGCGCAGGAGGCACTCGTGGTCTACGACGTGGATCAACTCGGTCTGGACCGCTTGGACCGGGCTGTTCTGAGCGCCTTGATCAGAAGCTTCGGCGGTGGGCCCGTCGGAGTATCGACTCTCGCGGTAGCGGTCGGCGAAGAGCCGGCGACGGTAGAGGAAGTCTGCGAACCGTTTCTGGTGCGCGCGGGGATGGTTGCCCGAACGCCGCGGGGGCGTGTCGCCACAGCGGCAGCATGGACGCATCTCGGTCTCGTCCCGCCGCCGGACCTCGCGATAGGTGGCATTTCCGTGCGAACCAACGAGGCTCAGCAGGGATTATTCGAATAATCTGCTGATAAACAGCGGGAGCCGGACAGATCACCGGTGAGGTAATGGCACACTAGAACCAATGCCCGGCACTTAATCACTGCCGAGACGACACGCCAACCGACACGATTTTAGGACTGACGTACAAGATGGAACTGCTATTTCCGCTGCTGATCGTGGCACTGCTCGTACCGATGTTTCTCAACGTTCGCAAACAGAAGAGAGTCCTTGCCGACACTCAGGCGTTGCAGAACTCGTTGAAGGTCGGCGACGAGGTCGTGACGACCGCCGGACTGTATGCCCGGGTAGTCCTGGTAGAAGAAGACACCGTCGACCTCGAGGTCGCGGACGGAATCATCACCACGTGGTCGCGTGCCGTGGTACGTGAGGTCCTTCCCACAGACATCGACGAGTCGACCGAGGTCGACCAGTTCGTCGCACCCGACGACCTGTCCGGTGTGGAAGGTGCGGGACCGTCGTTGGAGAAGAAGAGCCATACTGAGCCCGTCGCCGACGAGACGGTCGAGCAGAGCGCGCGTCGCCTAGACAAAGAGTGACCGAAAGATGACCGCAACCGCTGTCGGACACGTTCCGGCAGCGGTTTCGCGTGCGGGGGCCAGGGTGTCCGTTTTTCCCTGATCGGCGTACCCAGTCCTTCCTGATCGTCAACCGTCGTCACAATCGTCAATTGCCAAGAGGAGAATCACAGACCGTGGCAACTTCAAGCGGATCGGTGCATCCATCCCGCTATCTCGCCGTCTTCGGCGTCCTGATGGCCGTTGTGTATGCACTGGTCTTCTTCACCGGAGACAAGTCGCCCACACCCAAGTTGGGCATCGATCTCGAGGGCGGCACTCGGGTCACGCTGACCGCGCGGACCCCGGATGGCAGCGCACCGAGCCGCGAGAGTCTGGCGCAGGCGCAGCAGATCATCACCACCCGCGTCGACGGTCTCGGTGTCGCGGGGTCCGAGGTTCTCATCGACGGTGAAAACCTCGTCATCACGGTGCCCGGAGACGACAGCTCTCAGGCGAGGACACTCGGTCAGACCGCCCGCTTGTTCATCCGACCGGTCATCAAGGCCGCCCAGCCCACGGCGGGCGCGCCTGCCGGTCAGGCACCAGCGGAGGTACCCGCCGGTGAGACCCCCGCTGCTGAGACACCAGCGCCGGCAGGTGACGCGGTGCCGCAGGGACGTCCGTTCCCAGCCCAGGACCCCAGCACGATCGAGCCGGCGCCAGCCGTAGACGAGCCTGCTGCGGAAGAACCCGCTGCGGAGCAGCCGGGAACCGAAGCCCAACAGACGGCCGACGACATAACCGAAGCGAAGGCGCTGCGGCAGAGCGAGGACCAGCAGGTTCAAGAGGCCGCTCTTGCAACCATCGATTGCAACGCACCGGATCCTCTGCAAGGCAACGACGATCCGACCCTGCCTTTGGTGGCGTGCTCTACCGATGGGACAGCGGTTTATCTGCTCGCGCCGAGCATCATCGACGGCCAGCAGATTTCGGATGCGACCTCGGGATTCAACACCCAGCAGTCCCGCCACGAGGTGAGCCTGAGTTTCGATTCCGAGGGCAGCAACACGTGGGCGAAGTTCACCGCCGAGAACATCGGTAGCCAGGCCGCGTTTACACTGGACTCCAAGGTCGTCAGTGCACCGCAGATTCAGGGAGCGACGCCGGCAGGCAGCGCAACGTCCATCACCGGTCAGTTCACGGCGCAGGGAGCGTCCGAGTTGGCGAACACGCTGAAGTACGGCTCGCTGCCGCTGTCGTTCGCGTCCTCGGAAGCAGAAACGGTGTCCGCGACCCTCGGCCTCGCCTCGCTCGACGCGGGACTTCTCGCCGGCGCAATCGGTTTGGCGCTCGTGCTCCTGTACTGCCTTGCGTACTACCGCGCGCTCGGCTTCTTGACGGCGATGTCGCTGGTATTGGCCGGTGCGATGGTCTACGGCATCCTGGTGCTGCTCGGACGGTGGATCAACTTCACGCTCGACCTGGCAGGCATCGCCGGACTGATCATCGGCATCGGCATGACCGCGGACTCTTTCGTCGTGTTCTTCGAACGCATCAAGGACGAGATCCGTGAAGGCAGAAGCTTCCGTTCGGCGGTACCGCGAGGCTGGACGCGTGCTCGAAAGACGATCCTGTCCGGCAATGCGGTCAGCTTCATCGCCGCAGTCGTGCTCTACGTGCTGGCCGTCGGCCAGGTTCAGGGCTTCGCGTTCACTCTCGGTCTGACCACCGTCCTCGACGTTGTCGTGGTGTTCCTGGTGACCTGGCCTCTCGTCCACCTTGCTTCGAAATCGAAGTTCTGGTCGAAACCTGGGGTAAACGGATTGGGAGCCGTCGCCCAGATTGCGCAGGAGCGCAAACGCTCCGCCGCGCGAACGATGGCACGCAAAGCAGCAGCCGATGCATCGACGACGGGGGCCTGAGATGTCCGATTCTTCACAGAAGTCCACCGGCACAGGTTCTGCGTTGCTCGAGGACTCAGGGGTCGACCAGAGCGCACAGCCGACGCATAGTTGGCTGTCGCGGCTGTACACCGGAACGGGTGCCTTCGAGGTCGTCGGTCGCAGGCGGTTCTACTACACGCTGACCGGCGTCATCGTGCTGATCTGCCTCCTGAGCATGGTTGTTCGGGGATTCACGCTCGGTATCGACTTCGAGGGTGGTACCAAGATCCAAGTGCCGGCAGACGGCAGCATCACGTCCGAGCAGGTCGAGACGGTGTTCACCGACACCCTCGGTTTCGGTCCGGAGGCGGTGCAGACTGTCGGGTCGGGAGCTGCGGCGACTGTTCAGGTGAGATCCGAAGCGCTCGAGGCCGATCAGGTGGATCAGGTCCGAAACGCACTGTTCGAGACCTTTCAACCGGTGGACAGCACCGGAACGGCGTCGCCGAACGCCATCAGTTTCTCCGACGTCAGCGAGACCTGGGGCGGTCAGATCACCCAGAAGGCCCTGATCGCACTGCTGGTGTTCCTGGTGATCGTGAGTATCTACATTGCGATTCGATACGAACGAGACATGGCGATCGCCGCGCTCGCTGCGTTGTTCTTCGACCTCCTCGTTACCGCCGGTGTCTATTCGCTTGTCGGGTTCGAAGTCACACCTGCGACGGTCATCGGGTTGTTGACGATTCTCGGTTTCTCGCTGTACGACTCGGTCATCGTCTTCGACAAGGTCGAGGAAAACACTCGCGGAATTTTGCACCTGCATCGAAAGACCTACGCAGAGCAGGCGAACCTGGCCGTCAACCAGACTCTGATGCGCTCGATCAACACCACCGTCATCGGAGTTCTTCCCGTTCTCGCGCTCATGGTCGTCGCGGTCTGGCTTCTCGGTGTCGGAACTCTGAAGGACCTGGCACTGGTCCAGCTCGTAGGCATGATCGTCGGCGCTTATTCGTCGATCTTCTTCGCGACGCCACTTCTAGTCACCATCAAGGAAAAATGGGGACCGGTTTCCGTGCACACCAAGAAGGTTCTGGCCAAGCGCGCCGAGGCTGCCACCAGAGCAGGGTCGACGGGACTCGTCACTGCAGGCTCCGGCGTAGCAGCTGATGCGCCTGTCACACCGCGGGTCGGATCGCGGCCGACCGGGAAGCGCACCAAGAAGAGGCGTTGATGAACGTTCCAGTCGTGAGGTCGCGGGCGACGGCAGCTGCGGTGGCTGCCGGCGTCGCTGCCGGCGCCCTCGTGGGGTGCTCGTCGACGGATGACCAGGTGCCGTCCATCGGTTACGCCATCGACAACGCGCTGACCACCTACAACGCGCAGACCGTCGACGGCGCGGCATCGGGTGCCAGACAAGCCTTTCCTCGGGTCCAAACAGGCTTCAGCTACCTGGGGCCAGAAGGGGAAGCGCTCTCCGACAACGACATCGGTGGGGTTGCAGTCGTACCGGCAGACGTTCTGACGGTCAGCTACACAATCGCCCCGCAGGCTACCTATTCCGACGGCGTTCCGATGACATGCGATGACCTCGTCCTTACCTGGGCAGCGAACAGTGGCCGATTCGTCGCGGGCGAGAACGACCTTCCGCTGTTCGATTCGGCATCGAGCGCCGGGTACTCCGACATCGACCGCGTCGACTGCGTATCCGGAAGCAAGGAAGCCACGGTCGTCTTCCGTGCGGGCCGCAGCTACGAAGGGTGGCGAAGTCTGTTCGGTGCCACCGAACTGCTCCCCGCGCACGTAGTTGCCAGGGTCGCCGATGTCCCCAACGTCGTCGATCCGATTCAGACGGGAGACCTTGCCGCTGTCGGTCGTATCGCGGATTTCTGGAACGTCGGCTGGACTTTGACACCCGGGCAGGTGGATACGACGCTGCTGCCGTCGAATGGGCCGTACAAAGTCGATTCCTACGGCGAGGACGGCGGCCTCGTTCTCGTAGCGAACGACAAATGGTGGGGCGTTCCACCCGAGACCGAGCGGATTGTCGTGTATCCCAAGGGCACCGATGTGCAGGCGCAGGTGGACGCAGGTGACCTCGAAGTCATCGACCACGGCGCCGGCGGAACGATGCCTTCCGATGGATTCGAGCGCACCGACTACCCGTCGCACGGCGTCGAACAGTTGACTCTCGCCACCAGCGGCATGTTGGCGCCAGCTGCGGCACGACGAGCCCTCGCGCTCTGCGTACCGAGGGCGCAGCTGTTCGAAGAAGTCGGTCATCCCGGCTTCGACGAGCCCGCCGGAATCGGCTCCGGTCTCGTCGATTCCAGACTGGTTCAATCGAACACGTTGCTGTACGGACCGGTTGCAGCCACAGCCGACGGCCGGTATCGCGAACCTGACACTGGTGCATCCACTGCGGAATTGAACGGCGCGAACCTCGATGGAATCACCGTCCGGATCGGCTACCTAGCCCCCGACCCGAGACGGTCGGAGATCGTCGCCGATATTGCTGCGGCGTGTGCCCCCTCCGGTGTCGTCGTCGAAGATGCCAGTTCGCCCGAGTTCGGCCCAGGCGCACTGCGCGCTGGCGCCGTCGACGCGGTACTCGGCTCGACTGCCTCGGCCACTGGGCCTGCCGGAGCGGTGTCGGACGAAGCCGCGCGCTACAGCCTGCGCAGCGGCGTCGGCAGCAATATCGGGGGATACGTCAACGGCCGGGTCGATGCCATCATCGACCGACTTGCCGTCGAGACCGATGACGCCTCTGCGCTGTCCCTTGCCACTGAGGGCGAGCGGATCTTGTGGAACGACATGCCGTCGTTGCCGTTGTTCAACCAACCGCGCAGTCTGGCCGCGGCAGAGGGAATGAGCAACGTCGTCGCGAATCCGACGATCGCCGGTGTGGGATGGAACATGGATCGGTGGATACTTCACCGGTGAGCACCCAACCCTTCTCGCCCGAATCAGGTCTCGTCGCAGCCGCCACCGACAACATCGATCGGCTCGTTCGGTGGGCAGACGACTTTCCTGTCGATGGCGTTCGATTCGCAGATCTGACGCCGGTGTTCGCCGATTCGGACGGGCTGTCCTCGGTTGTGGCCGCGTTGGCGACCGCCGGATCGGGAGCCGATCTCGTGGCAGGTATCGATGCGCGCGGGTTTCTGTTGGGCGCAGGCGTCGCGCTCACGCTCGGCACCGGGGTCCTCGCAGTGCGCAAGGCCGGAAAATTGCCACCGCCCGTGGTCTCGCAGAGTTATCAACTCGAGTACGGCTCCGCTGAGTTGCAGATCCCGGAGGCCGTCGACGTGTCCGGCCGGAAGGTGTTGGTCATCGACGATGTACTGGCCACAGGCGGCACTGTCGCAGCCACCGTCGAACTACTCCGCACTCGCGGAGCGGACATAGTGGGAGCTGCGGTTGCCCTCGAGATATCGGCACTCGGCGGCCGGGGCAAGTGCGTGGGCTACCCGCTCGTCTGCCTCCGCCAGGTATGAGGACTAAAGTTGATCACTACTGCATTCGACGGCGGCGCGTGAGCCACGAGAGCAGCCAACGCGGCAGGAGGCGATCACTGTGACCCGTTACGTCGACCAACCCTTGCCTGATCGACCCTCGTCGGACACCGAGGCGGACTCCACCAACGAAGTGGCTGCCGAACCGGCTACTCAGGCCGAGAGCCGGAGCGCGATGTCCGCGGTTCCGACCTCCGCGTCACGTCGAGTTCGAGCACGTCTGGCTCGGCGAATCACCGCCGGCCGCAACGCCGCGGTCAAACCGGTGCTGGAACCATTGGTCAGCCTGCATCGCGAGTTGTACCCCAAAGCGGATCTGGCTCTGTTGCAACGCGCGTACGACGTCGCGGACGAGCGGCACGCCACTCAGATGCGGAAGTCGGGCGATCCGTACATCACGCATCCACTTGCGGTGGCCAGTATCCTCGCCGAGCTCGGCATGGACACCACGACGCTCGTCGCCGCCTTGCTGCACGACACCGTCGAGGACACCGGATACTCGCTGACTCAGCTCACCGAGGAGTTCGGCGAAGAGGTCGCCCACCTGGTCGACGGCGTGACCAAGCTCGACAAAGTCGTGCTCGGGACTGCTGCCGAGGGCGAGACCATTCGCAAGATGATCATCGCGATGGCCAGGGATCCGCGGGTCCTGGTCATCAAGGTCGCCGATCGTCTGCACAACATGCGCACGATGCGGTTCCTGCCGCCGGAGAAACAGGCGCGTAAAGCGAAGGAAACCCTCGAAGTCATCGCTCCGCTTGCGCATCGCCTCGGTATGGCGACGGTCAAGTGGGAGCTCGAGGACCTCGCGTTCGCGATCCTGCACCCCAAGAAGTACGACGAGATCGTTCGCTTGGTCGCAGACCGTGCACCCTCCCGCGACACCTACTTGGAGAAGGTCAGGGCAGAGATCAACGCATCTCTGTCGGCGTCGCGGATCAGTGCTGTCGTGGAGGGTAGGCCGAAGCACTATTGGTCGATCTATCAGAAGATGATCGTCAAGGGCCGCGATTTCGACGACATTCACGATCTCGTCGGAGTTCGAATTCTGTGCGACGAGATACGTGACTGCTACGCGGCAGTCGGCGTCGTGCACTCGTTGTGGCAGCCGATGGCGGGTCGATTCAAGGACTACATCGCCCAACCGCGGTACGGGGTCTACCAGTCGTTGCACACCACCGTCGTCGGCCCGGAAGGCAAGCCTCTCGAGGTTCAGATTCGGACGAGGGACATGCACCGAACTGCGGAGTTCGGAATCGCAGCGCACTGGCGATACAAAGAAACCCGCGGCAAGCACGGCAGTGACAACGCCGAAGTCGACGATATGGCGTGGATGCGTCAGCTACTCGACTGGCAGCGTGAGGCTGCAGATCCGGGTGAATTCCTCGAGTCGTTGCGCTACGACCTCGCGGTGAAGGAGATCTTCGTCTTCACCCCGAAGGGTGACGTGGTGACGCTGCCTGCAGGTTCGTGTCCCGTCGACTTCGCCTATGCCGTCCACACCGAGGTCGGGCACCGGTGTATCGGTGCCCGGGTCAACGGCAGACTCGTTGCGCTGGAACGGACTCTCGACAACGGCGAAGTGGTCGAGGTATTCACCTCCAAAGCTGTCACTGCTGGTCCGAGCCGTGATTGGCAGGGATTTGTCGCCTCTCCGCGGGCGAAGACGAAGATCCGTCAGTGGTTTGCCAAAGAGCGGCGTGAAGAGGCGCTCGAAGCAGGCAAGGACGCCATCGCGAAAGAGGTACGCCGCGGCGGGCTCCCATTGCAACGGCTCATGAACGCCGAGTCGATGTCCACCATTGCCCACGAGCTGCGCTACGTAGACGTGTCGGCGCTGTATACCGCGGTAGGCGAAAGTCATGTATCGGCGCAGCACGTCGTGCAGCGGTTGGTTGCCCACCTGGGCGGGGTCGGAGACGTCGAAGAAGAACTGGCGGAGCGGTCGACTCCGTCGACGATCCCGATGCGTCCTCGCCAGGTCGGCGATGCGGGCGTCCTTGTCTCGGGGATGGAGGGCGTTGTCGCGAAGCTCGCGAAGTGCTGCACGCCGGTGCCAGGGGACGAGATACTCGGCTTCGTCACTCGCGGGGGATCGGTCAGCGTGCACCGGACGGACTGCACCAACGCCAAGTCGCTCGGCGAGCAGTCCGAACGGTTCGTCGACGTCGAGTGGGCGCCGTCGGCATCGTCGGTGTTCTTGGTTGCGATTCAGATCGAGGCCCTCGATCGGCACCGGTTGTTGTCCGATGTCACCAAGGCGTTGGCTGACGAGAAGGTCAACATTTTGTCGGCCTCGGTCGCGACGTCGGGTGACCGAGTGGCGATCAGCAAGTTCACGTTCGAGATGGGCGACCCCAAGCATCTGGGCCACGTTCTCAACGTCGTCCGCAACGTCGAGGGCGTCTACGACGTGTATCGACTCACCTCTGCTGCGTAGGGCGGCTCCGCCGCCAGTGGCACGGTTAAGTGCATTGGGCGGGCTGTTGCTTTTTGAAGCCAACCGGTTCTGAGGACCGCGAACTAACGCTCTCAGATCGACGGAGAGTGGTTCGAGGGATCAAATCACTCTCCGTCGATTGGCCAACAGTCGTGATTCTCAGGCTTGGCTTTCATTTTGCAACAGCCCGTGGGGTGCACTCAACCGTGCCACTACGGTGTAGCCGCTACGTCGTCACGCTCTGAAGTGTGACCTCTGCGTTCGGCGGTCCATCGTTGCCCGGTGTCGATACGCCGGCCGCGGCTACGGCGTCGAGTGTCGCCAGGCCTTCCTCGTCGATCGTGCCGAACACCGTGTACTGCGGTGGGAGCACCGAGTCCTCGTAGACCAGGAAGAACTGGCTGCCGTTCGTGTCCGGGCCGGCGTTGGCCATCGCGACGGTGCCGCGCGGGTAGACGACCGGTTCGGATGCCGCAGGATCGCCGACGGGGTATGCGGTGGTCGGGTACTCGTTCGCGAATTCGTATCCCGGACCGCGGTTGCCTTGGCCGGACGGATCGCCGCACTGGAGTACTTCGAGTCCCTCGGTGGTGGTCAGACGGTGGCAAATCGTTTCGTCGAAGTATCCCTGCGACGCGAGCGAGGTGAAACTGTTGACCGTGCACGGGGCCTCGGCGCGATCGAGCGTCAGGCCGATCGGACCCTGGCTGGTCGTGATTGCCACGTCGACCGTTCCGACCGTCGACACGCCGTCGGTTGCAGGTGCTGTGTTGTCCCTGATCGCAGGCGTGGCCTCCGGGTACTCGCACGTGGTGGACGAGGCCTCGGGTTCAGAAACCGGAGGGAGGACACCGAACTGACTCATATCGAGTGGTGGCGCAGTCGTGGTCGGCGCCGCGCTGGTCGTGGACTGTGTAGTACTTGTCGTCGCGGTGTCCGACGCGTTCGAAGAACAGCCGGCGAGGAGGAAGACTGCGACTCCTGTCGCTGCGAGAAGCGTTGTAGTCCGCATCAGAAGTCGCTCACCATGCTGGTGATGTCCACCGGGAGGGCGGGCTTGCCGTCCGATGCGCCGCCTTCGACGCCGCCTGCGGCAACCTTGTCCAAGGTTTCGAGACCGGTCTCGTCGATAGTGCCGAACACTGTGTACGCCGGGGGGAGAGTGGAGTCGCCGTAGACCAGGAAGAACTGACTACCGTTCGTCCCAGGTCCTGCGTTGGCCATCGCAATGGTGCCGCGGGGGTAGGAGATCGGCTCACCGGCCGCAGGGTCGCCCTCGGCGTACTGATCGGCCGGGAACTCGTCGGCGAACTGGTAGCCAGGACCGCCCATGCCCGTTCCTGCAGGATCGCCGCATTGGAGAACCTGCAACCCGGCGCCCGTTGTCATTCGATGACAGCTCGTGCCGTCGAAGTAGCCCTGATTGGCCAGCGATACGAAGCTGTTCACGGTGCACGGAGATTGCGGGTTGTTCAGCGTGAGGCCGATGTTGCCCTGTGACGTCGCCATGCTGTAGCTCAAGGCCTCCTCGCTCGTCGGGATCCCGTCGGTGCGCGGTGGGGTGTTCTCCTTCGAAGCAGGCTGAGCGGACGCCGGGTACGCGCAGTCGACAGTCTCCGGAAGTGGCTCGGCGCGACCGTCTGCGATCAGAGTGTCACCGCTCGGCGTCTCGGATGCCGTCGTCTCCGGTTCGTCACTGCCGCGAGTGAGGGCGAAGACCACTGCAACGGCGCCCACTACGACGACGAGTCCCAGCACTGATCCGGCGATGGTCAGCTGTTTGCGCTTCTTCGCTCGCTCGGCTCGACGTTCGAGTTGTCGCTCGAGTTTTCGCTTCGCCGCTTCGCGCCGCTGCTCGTTGCTGGGCAATTGACGTGTCCTCCCGCTTGTGACGTTCACCGACTCGTTGATCGCCTCTGCGCCGGTCGGCGAGCCGGAACCGACCGTGAGTGAGTGTGCCATTACATCCTGAGAGCATTCTGACGGGCATCGGCCTTCGGCGCCCGTCCGGACACTGGCGACGGGCAGGTGAACACCATGCAACTACTCTGTCGATGACCTTGCCGTACCGAATTAGGAGCTACTGCTGTGCTCGTCACCGGATTCCCGGCGGGAATGTTCCAGACCAACTGCTACGTGCTTGCTCACGATGGCGCGGACGAGTGTGTGGTGGTCGATCCAGGGCAGGACGCGACCGAGCCGCTCTTTCGGTTCTTGAACGAGTCCGGTGTCACACCGGTCGCGGTTCTCCTCACCCACGGGCACCTGGACCACACATGGTCGGTGGAACCGGTATGCGAGAAGTTCGGTATCCCCGCATACATCCATGCCGAAGACCGATACATGTTGTCGGACCCGATTCGAGGCACCGGCCCGGCGTTGGCAGCACTGTTGGGCGACACCGAGTTCGCCGAGCCGGACGAGGTCGCGGAGTTGGTCGACGGTTTTTCGCTCGACCTCGCCGGCATCACGTTCGGCGTCGTACATACACCCGGCCACACGCAGGGTTCGGTGGTGTTCACCGTCGATGTCGACACTCCGGACGGGACACTGGCAGTGGCGTTGACCGGGGACACCTTGTTCGCGGGCTCGATCGGACGTAGCGACCTTCCAGGTGGGAACCACGATCAGTTGCTGCGTTCCATTGCGGGTTCGCTGTTGCCGCTCGCCGACGACACGGTGATCCTGCCCGGCCACGGCGGCCAGAGCACCATTGGTCAGGAACGTGCGTCGAATCCCTTTCTCGTTGGACTCTCGGGTACCGAACAGGGAAAACTGTGACCGTGAGCAAGCTGAGTACATTTTCTGCGCCCAAGGGTATTCCCGATTACTTTCCGCCGAACTCGGCAGAGTTCGTCGCCGTCCGCGAGGGACTGCTGGCCGCTGCCCGCAATGCGGGATACGGCCACATCGAACTTCCGATCTTCGAGGACACCGGGCTGTTCGCTCGCGGTGTGGGCGAGTCGACCGATGTGGTCAGCAAGGAGATGTACACCTTCGCCGATCGTGGCGACCGGTCGGTCACACTTCGCCCCGAGGGCACTGCAGGCGTCATGCGCGCGGTGATCGAGCATGGACTGGACCGTGGGGCGCTCCCGGTCAAACTTGCGTATGCGGGTCCGTTCTTTCGCTACGAACGGCCACAAGCGGGGCGCTACCGTCAACTTCAGCAAGTGGGTGTCGAGGCGATCGGTGTCGATGATCCCGCGATCGACGCGGAAGTGGTGGCCATCGCAGACGCAGGTTTCCGCAGTCTCGGGCTGAGCGATTTCCGGCTCGAGATCACCTCGCTCGGTGACGACACTTGCCGTCCGCAGTACCGTGAACTCCTCCAGCAATTCCTGTTCGCCCTGCCGCTGGATCCAGAGACACGTAAGCGCGCCGAGATCAACCCGCTGCGCGTGCTCGACGACAAGCGTCCCGAGGTTCGCGAGATGACGGCGGATGCGCCACTCATGTTGGACCACCTGTCGGAGACGGCGAAAGCACACTTCGACGAGGTGATCGGTCACCTCGATGCGCTGGGAGTTCCGTACGTCGTGAATCCGCGGATGGTGCGCGGCCTCGACTACTACACCAAGACGACGTTCGAGTTCGTGCACGACGGTCTCGGCGCTCAGTCCGGCATCGGTGGCGGAGGGCGGTACGACGGGTTGATGGCCCAGTTGGGTGGCCAAGAGCTGTCCGGCATCGGCTTCGGGCTCGGTGTGGACCGCACGATGCTTGCCCTGGCAGCAGAAGGCAAGTCCGCGGGCACGAGCGCCCGGTGCGCCGTGTTCGGGGTGCCGTTGGGAAGCGATGCGAAGGCGCGGGTCGTCGCGATCGCGGGTGCGCTACGGGCAAAGGGAATCAGTGTCGACATGGCGTACGGGAACCGCGGCGTCAAGGGCGCGATGAAAGCCGCGGACCGTTCCGGCGCTCGATTCGCACTAGTGCTCGGAGACAAGGAAATTGCCGACGAGGTGGTTGTCGTCAAAGATTTGTCGACGGGGGAGCAGCGTGAGGTCCCGCTGGCGGAGGTCGTGTCGCACCTGGAGGTGAACCTTGCCGGCTGACGGCTCCACCGGTGAGCGTGTCGAACTCGATCTCGTTCCGGTCGATCTGATCGCACCGCGATTGAAGAAGGTTGCGATCGGTGCGGTCGTCGTCGGTCTTGTGATCGGCGCGATCGCAAGCCTGTTCCTGCCCGTGGCAGTTGCGGTTGTTCTCGGCGTCGTTGTCGCCGTGCCGACGGCAGGTTCGGCGTGGATTGGGCTGAGGCGTCGAACATGGTTGAGTGACAACAAGATCCATGTTCGCGGTGGATTCCGGACCACGCATCTTTCGGTGGCCGAGCTGGTATCCGCCGAGGTGCAGATCCGAACGGCGAGGATCGACCAGATCTCGCTGCGACTGTACGACGGAAGCACGAAGGCGACCATCGCACTCGCGCTCTACACCAAGGGCGGCGGTCGTGAGTTGCCGATCCTGTCGCTTCGTAAGCTCGCCGACGCGCTCTGGACCAGCGAGCTCGTTCCTGCCGCTGCCGTCGCATCGGTCCTGGTAGATCAGCTCAAGGCCGAGGCTCGGGATGCGGGACTCGACGAGCGTCCGCTCTATCGCGCCGTTCAGTTGGTACGGGAAGCAGGGCGAACGCCCCTGGCCACGTTGACCGATCGGGAGGTCGCCGGCCTCACGAGCTGACGGCTCACGTCACCAGAAATGCGTCGATCACGACGGCCTGGGCGGATCTGGATCCCGAAGTCACCACGAGTGCGCGGTTGAGATACGTGAACTGGGGAGCCGACGTCGAGATGTCAAGGGTGCCACGAAAGTAGTAGGTGGCAGGGTCGACGTCCTCGGTTCCGCTCAGAGACTCGATGACGTCGGCCGGCCCGAACTGCAAACCTCTGTACGTCAGCGAGAGATAACCCCCGTCAGCGAGTTCCAGCGTCAGCTCGGTGGTGAACTCGGTGCAGCCGTCGGGCCGCGTGATCCCTACTATGGACGACGATCCGGCCAGTGTTCCCTCGATGTCGGGGCCCGGTGCTGCGCCGCCGAGAATCGGTGTCACCACGCGCTCGCCCGCAGGAACGGTTCCGACGTCGATCGGAACGCCGAGGGTGAGTCCGAGTCGCAGTATCGGTTCGAGGGTGGGCGCGATGGGGGCAGTCACGTGTGATGTCTCCTAAGGAAGTTCGGACTCTGCCCACACGCTATCGTGCGGCTGTTGCGCCCACTTCCTCGCGCCTTGACATGTTCTAGAACAGATGTTCGACTGTGCGTATGCGATGGTCCGGTCAGACACTCGACGCCGCGGACGAGGGCGCGCTGCCCGGCCTGGAGCGTTCGGGTCTGGTTCGCAGCGTACAAACGCCGGAATTCGAGGGCATCACTTTCCACGAAGTGCTGTGCAAGAGTGCCCTCAACAAGATTTCGAGCGACACGTCGCTTCCGTTCAGTTGGACCATCAATCCTGCTCGAGGGTGTTCACACGCGTGTCGGTATTGCTTCGCGCGCCCGACCCACGAGTACCTGGATCTGGACTCCGGCAAGGACTTCGACTCTCAGATCGTCGTGAAGACGAATATCGCGGCGGTTCTTCGCAAAGAACTGGCCCGCAGATCCTGGAAACGCGAACCTGTCGCTCTCGGCACCAACACAGATCCCTACCAGCGGGCGGAAGGGCGATATCGACTGATGCCCGGCATCATTCGAGCATTGGCCGAATCGGGTACCCCGTTCTCGATACTGACCAAGGGAACATTGCTGCGGCGTGACTTGCCCCTGTTGGCGCTCGCCGCCAGGCAAGTAGACGTGCACATCAGCATCAGCCTTGCCATCCACGATGCCGACCTGCAGAAGCAACTCGAGCCCGGCACGCCTAGTCCGCGTGCGCGGCTCGACCTCATTCGTGCCGTACGCGAGGCGGGTTTGCCGTGCGGGGTTCTTGTAGCGCCGGTCATCCCGTTCCTCACCGACGGCGCGCGGCAGTTGGACGGCCTTCTCGAGGCTCTCGCGGATGCGGGCGCCACCTCCGTGACCGCGATGCCTATGCATCTTCGTTCTTCGACGAAGGACTGGTTCATGTCATGGCTGGCGGAGAACCATCCAGCACTCATGCGTCGCTATCGCCAGCTGTACGGCCAGGGTGCCTACGTCACTCCCGAGTACACAACGTGGCTGAGAGGGAGAATCGATCCGTTGTTGGAGCGGCACGGCTTCGGCGTCGACGATCTCAGGTCGATGCCGGAGAACGTGCCTGCCGAGCCGGAAGTGGCCGAGCGGGCCCGTGATCCTGCTTTGACGCTGTTCTGAGGCCGGCTACCGGGGGAGGGCAGGCGGGCTGTCGAGATTCCGGGCCGAGAACGTGTCGCACGCCGACACCTGGCCGGTTCTGTAGCCGGTGAGGAACCACACCTGACGCTGATCCGAAGACCCATGGGTCCATCCTTCGGGATTGACTCTCCCACTCGACGCCTCCTGAATCCGGTCGTCACCAACCGAGGACGCGGCAGAGAGCGCGTCACGGATATCGGAGTCGGTGAGGGGTTCGAGAAACGGCTCGCCCGTATTCGGGTCCGGTATCACCGCGGCGTGATGCGCCCAGATGCCTGCATAGCAATCGGCCTGCAATTCGACGCGTACAGCTCCCGATTCGGCGCCCTGTGGGTCGGCCTGCGCGCGTCCGATGTCACCGAGCTGATTCTGGATGTGATGGCCCACTTCGTGTGCGACGACGTACTCCTGTGCGAGCGGACCGCCGCTCGAGCCGAATCGGTCGACGAGAACCTGGAAGAAGCTCGTGTCGAAGTAGGCGGTGGAATCCGCGGGACAGTAGAAGGGACCTACGGCGCTGGTGGCGTTCCCGCAGCCGGTGCTGATCGATCCGCTGAACAGTTCGACCTCCGGCTGAACGTAGGCGACGCCTGTCTGCGGTCCGAGTTCGGACTCCCAGACGGTGTCGAGGCTGCCGACGGTGAAGTTGACGCGGCAGTCGACCTGGGCGTTGGCCTGCGCGCCCGTCTCGCAGTTCTCCAGGGTGCCGCTCCCTGAGTCGTACTGGCCGCTGTTGTCGGTGCTACCGCTCAGTTGTCCGAGGATGGAACCGGGGTCACCACCGAACAGCAGGGCCAGGACCAGAATGACGAGTCCACCGGCGCCGCCGCCCAGCGCGATTTTGCCGCCTTTGCCGCCCCTGCCGCTTCCCCCGACCGAGACTCTGCCGGGCTGCATCCGAGCGCCTTCTCTGAACGTCATGTCTCGTTTTCCTTCCAAGGGAACGTGGCCATGCGCGAAATCCGAGGCCCGCTCGACGTCTGTCGAGTAGCAGCTTCCCATGCCGTGGTGGGATCGCGTTCACGGTCTCGACACCTCCTCCGTAGGATCGGTGACCGACGAACACGCTTTTTGGCATTTTGTGAAAGGAAACCAGTGCTGCGCACCCACCTCGCCGGCTCACTTCGATCCGAGCACGTCGACCGAACAGTTACCTTGACGGGTTGGGTTGCGCGTCGCCGCGATCACGGCGGAGTTATCTTCATCGACCTGCGCGACGCATCCGGTGTCTCGCAGGTGGTGTTCCGTGAGGGTGAGGTGGCCGAGAAGGCTCACCGTCTCCGCGCGGAATACGTCGTCAAGGTCACCGGCACGGTCTGCCAGCGTCCTGACGGCAACCAGAACTACGAGATTCCGACCGGTGCGATCGAGGTCGACGCATCCGACATCGAGGTTCTCTCCGAAAGCGCGCCTTTGCCCTTCCAGCTCGACGATCAGCCGGGTGAAGAAGCTCGCTTGAAGTATCGATACCTCGATCTCCGTCGTGAAGGTCCCGGCCATGCCATTCGGCTACGTTCGCATGTCAATGCGGCCGCGCGCGGTGTGCTCGCCCATCACGAGTTCGTCGAGGTCGAAACCCCGACCTTGACGCGATCGACGCCTGAAGGCGCTCGTGACTTCTTGGTGCCGGCACGCCTGCAACCGGGCAGCTTCTATGCCCTGCCGCAGAGCCCGCAGCTGTTCAAGCAGCTGCTGATGGTCGGCGGGATCGAGCGGTACTACCAGATTGCACGCTGCTACCGCGACGAGGACTTCCGCGCGGACCGGCAGCCCGAGTTCACTCAGCTCGATGTCGAGATGAGCTTCGTGACGCAGGACGACGTCATCCTGCTCGCCGAAGAAATTCTCGCCGCCGTGTGGAAGCTCGTCGGTCACGAGTTCACGACTTCGATACCCCGCATCACGTACGCCGAGGCCATGCGTCGATACGGTTCGGACAAGCCGGACCTTCGGTTCGACATCGAGCTGACGGAGTGCACGGACTTCTTCTCCGATACCGAGTTCCGGGTCTTCCAGGCGCCGTACGTCGGTGCGGTCGTCATGCCCGGTGGCGCGTCGCAGCCGCGCAAGCAGCTCGACAAGTGGCAGGAGTTCGCCAAGCAGCGTGGCCACAAGGGCCTGGCATACGTTCTCGTCGGTGAAGACGGAACGCTCGGCGGCCCGGTCGCAAAGAACCTGACCGACACCGAGCGTGACGGCATAGCGGCACACGTCGGCGCGAAGCCCGGGGACGCGATCTTCTTCTCCGCCGGCCCGATCAAAGCGTCGCGAGCTCTGCTGGGCGCAGTGCGCGGAGAGATCGCGCGCAAGCTCGACCTGATCGATCCCAAGGCGTGGGCGTTCGTGTGGGTCGTCGACGCTCCGCTGTTCGAACCTACGTCCGACGCCACCGCCAGTGGCGACGTGGCGGTCGGCTCTGGAGCGTGGACCGCTGTGCACCACGCCTTCACCTCGCCGAAGCCCGAGTCGATGGAGACGTTCGACACCGATCCGGGCTCTGCGTTGGCCTACGCATACGACATCGTGTGCAACGGCAACGAGATCGGTGGCGGCAGTATTCGTATCCATCGCAAAGACATTCAGGAACGCGTGTTCGCGATTATGGGTATCGGCAAGGTGGAGGCGCAGGAGAAGTTCGGCTTCCTGCTCGACGCCTTCAGTTACGGCGCGCCCCCGCATGGCGGAATCGCGTTCGGCTGGGATCGAATCACCGCACTACTGGCGGGCGTGGATTCCATCCGCGAGGTCATCGCATTCCCGAAGTCCGGTGGAGGCGTCGACCCTTTGACCGACGCGCCAGCGCCGATCACGCCGCTGCAGCGCAAGGAGTCCGGCATCGATGCCAAGCCGGAGAAGAAGGACGACAAGCCGGCGGCGCCCGAGGATCAGTAGCTCAGTGCACCAGTGCCCCCGGAATCGAGAGAGATTCCGGGGGCACTGGTGTATGCCGAATTGTCGGTTCAGCGAATCAGGTTGCAGGTGAAACGGTTCCGCCCGTCAGAACGCGGTACGCGTAGGTCGTGGCAATCATGGTCACCGGCACGGTGAAGATGAGCCCGATACCGCACAGGACTGCGCCGACCAGGTTGATTCCGATCAACGCCAGATAGAGCAGAGCCAATTGCCCTGGGCTCGATCCGAGAAGCCGCACGTTCGCGACTACCGCTGACCAGGCCGACATTCCGCGATCGAGGATGAACTGCACGGCGAACCAGATCGCGATGCCCAACACGAGGCTGATCGCCAAGGACACGAACGGGTCGACGGTGTTCACCACGCCTGAGATCACGGCGGTGACGACCGCGAACAGTGCGAGCTGACCGATATTGGGAAGCCGCCAGAATTCCCCGAAACCGGGCCGGACGCCGTCGATTTCGAGAAGCGCCCCACGAATGAGAACTGCACTGGCCAGGAATCCGAGAATGCCTGCAACAAAGGTCATCACCACGGTGCCGACCGAGAAACCGGTGCCGTCTCCGGCCGATGCAAACGTCGAATCCTCGATGTTCTCGGACGCTATCAACGTAGTGAGCACCACTGCCACCGCGATGATGTAGAAGGCGACCAGCACGCCTCCGAACAACGCCATGAACGCGAGCCACACGCCGATGTTGGCGACGAACTTCTTCCACCCGTAGGTCAATGCAGCACCCACACTGAGCGTCGTTGGCTGGGGTCCGTACTGCTGAGACCCGTACTGCTGGGGTCCCGGCGGGAACTGGCCGTATCCCTGCGGATAGCTCGGGTACCCGCCCGGTGGTGGGAAACTGCCGGGCGGCGGTGGGTAGTTGCCGGGCGGCGGTGGATATCCACCCTGTTGGTATGGGTGCTCCGCTCGTGGTCCGTACGGCCCCTGGGGCTGACCTGCGCCCGGCGCAGGTGGATACGGCTCAGGTCGATGGTCGGGTGAGTTCTGCTGTGGGTTGTGGCCACTGCCCCCGCTGGAGTGGTCGTTCAACATTTCCCTCTCGCTTGGATCGAGCACGCGACTGGCGGTACTGCATTCGCGCTAACGAACCATACGGTGTGAGGCTCCGGTTGGATACCGTCCGGTCTTGTCGGATCGTCGAGGGCAGTTCGAGAAGAAAGCCGACCCCGGATCGGCGATGATCGCGGGGTCGGCTCCGATGACTTCGTGGGAAATCAGACGCCGTGGGGAATTAGACGCCGGCTGTGCGCGACACGATGCGGTACGCGTACGTCGAGGCGATGATCGTGATGGGAATCGTCACGAGCAACCCGAGGCCGCAGGGGATAGCTCCCAGGATGTTGATGCCTACGAGCGCGAGTGCAAGAACGAACAACGTACCCGCATTCGATGAGATCGCCCGAAAGCTGGACTTGATCGCTGTAATCGCGTCCTCGTTGCGGTCGATGACGAATTGCAGAGTCCACCAGGTCAGGAACGTCAGAATGATCCCGGGGATGATCAGGAGCACAAAACCGACCGTCACCATGATCGCGACGAGAATGCTGGCAATGACGATCGACGCGACGTTGGCGAACTGGAAGAAGGACCCGATTGCGGGCTTGTTTCCATCGACCTCGTGGAGCGCGCCTCGAATCAGCGCAGCGTTGATGAGGTAGCCGACGATGGCACCGATCAGTGTGCCGAGAATTCGCCATAGGCTGAACGTCTCGGACAGGTCCGAAGTCGAACCGCCGAAGCCACCGAATATCAAGTTGATGACGATCTGGATAACCGCGGCGATCAGGACGATGCCTACCCAGACGCCGGCGTTGTCCTTGAACTTGTTCCAACCGAAGGAGATTGCGTCACCGACACTCAACGTCGGCGGAAGGCCGGCACCGAAGCCTGCGCCCCCGTAGCCCGCAGCGCCGTAGTTGCCGGGAGGTGGCGGGTAGTTGCCGGGAGGTGGTGGGTAGCCCCCGCCCTGGGGCGGGTAGTTGCCGGGAGGTGGGTAGTTGCCGGGAGGAGGCGTTCCACCCGGAGGTGGGTAGTTGCCGGGAGGTGGCGGGTAGTTGCCGCCCGGAGGTGGGTAGTTCCCGGGAGGAGGGTTTCCACCCGGAGGTGGGTAGTTCCCCGGCGGCGGATATCCGCCGGCTGGTGGGGGCGTCTGCGGCTGTCCGCTCGGGTCGGGTTCGGGTCCATCGCCGTACCGCGGTCCGGTGGGTGGGTTCTCGCTCACGTTGGTCTCCTGGTCGGTGGATGTCGACGAATTGTGCGCGCTCGATGTGCTCGGAGAGGGTGGTCTGGGGTGAATCGGCGGGTGAAAACGCATACAAGCGGACCACCGAGAACTCTCGATTGGTCCGCTTGCATGGGACTAACAGATCATTTGACGCTGATGACCTGGGTTCCGCCGGCGATCTCGTCGTGCTTGCCCTGCTTTGTGGGGCTCGAGTTGATGGTTACCGCGATTACGATGTACGCGACCAACACCAAGAAACCACCGAGGATCGGAACGATGTTCAGCAGCAGGAAGGCATTGCGCTTGGCTGCCTCCGCCTGAGTCGGGTTCCCGCCCGCCGCGCCGACGGTACGCAGGCCCAGAAGTTGCTTGCCGAACGTCTGTCCACGCGAGGATTCGAGGAACACGAAGTAGGCGAATCCGAGGAGGGCGGTCACCAGTCCGAGGATCCACTGCCCGATGAAACCGCCGGGCGCGATGGCATAGATGATGAACGCGACGATCGCGATGATGATTCCGTCGATGAACCGTGCTCCGAAACGGATGCCGAGGCTTCCGGGCTGTGCCCCACCGGGGAGCTGCGATCCCGCACCGTACCCGGCATTTCCTGCGACTGGGGGCGGCGGATAGTTGCCGGGGGGCGGGTAGCCCGATGCCGGATTCTGCGGATACTGGGGTTGGTTCGGATCGGAACCGTACTGAGGTCCGGTGGGTGGTTGCTCGCTCACGAAATTCCCCTTGGCTGGAAAGTTAGATGTGCTTTGGTCGAATTTGTCGATTTCTCGCTGAGCGAACCGCACGGGGAAGAGTGTGTCAAGCGCTACACGGCTTACATCGGTGCACGTTTCGGACACAATTTTCGCCGAGCGGTAGCGGCAGGTGACCTCTAAGGTTGGTGGTTCTTACCCATTCGAGATTTTGTTAGGGGCTCGCCGTGGGCATCAAGGTCGCGCTGGAACACCGGACCAGCTACTCGTTCGATCGCATGGTTCAGGTGCATCCGCACGAGATCCGGTTGCGGCCGGCACCGCATTCGCGCACACCCATCGAGGCATACTCGCTGAAAATCGAGCCTGCTGAGCACTTCATCAACTGGCAGCAGGACGTTTTCGGCAATTTCCTGGCGCGTGTGGTGTTTCCGGAACGCACGGATCACATGTCCATCACCGTCGGTCTCGTCGCAGACATGGCCGTCATCAATCCGTTGGATTTTTTCGTCGAGGATTGGGCCGAACACTTCGGTTTCTCGTACGACAAAGCCGATCTGCCGGATTTGGAGCCGTATCTCCGGCCGGTGGACGAAGCTGACGAGGGCACCGGGCCGGGACCGGTTGTATCGGCGTGGGTCGAAAAGCTCGAGGCAGCGGTCCGTGAACGCGGAGACAAGCTGCGCACCATCGACTTTCTGGTCATGGCGAATCAGGCGGTGCTGGGTGACGTCGGTTATTCCGTTCGGATGGAGCCCGGAGTTCAGACTCCCGATCACACCCTGACGACCGCTGTCGGATCCTGCCGCGACTCGGCTTGGCTGCTGGTGTCGATACTGCGGCAGATGGGGCTCGCCGCGCGATTCGTGTCCGGCTATCTGGTGCAGTTGGCGTCGGATATCAAGTCCCTCGACGGTCCCTCGGGACCCGCGGCCGACTTCACCGACCTCCATGCCTGGACCGAGGTATATCTTCCGGGCGCGGGTTGGGTCGGCATGGATCCGACATCGGGCTTGTTCGCCGGAGAAGGTCACATCCCGCTGTCGGCGACGCCGCATCCGTCGACGGCGGCTGCCATTTCCGGTGCCACGAGCAAGTGCAAGGCCGAGCTCGACTTTTCCAACACGGTCGTGCGGGTCCACGAGGACCCCAGGACAACGCTTCCGTACACGCAGGAGCAGTGGGAGGCGATCAAGGCGACAGCCGCCGTTCTCGACGACCGAATGGACGCGCAGGACATCCGATTGACGGTCGGCGGGGAGCCGACCTTCGTGGCTATCGAGAACCAGGACGCTCCCGAGTGGAACACCACCGCAGACGGCCCGCACAAGCGTCTGCTGGCATCCGCACTGGCGGAGCGACTGCGAACGATCTACGCACCCGACGGACTCGTCCAACGGAGCCAAGGCAAGTGGTATCCGGGTGAGCCGCTCCCGCGGTGGCAGGTCGGACTGTTCTGGCGCACCGACGGTGAATCGCTGTGGCATGACTCCGATCTGATCGCAGATCCCTGGTTGCCCGAGGACGAGCGACCCGCGGACGTCGATCCCTCGTCGTCCCGCGCTCTGGTGGAGAAGTTGGTCGAAGGACTCGGACTCCCAGTCGAACAGGCGCGGCCGGCATTCGAGGATCCGCTGGTGCGACTCCTCGATCTCGTTCGGCAACCGTACGGCGACCCACCAGCCGACGGTGACGACCTCGATCCGGGATCGGACACGGCGGAGGCGCGCGCTGCGTTGCTGGCCAAACTCGACTCCACGACCGACGAACCGGCGGCATTCGTGCTTCCGATCAGTCGAACGCCGGACGGCAATGGCTGGCAGAGCGCCGACTGGACGTTGCGGCGTGGTCGAATCGTTCTGCTCGAGGGAGACTCGCCTGCGGGTCTTCGGCTACCACTCAGCGCGATTTCCTGGACGGGTGGTCCGCCTGAGAATCCGGCCGATCCGACCGCGCCGAAGGAACCCTTGCCGAGTCGGCAGATGACGCAGCGGCCGCCGAGGCCTGTGGATCCGGTGGAGGCGCGCCACGCGCGTCTGGTCGAATCCAACGCAGCCGCAGCGGGATCGGTCGGTGGACACGATGTCACGGCGCTCGTGTCCGAGGTTCGTGACGGAATTCTCCATGTGTTCATGCCACCGATGAATCGGTTGGAAGACTTTCTCGAACTGGTCGAGCGAGTCGAGAATGCTGCCGCGGCGATCGACACACCAGTCGTCATCGAAGGGTATGGGCCGCCGTCGGATCCGCGTATCCAGACTCTGACCGTCACGCCGGATCCCGGCGTCATCGAAGTCAACGTGCAGCCGTCGTCGTCGTGGGCCGAACAGAACGACCTGATGGAGACTCTGTATCGCGAGGCGCGGTTGTCACGACTGAGCACCGAGGGCTTCGACAACGACGGTACGACTCGCGGAACAGGTGGCGGCAACCACATCACGCTGGGCGGTATCACTCCGTCCGATTCGCCGGTCCTTCGTCGCCCGGACCTTCTGGTGTCGTTGCTGACGCACTGGCAGAGACACCCTTCGCTGTCATACCTGTTCTCAGGGCGTTTCATCGGCACCACCTCCCAGGCCCCCCGAGCCGATGAGGGACGCGAGGAAGCCCTGTACGAGCTCGAGGTCGCGTTCAGCGAGATCGAGCGCCTCACCGCATCGGACCGTACGGCGTCGCCGTGGGTGGTGGATCGTGCTTTGCGACACCTGCTCACCGATATCACTGGAAATACACACCGAGCCGAATTCTGTGTCGACAAACTCTACAGTCCCGACAGCACACGCGGCAGGCTCGGATTGCTCGAACTCCGTGGATTCGAGATGCCGCCGCATCACCAGATGGCCATGGTGCAGTCGCTTCTCGTTCGATCGCTGGTGTCGAGGTTCTGGGATTCTCCGCTGAAAGCGCCTTTGATCCGTCATGGTGCCAACCTGCACGGCCGGTACATGCTGCCGCACTTCGTCATAGGCGATATCGGCCGGGTCGCGGAGGATCTTCGTGAGCATGACATCGAATTCGACACCAGCTGGCTCGACCCGTTCACCGAGTTCCGGTTTCCTCGAATCGGCACGAGCGTGATCGGCAACGCCGAGCTCGAACTGCGCGGTGCAATCGAGCCATGGAACACGCTCGGTGAGGAGTCCACCTCGTCGGGAACGGCACGGTACGTCGACTCGTCCGTGGAGCGCATACAGGTGAAGATCGCGGGCGCGGACGAGGGGCGCTACATGGTCACCTGCAATGGCGTGCCGGTGCCCATGCTTCGGACCGATCGTCAGGACGTACAGGTGGCAGGTGTCAGGTATCGGGCGTGGCAGCCGCCTAGCGCGTTGCATCCGACCATCGAGGTCCAAAGCCCACTCCGATTCGACCTCATCGAAAAGCAGACCGGCCGTGCCGTCGGCGGCTGCAGCTACCACGTGGTGCACCCCGGTGGTAGGTCGTACGACGGTCCTCCCGTGAATGCGGTGGAGGCAGAAGCACGCCGCAACGGTCGGTTCGAGGAGGGTGGGTTCACCTCCGGGAAAGTGGACGTAGCAAGATTGCTCGAGATGCATGCTCGACAATCGATCGACGTCACGGCTCCCGGAATGTTGGATCTTCGGCGCACTGGTGTGTACGCCAGGTAGTGGTGGCGCGATCGAACAACGAGTCGGACACGGTGACGACCACCGGCTGCTTGCGTGAAACCACCGTTTGGTGACCGGAAGCAGCCGTCAGTCGCCCGACGGAAGGAATGACGACTCGATGGTGCCCGTGGATGCGGTGGACTACGGCACGGCTGCCGGGGGAGGTGACTCCGGGACTTCTCAGCCGAGGACCGTGGATGCGCTTGCCGCGTACCGCAATCGAACTGGGTCAATCCCCGGCGTCGGTCGCCGTCACGACGAGCTGCTCGCCGCCGACGGCTCAGTCCGCCCGCACTGGGCGGAGTTGGTCGCCGGACTCGAGGAGTCGGGGCGAGGCGGGGAGCGCGCCTTGCAGTCGCGAGTACGCGGCCTCGTCGATGATCACGGCATCACCTACAACCCCATCCCGGCGGACGGTTCGGACAGTGTCGCGGCGCCGGTACGGTGGGGCCTCGACGGTATTCCACTGGTTCTGGGCGCCGACGACTGGGACAGTCTCGAACGAGGTCTCGTACAACGTTCCAGGCTGTTGGACGCTTTGTTGACGGACCTGTACGGGCCTATGAGGACTGTGTCGAAGGGCTTGATACCGCCGGCTCTGGTGTTCGGTGATCCCGGGTACATCCGTGAGGCGCACGGCATCACCATTCCTGGGCCGAGGCAGCTGTTCATCCATGCTGCCGACGTGGGTCGTGGCGCCGACGGTCGTTTTCGCGTCGTGGCGGACCGGACTCAGGCGCCGTCGGGTATCGGATATGCCCTCGCGGATCGACGGGTGATGTCGCGAGCAACTCCGGAACTGTTCCAGGACACCAACCCGCGGCCACTGTCGACGTTCGCACGCGCAGTGCGTCTGGCTCTGATCGATGCGGCTCCGGCCGCGGCCGAGGATCCCGTTGTCGTCGTCCTCAGCCCTGGCTCTCACTCCGAGACAGCCTTCGATCAGGCCTACCTAGCGACTGTCCTGGGTTTTCCCCTCGTGGAGAACGCGGATCTGGTCGTTCGCGACGGCTGCCTGTGGATGCGATCGCTCGGCAGGCTACGCCGTGTGGATGTCGTCCTGCGTCGTGTCGACGCCGAATTCACCGATCCACTCGACCTGCGACCGGACTCCAGGTTGGGGGTCGTAGGCCTCGTCGAGGTTCTACGACGCGGCGCGGTCAGCATGGTCAACACCCTCGGCAGTGGTGTCCTCGAGAACCCTGCGCTTCCGCCGCTGCTACCTGCGCTGTGTCGGGCGCTTCTCGACGAGGATCTGCTTCTGGAATCGACACCTGCCACGTGGGGTGGGGAACCTCACGGGGTGTCTCGACTGGTGTCGCGGGTGCGATCACTCGTGTTCCGTTCGGTCACCACTCGCGAGACCGTAGTAGGACACGACCTGGACGACGCAGCTGCGGACGCGTTCGCCGGGCGTCTTCGAGCGCAGCCGTGGACGTGGGTCGGACAGGAGGTGCCTGAGTTCTCCGTCGCACCGGCCGGATCCGGATTCGGCGGCACCATCGGCGCTGCCGAGGTCGGAATCAGGCTGTTCAGCGTCGCACAGCGCGCGGGATACATGCCGATGAACGGCGGGCTCGGGCAGGTGCTCGTCACGTCACCGGTCGCCGAACCGTTGATCACGGTCGCGTCGAAAGACGTATGGGTACGTTCGGCGGAACGGGTTACTCCTGCCGATTCGGCTCCGAACACCCCGCCCGCATCCGCCGAGGAGCTGCCGCACTACGCGGCGGCGTCGAACGTCGATGTGGTCAGTTCTCCTCGTGTGCTCGGCGACCTGTTCTGGTTCGGCCGTTACAGCGAACGTGCCGAGGACATGACTCGTCTTCTCATCGCAGCTCGCGAGCGGCACCAGGACTACCGCTCGATGCCGTGGCTCGACGGCAGCGACAGTCTCCCGATACTCCTCGAAGCAGTGACTCGCGTCTCGGGTGCGGGACCGGGGTTCTTGGTCGAGGCCACCAGGGCCGACGCGGTGACCGAGTTTCGATCGCTGACCCTCTCGATCGACCGTCTCGGGTCGGTTGCACAGTCCGTGGATCGGCTGCAGCAGGCTGCCCGGGGCGTTCGCGACCAGCTCTCCAACGACACTTGGGCGGTGCTGAGCCGTATCGACACTGCATTGGACGAGTTGTCTGCCTCCAGTGCCGCGGACGGCGCTCAACTCGCCGCGACTCAGTCGGCCGTGCTCCGCGGACTTCTGTCGTTGTCCGGTCTCGCGGCGGAGTCGATGGTGCGCGACCCAGGGTGGTACCTGATGGACTGCGGTAGGCGGATCGAGAGAGGTCTGCAATTGACCGCGCTGCTGTCGGCAACGCTCAGCCACGCACTGACGCCGTCGACGGAACAGGCGGTCATCGATTCGGTGTTGTCGGCCGCTGAATCGTCGGTCATATACCGCCGCCGCAACCGCGGTCGCGCCCGGCCTGCGGCAGTTGCCCAACTGTTGCTGTTCGACGAAGGCAACCCGCGCTCGCTCGTCTATCAACTCGCCCGCATCAAGGACGATCTCGGCGCACTGCCCGATGCGTCGGGAACCTCCCGCGGTGAAAAACTCGTCGAGCAGATCGCAGTTCGGCTGCGGCGTATCGACCCAGGTGACTTGGAATCGGTCGATGCCTCCGGCAGGCGGGTCGAACTGATCGAACTGGTCGACGGCATTCACCGACAACTCGAGGAACTCTCTCGTGTCGTCCTGGCTACGCATATGGTTCTGCCCGGCGGTACACAACCACTGTGGGGCACGGTTGGCAGGCGGCAGAAGCAATGGAACGGCACGAAGAACGGTGACCGGGCATGAGCAGGCGCTACCGGATTCGGCACATCACGACCTACACCTACTCGGATCGGGTGACTTCTTCCTATGGCCGCGGTTTCCTCGCGCCGCGCGAGTTCGACGGCCAGCGGTGCCTCGACAAGTCGGTGGAGGTCGAACCGGCGCCGACCGATCAGTCCTTCGGAGTGGACGTCTACGGCAACGAGGACGTCTATTTCCATGTCAACACCGACCACGAGAAGCTCGTCGTGACCGCGGACTCGGTCGTCGAAGTCGACGCGCCGAATGAGGCAGATCGACTTCTGGGCGCCACCACACCGTGGGAAGTGGCGAGACCGCAGGCACCAGGCGACTACACCGCGGACGGTAGCCGGGCGGCGGCAGTCGAATTCGTTCTCGATCTCGTCTCACCCGAGATCACCGACGCGGTCGCCGATTACGCCGCCGCCAGTTTCGCACCGGGGCGTCCGCTGCGCGATGTCGTGGTCGATCTGACGCATCGCATCTTCACGGACTTCACCTATCAATCGGGGTCGACGACGGTCTCTACCACGGTGGCCGACGTGCTGGAAGCCCGGTCTGGCGTGTGTCAGGACTTCGCGCGCCTGGCGATCGCGTGCTTGCGATCGCAGGGACTGGCCGCACGGTACGTCTCCGGCTACCTCGCGACCGAACCACCGCCGGGCAAAGAGAGAATGATCGGCGTCGACGCCACCCATGCGTGGGCTGCGGTGTGGACCCCCGACGACAAGTGGCTCGCGTTCGACCCCACCAACGACCAACTCGTCGACGAGCGCTACGCAACGGTGGCCTGGGGTCGCGACTACGCCGATGTCCCGCCGTTACGTGGCGTCATCTACACCGAGGCGGAGGAGAGCACTATTTCGGTGTCCGTGGACGTAGCGCCGATCGCATGATGCGTGTCAGGGGTGGTCCACACCGCCGTGACGAAATCGGTATAGACGTTTCCCCAGGTCGATCTGAAAATGGTCGGTGAGGCGGCCCAGTCCGTCGTACCTACCGGGTACCTTGGAGTCCGATGACCGCAACATTGGCAGACCCTGTCTCAGAGGTAGTAGCCGCCGCTCAGCAGCTACTCACCAGGCGAACCGGCGCACCCGTCACGTTGGTGGATCCCGTCGATCTCGGAGGAAGTGGCCAGGCGACCGTTCTTCGCGTTCGAGTGTCGGAAAATCCGTTTCAACTCCCGCGAACCTTGGTGATCAAGCAGGTCCGCGACGCAACCGACGAGTCGGCGCCGGGTGCCGAGATCGGCGGTCCGTCCGCGTTCCTCCGCGAGGCTGCGTCGTACCAGTTCGCCAACGCACTGGCCACCGACAGCAGGCCAGGGCCGGAATTGCTTGCCTACGACCTCGGGGCCCGATTGCTCGTCCTCAGCGACCTGGGTGATGCAAGTCCGATCACTGCATTGTTGAAACACTCGGACGCGGCGTCGGTGACCAATTCCTTGATGGCGATGGCACAGGCGCTCGGGCGCATGCACGCCGCGACGGTCGGCCGTGAAGACGATTTCGCGGCGCTGCTACGCCGCGTGGGCCTTCCCGATTCTGCTGACGGAATTTCGGCGCAGATCTCGGACGCGTTGGCAGTGGTGCCGCGAATGCTCGCGGACGACCTAGGTGTCGACGACGTGCCCGACGCGCTACTCGAACGCGTCGCGCGCAGCGGAAGACTGTTCGCACACGGCGCATTCCGCGCGTTCAGCCCATCGGATCTGTGCCCGGACAACATCATCGTCAACGACGAGGGTGTGCGATTCCTCGACTACGAATGGGGTGGGTTCCGGGACGCCACCCTGGACATCACGTACGCGCTCGCCTCGTTCCCCGGATGCCTGTGCCATTTCGACCTGTCGGCCGCCCGCGCCCAGGCGATGATCGATGCGTGGCGTTCCGAAGTCGTCGGAATCTGGCCGCATCTCGCCGACGACACGGTGCTTGCAGCCAAGATTCTGGACGCCGAGCTGATCTGGGTGTGGCTCACCACTTACTGGTTCCTGCCGAACGATCACACCCGCATCGCCGCAGCACGTGCCCACCATCTATCCGTCCCGCGTTCGGATGCACTTGTCTCCAGGTGGACCGTGCTGGTCGATCAGGCGACGCGAACCGGGGACTCCGATGTCGCCGAGTTCGCGCGTCGGGTCGTTGGAGCCCTGGAGACGAAATGGGAACACTGACCCTGTGAGTACAGGTTTCGGAGCCGGATTCGACAACGAAGCAGACGAGCACGGCCTGTTCGACGCTCCTGAGGACGCGGCCAACGGTTCGACAAGCGGTGCAACCCACCTCGACGAACCATCAGCACAGTCGCGTCCGTATGTTCGCCCGGAAGCGCCGTTGGCAGTGCGAATGCGTCCCATGACGCTCGACGAGGTCGTCGGGCAGGGTCATCTGCTGGCGCCCGGAGCACCGCTTCGACGGCTCGTGGACGGTTCGGGTGCGTCTTCTGTGATGCTCTACGGCCCTCCTGGAACCGGGAAGACGACGTTGGCGTCATTGATCTCCGGGGCCACCGGGCGCAAGTTCGAAGCCCTCTCGGCGTTGTCGGCTGGAGTGAAGGAGGTGCGAGGTGTCATCGATCTGGCTCGCCGACGTCTCACCGCCGGCGAGCAGACCGTGCTCTTCATCGACGAAGTGCACCGTTTTTCCAAGACTCAGCAGGATGCGCTACTCGCTGCGGTAGAGAATCGGATCGTGCTGCTGGTCGCAGCGACGACGGAAAATCCGTCGTTCTCGGTGGTCTCACCGCTTCTGTCTCGTTCTCTCGTGTTGCAGTTGCATCCTCTGAGCTCCGCGGACATCGAAGTGCTGCTCACCCGCGCGGCCAACGATCCCCGTGGGCTGAACGGTGCGGTGTCGATCGCTGAGGATGCGATGGAGCATCTGGTACGGCTCGCTGCCGGAGATGCTCGACGCGCACTGACCGCGCTCGAAGCCGCTGCGGGAGCGGCAACCGGATCGACACTCGACTTGGCGACGGTCGAAGCCAGTGTCGACAAGGCTGCTGTCCGCTACGACCGCGACGGCGATCAGCACTACGACGTGATCAGTGCGTTCATCAAGTCGATCCGTGGCTCGGATGTCGACGCCGCATTGCACTACTTGGCGCGCATGATCACGGCGGGTGAGGACCCTCGCTTCATCGCCCGGCGGCTCGTGGTGCACGCGAGTGAAGACGTCGGTATGGCAGATCCGACTGCACTTCAGACCGCGACCGCAGCGGCGACCGCCGTACAGATGATCGGTATGCCCGAAGCTCGGCTGGCGCTGGCGCAGGCAACCATTCACCTGGCGACGGCACCCAAATCAGGAGCTGTCATCGCTGCACTCGGCGCAGCCATGGCCGACGTGTCCGCTGGAAAGTCCGGCGCAGTCCCACCGCACCTGAGAGACGGTCACTACAAGGGCGCCGAAGGGCTCGGCAATGCGGTCGGATACAAATACCCGCACAACGATCCAGGTGGGGTGCTGCGGCAGCAGTATCCACCCGACGAGCTCGTCGGCGTCGACTACTACGAGCCGACCGATCACGGCGTCGAGCGCGAGATCGGCCCCAGAGTGGGCAAGCTCCGTCGAATAGTGCGGGGTAGCTGAGCGTAGATCGTCGCCGTTCGTGGGGACTGCACGAGGCGTAGCCGGCGCGCGTTAACCTGTACCTGTGCAGACCCATGACATCCGCAGGCGTTTCCTCGACCACTTCGTGAAAGCTGGGCACACCGAAGTCCCAAGCGCCTCGTTGGTGCTCGACGACCCGAACCTGCTGTTCGTCAATGCGGGCATGGTGCAGTTCGTTCCGTACTTCCTCGGTCAGCAGACCCCGCCCTTCGCGCGGGCGACCAGTGTTCAGAAGTGCGTCCGCACACTGGATATCGAGAACGTCGGAATCACGACGCGCCACAACACCTTCTTCCAGATGGCCGGAAATTTCTCCTTCGGTGACTACTTCAAGCGTGACGCGATCTCGCACGCGTGGTCCCTGCTCACCGGAAGCGTCGAGGCCGGTGGCTACGGGTTCGACCCGGAGCGGATCTGGGTCACCGCGTATCTGGACGATGACGAAGCCATCGAGTTGTGGAAGGAAATCGCCGGAATTCCCGACGAGCGCATTCAGCGACGGGGAATGGTCGACAACTACTGGTCGATGGGGATTCCCGGACCATGTGGTCCCTGTTCGGAGATCTACTACGACCGCGGTCCCGAATTCGGAGTCGATGGAGGTCCCGAGGCCGACGAGGACCGGTACATCGAAATCTGGAACCTCGTCTTCATGCAGAACGAGCGTGGACAGGGAATCAGCAAGGACGACTTCGAAATTCTGGGCCCGCTGCCGAAGCAGAACATCGACACCGGCATGGGCGTGGAACGCGTCGCATTCCTTCTTCAGGGTGTCGACAACGTGTACGAAACCGACCTGGTGCGTCCGGTCATCGCCAAGGCCGAAGAACTGAGCGGTCGACGGTACGGCACCGACCATGACGATGATGTCCGATTCCGGGTTATCGCCGACCATGCACGAACAGCAGCGTTGCTGATCTCCGACGGTGTGAACCCCGGCAACGACGGTCGCGGCTACGTGCTGCGCCGACTTCTCCGCCGCATCGTCCGATCGGCACGGCTTCTCGGTGCGCCCGATCAAGTCATGGCTCAACTGATCACCGTCGTCCGCGACACGATGGCCGAGTCCTACCCCGAGTTGGTAGCGGGATTCGACCGCATTCTCAACGTGTCCGTCGGTGAGGAGGCTGCCTTCCTCAAGACACTGACGTCCGGATCGAAGTTGTTCGACACCACTGCCGAGACCGTCAAGTCCGCCGGCGGCCGGACCATCCGCGGCGCAGACGCTTTCGCGCTGCACGACACCTACGGTTTTCCGATCGATCTGACGCTCGAAATGGCATCGGAAGCGGGACTGACAGTCGACGAGGCCGGTTTCCGCGCGCTGATGGCGGAGCAACGTCAGCGAGCGAAGGACGATGCGCGCTCCCGCAAACACGCGCACACCGATCTGTCGGTGTACAAGGACTTCGTCGATCGCGGTGCGACCGAGTTCACCGGATTCGAGGAACTGTCCACCGAGGCCACCGTTCTCGCGCTGATCTCCGGCGGGGTTCGCGTCCCGACGGCAACTGCGGGGGAGTCCGTGGAGGTCATCCTTGACCGGAGCCCGCTGTACGCGGAGTCGGGTGGACAGATTGCCGACATCGGCTCGATCACTGCACCGGGGCTGGCAGTGAAGGTGAACGACGTCCAGAAGATCGCGAAGAAGGTCTGGACGCACAAGGTAACCGTCGAGTCGGGACAGGTCACCGAAGGCGACATCGTGCGGGTCGACGTCGATCCGGCGTGGCGCAAGGGTGCGACCCAAGGACACTCGGGTACTCACATGGTGCATGCCGCGTTGCGGCAAGTACTCGGACCCAACGCAACGCAAGCCGGCTCGCTGAACAAGCCTGGTTACCTACGGTTCGACTTCTCGTGGCAGGGCGGATTGTCCGAGACGCAGCGAAACGACATCGAAGCAGTGACGAACGACGCCATCGGCGCCGACTATGCAGTCAATACGTCCGTCACCGATCTCGACAGCGCGAAGGCGATGGGCGCGATGGCGCTATTCGGCGAAAACTACGGGGACGAGGTCCGCGTCGTCGAGATCGGCGGACCGTTCTCGATGGAGCTGTGCGGTGGTACGCACGTGCAACACTCCTCGCAGATCGGTCCGGTCACTCTGCTGGGTGAGTCATCGGTGGGGTCGGGGATACGGCGTGTCGAGGCATTCGTCGGGCTCGATTCGTACCGCTACCTGGCGAAGGAAAGGGCCTTGCTGGCCGGTGTCGCTTCGTCGTTGAAGGTGCCGACCGACGAGGTTCCGGCGCGCATCGAGACTCTCGTGGAGAAACTGCGGCAAGCGGAGAAGGAGTTGGAGGCAGTCAAGGCGGCATCGGTGTCGGCTTCTGCCGGTGACCTTCTCGGGGGAGCCGAGCGAATCGGCAGTGTTCGCGCTGTCATTGCCACGGCGCCCGACGGGGTGGGCGGCAACGAACTGCGAGGACTCGCCTCCGACCTTCGTGGCCGGATGGGGAACGACCCGGCAGTCGTCGTCTTGTTCGGATCTGTCGACGGCAAAGTCCCGTTCGTCGTGTCCGCGAATACTGCAGCGCAGGATGCGGGTGTGAAGGCTGGCGAACTCGTGGCAAGCTTCGGTCCCGCGATCGGCGGCCGGGGTGGCGGCAAGGGGGACTCCGCGCAGGGATCAGGCTCGAACCCGGACGGGGTCGCGGAGGCGATGACCGCGGTGCGGGCACGTATCGCCGACGTGGCAACCACCTGATCGTGAACGATTCCGCACCCCGACCCGCCGTCAGCAGTGCTCCGGATCGGCCAGGGGCCGATGATCCAGGACCCGGCCGAAGGATCGGTATCGACGTCGGAAGCGTCCGGATCGGTGTTGCATCGTCCGACCCCGGTGGAATCCTCGCGACGCCGGTGGAAACGGTCCCGCGGACGAAAGCCAAGGGTTCCAGGTCTCCCGACGTGCTTCGTGTGGCGTCCATAGTCGAGGAATACGACGCTGTCGAGATCGTCGTCGGACTGCCCCGGACCTTGCGGGGAGAGAGCGGTTCGGCGGTGGACGCCGCTGCGGGCTTTGCTCGCGCTCTGGCCAAGCAGGTGCCGGGTATACCGATCCGAATGGCTGACGAGAGGCTGACCACGGTGACGGCGACGCGAGCGCTGCGTGAGAGCGGCGTCCGCGCGAAGTCACAGCGAGGCGTTATAGATCAAGCCGCAGCGGTGGCCATCCTTCAAGGGTGGTTGGACGAGCGGTCCTCCCACCTCGCTGCGCAGAAGAACCTGGCAGAGCAGGGTCACATCCCGGAGGTCGGCGAGTGAACAACAGACAGTACGAGGACGAGGCGCACACCGATCCGATCGGATACCGAACCGGTGAGGGCAGCGAGTTCCACCGTGCAGTCCATAGTGCGGAGCCGGCAGAAGTCGGACGCAGCCGGGCAGCGACGCGGCACGCTCGCGCCGCCGTCAGTAGGAAGAGGCGCGGGCGCATTCTGGGCGTTGTCCTGGGTCTGATCGTCGTTCTCGTGGTCGCCGGGGGAGGTTTTTTCGTGTTCGACAGGCTGTCCGGTGGCCCGGCGGCTCCGGATGATTTTGCGGCAGGTTCCTCGGGTGACTCCGTCGTCGTGCGCGTGCACCCAGGTGATACGGCTCAGCAGATCGGTGCCGAAGCAGTCGAGAAGGGCGTGGTGGCGAGCGCTGATGCGTTCATGGGCGCAGCTGTCCAGAACGCCGACATAGCGTCGGTGCAACCTGGCTACTACCTGATGCCGAGCAACATTCCTGCCTCGCAGGCGGTCAACACCCTCGTCGACCCGTCGGCGCGGGTGGGAAGCGTCGTCATCTCCGAAGGACGGCAGTTGCACGACGCCCGCGACGTCAACACCGACGCCGTCAAGAAGGGCATCTACACCCTGCTGTCGGAAGCAAGCTGCATCGACACCACCGGTAGCGGAACGCCTACCTGCATCTCGTACGACGAGTTCAACGCGGCCGGTGGAGTGGACGACCCCTCCGCACTCGGCGTGCCGGACTGGGCGAGTGATCGCGTTCGCGGTGTGCCAGATCGCGATCGACAGCTGGAAGGGTTGATCGCGGCAGGGAGCTGGGACATCGACCCGTCCGCGTCTGCAAGCGACATCCTGAGACAGCTGGTGTCGGAGAGCGCACAGACGTACGAGGACACCGGAATCCTGACTGCCGGCGCGGATTCGGGACTCGACCCGTATCAGACGCTGGTGGCAGCATCGTTGGTCGAACGAGAGTCGCTGCCTGCCGACTTCAGCAAAGTTGCTCGCGTGATCGTCAATCGTCTCGCTGAACCGCAGAAGCTCGAATTCGACTCGACGGTCAACTACTCGCTCGACACCACCGAAGTCGCGACTACCGACGCGGATCGCGCCACGGTGACCCCGTGGAATACCTATGCGATGGAGGGTCTCCCTGCCTCGCCCATCGCCTCGCCCAGCGTTGCCGCAGTCGAGGCCGTAGAAGCTCCGGCAGACGGGGACTGGTTGTACTTCGTGACCATCAACCAGGCGGGCGAGACGCTGTTCACCCGCAGTTACGACGAGCACCTGGCCAACATCGGCAAGGTCGAGGCCGGTTTCCTCGACAGCGGACGCTGACCGGTGCATGCGGCAGTACTCGGGAGCCCGATAGAGCATTCGAAATCTCCGCTCCTACACCGCGCTGCCTACGCAGCTCTCGGGCTTACCGGGTGGACCTACGAGCGCATCGAGTGCACGGCGCAAGAGCTTCCCCACCTCGTCGGTGGTCTCGGTCCGGACTGGATCGGTCTGTCGGTCACGATGCCGGACAAGGTTGCTGCCCTCGAGTTCGCCGATGAACGTACCGATCGTGCGGTTTTGGCGGGTTCGGCGAACACCCTCGTCCGGACGACGCGTGGGTGGCGGGCTGACTGCACCGATGTCGACGGCGTCAGCGGAGCGCTCGTCGAGAATGGAGTTCTCGACCTGTCGGGCAGTGCGGTGACCGTTGTCGGTGCCGGTGGAACGTCGCGGCCGGCGCTCATTGCACTGGCGGGTCTCGGTGCGGCGTCGGTGACCGTCGTTGCGCGGTCCGTCGAACGGGCGCGAGAGACGCTCGCATGCGCGGAAGCGGTAGGTCTCGTCACCGAATTCCTGCAGATGGACGACCCCTCGCTCGCGGACGTCGCTGCACGATCGTCCGTGCTTGTCAGTACAGTGCCCGCGGCAGGTGCGGCACCCTGTGCGAGCGCCCTTGGACACGCACCGATCGTCCTGGACGCAATCTACGACCCGTGGCCGACACCGCTGGCCGACGCTGTCCACGCCCGCGGCGGCCAGGTCGTCTCCGGACTCGCGATGCTCCTCAACCAGGCGTACGGACAGGTGGAGCAATTCACCGGGTACCCGGCGCCGAAGGAATGGATGCGAGCGGCAATCGCTACTAGGTGATTTTGTCCACAGGGCGGGGACTTGTCCACAGGGCAATACCTGACCGTTGTTTCCTTCGGTAGCAGTACCGGACGGTGCCTCACCATACGAGGATGGCGTGGACACTGGTGGCGGACGGCAACGTGGCGGTCGTGTTGTTCTCGATGTGGTGCGTGTGGCTGAGCTGGATCGACGTCGTATCGCGTCGTCTCCCGAACGCGCTGACCGGCATCGGAGCCGTGAGCCTTCTCGCCTACTCCTACGCCATCGATGCTGCCTTGGCAGCGCTGTCGGGCGCGGTCCTGCTGTCCTGCTGTTATCTCGCAGTACACCTCTGTCTCCCTGCAGCGTTCGGTGCGGGCGATGTGAAGCTCGCATTCACGTTGGGAGGTGTCGCAGCATTGGCAGGTACGGACGCGTGGGTGGCTGCCGCCCTGATTGCACCGCTGCTCACGGGCGCCGCGGGTATCGCCCTCATGGCAACCGGACGGGGCAACGCAACTGTGCCCCACGGACCGTCGATGTGCGCGGCGACCCTGCTGGCATCGGCTGTCGTCCCGACATGAAAAGATGATCGCGTGCTGCGCTGGATAACTGCCGGAGAATCTCACGGCCCTGCTCTCGTGTCCGTCCTCGAAGGGATGATCGCGGGCGTCGAGGTGACCTCCGAGGACATTGCCAACCAACTCGCCCGTCGACGACTCGGCTACGGCCGAGGCGCGCGGATGAAGTTCGAGGCGGACAAGGTCACCATCATCGGCGGCGTGCGACACGGACTGACGATGGGCGGGCCCATCGCCATCGAGGTCGGCAATACCGAATGGCCCAAGTGGGAGCAGGTCATGTCGTCCGACCCCGTCGACGAGAGCGTGTTGGCGGACCTCGCCCGCAACTCCCCGTTGACGCGGCCGCGACCGGGCCACGCGGACTACTCGGGGATGTTGAAGTACGGCTTCGACGACGCCCGTCCGGTGCTCGAGCGGGCAAGCGCGCGTGAGACCGCAGCGCGCGTCGCGATCGGTACCGTGGCGCGCCGGTTCCTGAAGCAAGCCTTCGGTGTCGATGTCGTGTCTCACGTGATCTCCATCGGTGCGTCCGACCCGTATGTCGGTCCGCCGCCGTCTGGCGAAGATCTCGACGTCATCGATGCGAGCCCCGTGCGCGCGTTCGACAAGGCGGCCGAAGAGTCGATGATCGCCGAGATCGAGTCGGCCAAGCGCGACGGCGACACTCTCGGCGGGATCGTGGAAGTTGTCGTGCACGGTCTGCCGGTCGGACTGGGCTCGTTCGTCAGTGGCGAGCGTCGTCTCGATTCGCGACTTGCCGCTGCCCTCATGGGAATTCAGGCCATCAAGGGCGTCGAGGTCGGGGACGGGTTCGAGACTGCTCGGCGGCGGGGAAGCGCAGCACACGACGAGATCACGCCTGGTCCCGACGGAATACTGCGTTCGACGAACCGCGCAGGCGGACTCGAAGGTGGCATGACCAACGGTGAAGCACTGCGGATCCGTGCAGCGATGAAGCCCATCTCGACCGTTCCGCGCGCGCTGGCGACCGTGGACATGACGACCGGCGAGGAAGCGGTGGCCATCCACCAGCGCTCGGACGTCTGTGCCGTGCCGGCAGCGGGCGTCGTTGCCGAGACGATGGTGGCGCTCGTGGTTGCGCAGGCCGCATTGGAGAAGTTCGGCGGCGATTCGTTGGCGGAAACGACCAGCAATGTCGACCACTACGTGAAGGGCACAGCCGCCCGACCACCGCGATGACTCCGTACGCGGTTCTGATCGGACCGCCCGGTGCCGGCAAATCCACCATCGGACGCAGGGTGGCCGCTGCGCTCGAACTGGAACTGTGCGACACCGATGCCTTGATCGAGCGCAGAACCGGGCGCACGATCGCTGAAATCTTTGCGCACGATGGGGAGCCTACTTTTCGCAGTATCGAGGAGCAGATCGTCGCCGAAGCGCTGGCTACCCACACCGGTGTCGTCTCGCTCGGCGGAGGATCCATTTTGTCCGAGCGGACCCGAGCGCTCCTGGAACCACTGCCGGTGGTCTACCTGGAGATCAGCGTGGCCGAAGGACTCAGGCGAACGGGTGCCAACTCGTCCCGACCCCTTCTTGCCGGGCCCGATCCGCGGGCCAAGTACCAGCACCTGATGCGAACCCGTCGGCCGTTGTACCGCTCGGTCGCGGCGATCCGAGTGCGAACGGACGGCCGCAGTCCGGCACGTGTGGTCGGGCAGGTCGTCGCGAAGTTGAAGCACTACCACGAGAAAGCAGGAAGCCCCAATGGATGAGCTGAACCGATGACCGAACCAGTACGAGTCATGGTGGAATCGGCCGCGCCGTACCCGGTGATCATCGGCAGGGGACTGTTGACCGATCTGGTCGCTGAACTCGCGGGTGTGCGAACCGTCGCGATCTTCCACCAGCCGCCGCTGGCGGATACCGCCGAAGCGGTCCGGGAGGCGTTGGCAGCTCAGGGGATCGACGCGCATCGCATCGAAATTCCCGACGCCGAGGACGGCAAAGAACTGGCCGTTGCCGGCTTCTGCTGGGAAGTTCTAGGCCGAATCGGTCTGACCCGCTCGGATGCCATCGTAAGCCTGGGCGGCGGCGCTGCGACCGACCTTGCCGGGTTCGTGGCCGCGACGTGGATGCGCGGAGTCAAGATCGTGCATGTGCCGACGACCTTGCTCGCGATGGTCGACGCGGCGGTCGGCGGAAAGACCGGCATCAACACCGAAGCAGGCAAGAATCTCGTCGGTTCGTTCCACGAACCGGCTGCAGTCTTGATCGATCTGGCAACACTCGAGACCGTTCCACGGAACGAGATCGTCGCTGGGCTCGCCGAGGTCATCAAGACCGGATTCATCGCGGACCCGGTGATACTCGATCTGATCGAAGCCGATCCCGAGGCTGCGCTCGATCCGACCGGCACGGTTCTGCCGGAGCTGATTCGTCGGTCCGTCGAGGTCAAGGCGCGGGTAGTCGCAGCCGACCTGAAGGAGTCGAACCTCCGCGAGATCCTCAACTACGGCCACACCCTCGGCCACGCCATCGAGCGCAGAGAGCGCTATCGGTGGCGTCATGGAGCTGCGGTGGCGGTCGGACTGGTTTACGCGGCAGAGCTCGGCAGGCTCGCTGGTCGGCTCGACGACGCCACCGCAGATCGGCACCGCTCGATACTCGAATTGGTCGGTCTGCCCGTCGGCTACGACGGTGATGCGTTCGGCGACTTGCTGAAGGGAATGCAGACGGACAAGAAGAACCGAGCTGGAATGCTGCGATTCGTCGTACTCGACGGTCTGGCCAAGCCCGGTCGATTGGAAGGCCCGGATCCGTCGCTTCTCGTCGCTGCGTACTCGGCTATCGCCAAGGACGACACTGGGTCATCGTCGACTGGAATCTTGCTCTAGGGACTAGGCGTGGGTGGAAATCCATGCGGCGCATGGATTTCCACCCACCTTGTCGGTCTCAGGAATTGTCGCGGTGCTTCGTGGCATTCCCGCGAGGCTCGGGCGCGTCGGGATCGACAGCACGAAATACCTCGGTATCGGAGTTGTCGCCCGACCACTGGGGCTCCTGAGCGGGAATCGTCGCAGCTGATGCAGAACCGGCTCCGACGAGGTGACGATCGTGGCGTTCTTTCTCCCGCTTCGCGTCCGACGCCGCCAACTTCTTCTTCGCGTCCCGACCTGCCAGGAGGCGTCCGAGGAAGACAGAAATCGTCGCCGGGATGAAGATCACCAGAATGGTGAAGGCGGCGCCGGAGGTCAGCTCGAAGAACAAGGAGTTCTGACCGACGCTGAAGTCGACGATCAATTGCACGAGCCAGGTGATCAACCCCGCCGCTAGGCCTCCGAGCGCTGCGGCCTTGAGCCACACCATCGTCAGGTCTTCGCCGTATTCGGGGTCGGGGTTCTTTCGACGGTCTCGGATACCGTCGAGCCCCGCCCACACCACGACCGCAAGCAACACTGCTGCCATCCCGAGCCACCGAAGCTGAGATCCGTGCAGCGGCCACTGCGTTACAGCGACGCCCAGAAGGATCCTCACCGCCACGTTGATCAAGCACATACCGATTCCGCGTACCACCCACCCTGTCATGGGGCACAGCCTATCCATACGAGGCGCGTGATGTGGGCGACCCCACAGAACCTGGGGTCGCGGTTTCGGTCATGGCTGTGCAACTCCACAACGGTACGTTGTACGAATGCCTGTAGATCACAGCAGTAGACGCGCTGCCCTTCGTCGCAGCATGGAATCGAACGATCTCGACGCCATGTTGGTGACCGACCTGCTCAACATTCGCTACCTCACCGGTTTCACCGGCTCCAACGCTGCTCTGATCGTGTCGGCGCACGACTCGCCCGACCGAGAGGACAACACCGTCGTCTGCACAGACGGTCGCTATCTGACGCAGGTCGCCGAACAGGTACCCGATCTGCGCGCTGTCATCGACAGGTCGTCTGCGGCGTATCTGTTGAGCAGCGATGTGACGCCGCGGCCGGGTTCGGTCGGATTCGAGTCGCACGTCGTGACCGTCGACCAACACAGAGTGTGGAGCGACATCGAACCCCAGGCGACGCTCGTGCGTGCACCCGGTCTCGTCGAGGAACTGCGGATGGTCAAGGACGAGCACGAGGTCGGACTGCTTCGGGACGCATGCCGTGCGGCCGACGACGCTTTCGCGGTGTTGATCGAACGAGGTGGCATCGCTGTCGGACGAACCGAACTCGACGTCGCCCGCGAGTTGGAGGCTTTGATGGTCGAGCACGGCGCCGACGGCATTTCGTTCGAGACCATCGTCGCAGCGGGTCCGAACTCTGCGGTACCGCATCACCGTCCCACCGCTGCAGTGTTGGCAGCCGGGGACTTCGTGAAGTTCGATTTCGGTGCGCTCGTCGGCGGCTACCACTCGGACATGACACGCACAGTGGTGCTCGGCACCCCGCAACAGTGGCAGACAGACCTGTACTCGTTGGTGCAGCGCGCACAGACCGCCGGCCGCGAGGCGCTCGCGCCCGGCGTGAGCACAGCGTCCGTCGATGCAGCCTCGCGGTCGGTGATCGAGGACGCCGGCTACGGAGAGTACTTTCTGCACGGACTCGGGCACGGCGTCGGACTCGAAATCCACGAAGCGCCGGGAATCGCGAAGACGAGCACCGGTACACTGCTGTGCGGTGCAGCTGTGACCGTCGAGCCGGGTGTGTACTTCTCGGGACGCGGAGGCGTGCGGATCGAAGACACGCTCATCGTTCGCGACGACGGTCCTGAGCTGCTGACCATGACCACCAAGGAACTTACTCTCGTGTGACGCACGGCGGTTCCTGCACACGAGAACACGAGGAGACGTAAAAGACTGTGGCTTCCACCAGTGATTTCAAGAATGGTCTCGTCCTCAGCATAGAGAATCAGCTGTGGACGATCATCGAGTTTCAGCACGTCAAGCCGGGCAAAGGCCCCGCCTTCGTGCGCACCAAACTCAAGAACGTGCTGTCGGGCAAGGTTGTCGACAAGACCTTCAACGCCGGAGTCAAGGTCGAGACCGCCACGGTCGACCGTCGCGACATGACGTACCTGTATCACGACGGTAGCGACTTCGTCTTCATGGACGGCGACACCTACGATCAGATCTCGATCACCGAAGCAGTCGTCGGTGACGGTGCTCGATTCATGCTCGAGAACATGCAGGTCCAGGTCGCCACGCATGAGGGCGTACCGCTGTACGTCGAGTTGCCGGTCACCGTCGAACTGGAGGTCAAGCACACCGATCCCGGTCTGCAGGGTGACCGTTCGACGGGCGGAACCAAGCCTGCGACTCTGGAAACCGGTGCCGAGGTGTCGGTGCCCCTGTTCATCAACACCGGCGACAAGCTGAAGATCGATTCGCGTGACGGCAACTACCTCGGGCGTGTGAACTCCTAAGGTGTCGTCGAAGAATTCGTCGAAGAAGAGTGCGGCGCGCAGCGAGAACGAGCCGGTCAAGAAGCTCGGTGCGCGGCACAAGGCACGTAAGCGGGCCGTGGACTTCCTGTTCGAGGCCGAAGCCCGTGATGCCGATCCGGTGCATTTGGCGAAGGAGCGAATCGAGCTGGCCCGCGCCGATGATTCGATTGCCCCGGTCAGTGAGTACACGGAGACTCTGGTCAGCGGCGTTGCGGAGAACCTCGACCGTCTCGACAGCGTGATCTCAGACCACCTCAACGATTGGACCTTGAACCGTCTGCCGGCGGTCGACCGAGCTATCCTGCGCGTTGCGGTGTGGGAACTCTTCCACGCAACCGACGTACCGCCGGTCGTAGCGGTCGACGAGGCCGTCGAGCTCGCCAAACAGTTGTCCACCGACGATTCGCCGTCGTTCGTCAACGGCGTCCTCGGCCAGATCGTGTTGGTGGCCCCTCAGGTCCGGGCAGCCGCCGCAGCTGTGTCCTCGCGCAGCGACGACGCCGTCGACGAGTAATTCGCCTCACGCGACGCTCCCCGAATGAGACGTTCGGGGAGCGTCGTTGCTAGGCTGGTGCACTGTCAGACATCCTTTAACGATCCGTCCAGAGAGGCGGAGAAGGAGGTCGTAGTTTGCCTGCGTCCGAACCACCGCCCAGCTCGTCTCGCGAACTTCTGTCCGCCGCTGATGTAGGCCGGACCATCGCGCGGATGGCGCATCAGATCATCGAGAAGACCGCGCTCGACTCAGCCGACGCACCTCGGGTGGTCCTGCTGGGAATTCCTACCCGCGGCACAACTCTCGCCGAGCGACTCGCCGAGCGTATCGACACCTTCTCCGGGATCAAGCCGCCGGTCGGCTCCCTCGACATCACGCTCTACCGCGATGATCTTCGCGGTAAGCCCCACCGCCCGCTCGAACGCACCTCGGTCCCCTCCGGCGGGGTCGACGATGCTCTGGTCGTGCTGGTCGACGACGTTCTCTTCTCCGGCCGTACGGTGCGCTCGGCGTTGGACGCGCTGCGCGATCTGGGTCGTCCGCGCGCAGTCCAGCTGGCAGTGCTGATCGATCGGGGTCATCGAGAGCTTCCGCTCCGAGCCGATTACGTGGGCAAGAACGTCCCAACCGCCCGTACCGAAGACGTGTCGGTGCAACTCGTCGAGCACGACGGACACGACGGGGTCAGCCTGGCCGCTACGAGGGAAGCCAAGTGAAGCATCTGCTGTCCGTATCCGATCTCACTCTCGAATCGGCGACCGAACTGCTCGACGAAGCCGACCGGTTCGAGCAGGCGCTGCTTGGCCGCGAGGTGAAGAAGCTCCCGACTCTGCGGGGCCGAACCGTCATGACGGTGTTCTTCGAGAATTCGACGCGGACGCGGGTGTCCTTCGAGGTCGCAGGCAAGTGGATGAGTGCCGATGTGATCAACGTCAGCGCGAGCAGCTCGTCGGTGTCGAAGGGCGAGTCTCTTCGCGACACCGCGATGACCCTGCGCGCAGCAGGCGCCGACGCGCTCGTCGTGCGGCATCCGGCGTCAGGTGCTGCCCACCAGATCGCCCAGTGGACAGCTGGACAGGGCGACGGCGGTGGACCGGCGGTGATCAATGCCGGCGACGGTACACACGAACATCCCACGCAGGCGCTGCTCGATGCGTTGACGCTGCGTCAGCGCCTCGGATCGATCGCCGGTAAGCGCGTCGGGATCGTCGGCGACATCCTGCACAGCCGGGTCGCTCGGTCGAACGCGATTCTGTTGTCGACTCTCGGTGCCGAGGTAGTACTCATCGCGCCCCCGACGTTGTTGCCCGTCGGTGCGTCGATGTGGCCGGTCCGGGTGTCGCACAACATCGACGCTGAGCTACCGGCACTCGATGCCGTACTGATGCTGCGGGTGCAGGCAGAGCGTATGAACGGTGGGTTCTTTCCGTCACCCAAGGAGTACTCCATAACGTACGGGTTGTCCCAGAAGCGGATGGATCTGCTGCCTGAGCACGCAGTCGTGCTGCACCCGGGTCCGATGCTGCGCGGGATGGAGATCGCGTCCTCGGTAGCTGATTCTCCCAGAACTGCAGTCCTACAACAGGTTACGAACGGGGTTCACGTGCGCATGGCGGTTCTGTTCCGATTGCTCGTCGGTTCGGACGGGGGTGCCTGATGAGCGTGCTGCTGAAGGGCGTACTCGTCTACGGCGAAGAACCCGCAACCGACGTACTGATCGACGACGGCCAGATAGCTTCGATCGGGCCCGATCTCGACCCCGGTGACGCAGAGGTCGTCGAAGGCCATGGTCAGATTCTGCTCCCCGGTTTCGTCGACCTGCACACGCACTTGCGTGAACCCGGCCGCGAGGACACCGAGACCATCGCGACCGGTTCTGCCGCTGCCGCGCTCGGTGGCTATACCGCAGTGTTCGCCATGGCCAACACCTCGCCGGTTGCCGACTCTGTCGTCATCACCGACCACGTGTGGCGACGGGGCCAGGAGGTCGGCCTGGTCGACGTGCACCCGGTCGGCGCAATCACCGTCGGGCTCGGCGGCACACAGCTCGCCGAGATGGCGACGATGGCGGCCGGAGTCGGCAAGGTGCGGATGTTCTCCGACGACGGCAAATGTGTCGACGACCCGCTGATCATGCGACGAGCTCTCGAATACTCCAGTTCGCTGGGCGTGCTCATCGCACAACATGCCGAGGAACCACGCCTCACGGTCAATGCGATCGCGCACGAGGGGCCGACGGCTGCCCGTCTCGGGCTCGCCGGATGGCCGAGGGCGGCCGAGGAGTCTATCGTCGCCCGCGATGCTCTGCTCGCGCGCGACGCCGGAGCGTCCGTACATATTTGTCACGCGTCGACCGCCGGCACCGTCGAGTTGCTGAAGTGGGCTCGCGGGCAGGGCATTTCGATCACTGCGGAGGTAACGCCCCATCACCTTCTGCTGGACGATTCGAGGCTCGAGACATACGACGCGATCAACAAGGTCAACCCGCCGTTGCGCGAGGCGTCGGACGTCGACGCGCTGCGGCGCGGTTTGGCGGACGGCACGGTCGACTGTGTCGCGACGGATCACGCTCCGCACGCCGAGCAGGACAAGTGCTGTGAGTTCGCGCAGGCCAAGCCCGGCATGCTCGGATTGGAAACGGCGTTGGCGATCGTCGTCCAGACGATGGTCGAACCGGGATTGCTGGATTGGCGCGGGGTTGCGCGCGTGATGAGTGAGCGCCCGGCCCAGATCGTCGGACTATCCGATCAGGGCAGACCCATCGAGGTCGGCGAGACTGCGAACCTCGTCCTCGTCGATCCGTGCGCATCGTGGACGGTCGTCGGCAAGAAACTGGCGAGCATCTCCGACAACACCCCATTCGAGTCGATGACGTTCTCGGCGAAGGTCACCACGACTCTTCTTCGCGGACGAATCACCGCTCGCGACGGCGTCACTCGGTCCAAGGTCGGTGACTGAGGGTGGACAGAATTCTCATCGTCATCGGCTTCATCGTCTTCTGGATCGCCATGATCGGCCTCATCTTCTGGGGTTGGCGCGGGCGTCAGAAGCGTCAGGCCGAATCCATCGGCTCCTTCCCGGAGGTGCCCGCCGACCTCGGCGAGACGCTCATCGAGGTCTCGACCGGGCTCTACGTCGGCAGCACGATCGCGCCGAGCTGGCAGGACCGAATCGCCGTCGGTGACATCGGACACCGCGCGACCGCGGAACTGTCGCGGTACACCGCAGGCATTCTGCTCACGCGCACGGGCGAGTCCACCATCTGGATTCCGCAGACGTCGGTGCGCGCGATCCGAACCGAGCGAGGGCTGGCAGGCAAAGTCATGAGTAAGGACGGACTGCTCGTGATCCGCTGGGTTCTCCCGTCCGGAACCGAGATCGACACAGGATTTCGAGCAGATGACAAGCTCGTCTACCCCGAGTGGGTAGACCCGGACACACATACGAACGACTCGAAGGAGACAACCGCGTGAGCAGCGCAGTTCTTGTTCTGGAGGACGGCCGGATATTTCGCGGCACTACCTTCGGAGCCCAGGGCCGGACGCTCGGAGAAGCCGTGTTCTGCACCGGGATGACCGGCTACCAGGAGACTCTCACCGACCCCAGCTACCACCGTCAGATCGTCGTCGCCACGGCGCCTCAGATCGGCAACACCGGCTGGAATCAAGAGGATGGCGAAGCCTCCAGCGCGCAGGATCCCAACAAGATCTGGGTTGCAGGTTACGTCGTACGCGATCCCGCGCGGCGCACGTCGAGTTGGCGAGCAACGGGATCGCTCCAGGATCAGCTCGAAGCTCAAAACGTCGTCGGAATTGCAGGTATCGACACGCGCGCGTTGGTTCGACACCTCCGCACCCGCGGCTCCATGCGTGCCGGGGTGTTCTCCGGTGACTCCCTCGGCACCGAGGGCGAGATGCTCGAGCAGGTGCTCGGCCAGCCGTCGATGCTCGGCGCCGATCTGGCCGGCGAGGTCACGACCGCTGTCGGCTACACCATCGAGCCGGCCGATACGGCCCGTTTCACCGTTGTCGCAGTCGATCTCGGGATCAAGACGAACACCCCACGTATGTTCGCCGAGCGCGGTATCCGCGTCCATGTCGTCCCCTCCGCCACCAGCGTCGAGCAGATCCTCGACCTGAATCCCGACGGAGTCTTCCTGTCCAACGGCCCCGGGGACCCGGCGACTGCGGATGCGAATGTCGCCTTGACCCGCGAGGTACTGGAACGGAAACTGCCGCTGTTCGGTATCTGCTTCGGCAATCAGATCCTCGGTCGTGCGCTCGGACGTTCGACCTACAAGATGAAGTTCGGACACCGAGGCATGAACATCCCGGTGATCGAGCACACCACCGGACGTATTGCCATCACCGCGCAGAATCACGGATTCGCGCTCGAAGGCGAAGCCGGTGAAGAGTTCGACACCGATTTCGGACGCGCCCGAATCAGCCACACATGCGCGAACGACGGCACCGTCGAGGGCGTCGAACTTCTCGACGGCCGTGCCTTCTCCGTTCAGTACCACCCCGAGGCCGCGGCCGGTCCACACGACGCCGCGTACCTCTTCGATCGGTTCACATCAGTGCTCGAGGGAGTTGACAAGTAATGCCACGCCGTACAGATCTGGGACACGTCCTGGTCATCGGCTCAGGACCGATCGTCATCGGACAGGCCTGTGAGTTCGACTACTCCGGAACCCAGGCTTGCCGGGTGTTGCGTGAGGAGGGCTTGCGGGTGAGCCTCGTGAACTCGAATCCGGCGACCATCATGACGGATCCGGAGTTCGCCGACGCCACGTACGTCGAGCCGATCACCGCCGACTTCATCGAGAAGATCTTCGCCCGCGAGGCGCTGCAAGGTAATCCCGTCGATGCTGTTCTGGCCACGCTCGGTGGTCAGACTGCGCTCAATGCTGCTGTCGCACTGCATGAGCAGGGGATTCTGGAGAAGTACGACGTCGAGCTGATCGGCGCCGACTTCGACGCCATTCAGCGCGGTGAGGATCGGCAGAAGTTCAAGGACATCGTCGCGAAGGTCGGTGGAGAGTCGGCCAAATCGGCTGTCTGCTACACGATGGACGAGGTTCGCGCGACGGTTGCCGAACTCGGGTTCCCCGTCGTGGTTCGGCCGTCGTTCACGATGGGCGGGCTCGGCTCGGGGCTGGCCTACAACGACGCCGACCTGACCCGCATCGCCGGTGGCGGCTTATCGGCATCGCCGACGGCAAACGTCCTGATCGAGGAGTCGATCCTCGGTTGGAAGGAATACGAGCTCGAGCTCATGCGTGACGGCCGCGACAACGTGGTCATCGTCTGTTCCATCGAAAACGTGGACCCTGTCGGTGTGCATACCGGTGACTCGGTGACCGTCGCGCCGGCGATGACGCTCACCGACCGCGAATATCAGAAGATGCGTGACCTCTCGATCGACATCCTCCGTGAGGTCGGTGTCGACACCGGTGGCTGCAACATCCAGTTCGCGATGGATCCGGCCGACGGTCGACTCGTCGTCATCGAGATGAACCCGCGGGTGTCGCGGTCCTCGGCGTTGGCGTCCAAGGCGACCGGTTACCCGATCGCGAAGATGGCCGCCAAGCTCGCCATCGGATACACCTTGGACGAGATCGTCAACGACATCACCAAGGAAACCCCGGCCTGCTTCGAGCCGACTCTGGACTACGTAGTCGTCAAAGCACCGCGCTTCGCGTTCGAGAAGTTCCCCGGCGCCGACGGCACCCTGACCACGACGATGAAGTCCGTCGGTGAGGCGATGTCCATCGGCCGCAACTTCACCGAGGCGTTCGGCAAGGTGATGCGTTCGCTGGAGACCAAGCGCGCGGGTTACTGGACCGGCCCCGAGGTGGAGGCAGAAAGTCTCGACGCGTTGCTCGAGGATCTCAGCGTCCCGCAGGACGGTCGCATGTATGGGATCGAGAAGGCATTCGCACTCGGGGCGACTTTGGAGCAGCTGTTCGACGCCACCAAGATCGACCCGTGGTTTCTCGACCAGTTTCAGCAGATCCATGAACTCGGCAACGAACTCCGCGCGGCGACCGACTTCGACGAAGCTCTGTTGCGTCAAGCGAAGTATCACGGCTTGTCGGATCGCCAGATCGCTGCGCTGCGACCGGAACTGGGCGGCGAGGACGGCGTGCGCGCACTGCGTGATCAGCTCGGAGTGCATCCGGTCTACAAGACGGTCGACACCTGCGCTGCCGAGTTCGAGGCGAAGACCCCGTACCACTACGGCACGTACGAGCTGGACCCCACAGCCGAGTCCGAGGTCGCCGAGCAGCGTGAGCGGGACAAGGTCCTCATCCTCGGTTCCGGCCCGAACCGAATCGGTCAGGGCATCGAGTTCGACTACTCCTGCGTCCATGCGGCACAGACGTTGTCGGAGGCCGGCTACGAGACCGTCATGATCAACTGCAACCCCGAGACCGTCTCGACCGATTACGACACCGCGGACCGCCTCTACTTCGAACCGTTGACGTTCGAGGACGTGCTCGAGGTGTACCGGGCGGAATCGGCGTCCGGCACGGTGGCCGGCGTCATCGTCCAGCTCGGTGGCCAGACCCCGCTCGGCCTCGCCAAGCGATTGAAGGCCGCGGGTGTGCCGATCGTCGGTACCAGTCCGGAGGCGATCGATCTCGCGGAAGATCGCGGGGAGTTCGGGCGGGTTCTCACCGAAGCCGGATTGCCGGCACCGAAGTTCGGTACGGCGACGACGTTCGACGGCGCTCGCGAGATCGCAGGCGGCATCGGCTACCCCGTGCTGGTCCGTCCGTCCTACGTTCTCGGCGGACGCGGAATGGAGATCGTGTACGACGAGGCATCGCTCGCGGACTACATCTCGCGCGCAACCGAGATCTCGGACGACCGTCCGGTGCTCGTCGACAGGTTCCTCGAAGACGCCGTCGAAATCGATGTCGATGCTCTGTGCGACGGTACCGAGGTCTACCTGGGTGGCGTCATGGAGCACATCGAAGAGGCCGGGATTCACTCCGGTGACTCGGCATGCGCGCTTCCGCCGATCACGTTGGGCCGCTCCGACATCGAGAACGTCCGTCGCTCGACGGAGCTGCTGGCAAAGGGTATCGGCGTCAAGGGTCTGCTCAACGTTCAATACGCGCTCAAGGACGACATCCTGTACGTGCTCGAGGCGAACCCGAGGGCGAGCCGCACGGTCCCGTTCGTGTCCAAGGCAACGGCAGTGCAGTTGGCGAAAGCCTGCGCCCGCGTCATGTTGGGCGAGTCGATCGCCGACCTACGCGCGAGCGGAATGCTCCCCGCCGAGGGAGACGGCGGCACGACGCCGCTCGGCGCTCCGATCGCCGTCAAGGAAGCTGTGTTGCCGTTCAACAGGTTCCGACGTGCGGACGGTACCGGAGTGGACACGTTGCTGAGTCCGGAAATGAAGTCGACGGGCGAGGTCATGGGTATCGACGCCGACTTCGGTACTGCATTCGCAAAGAGTCAGACGGCGGCCTACGGCTCGCTGCCCGCGTCGGGTGCCGTGTTCGTGTCCGTCGCGAACAAGGACAAGCGTTCGCTGATCTTCCCGGTCAAGCGGCTCGCGGACCTCGGTTTCACGATCCTGGCCACCGAGGGCACCGCCGAGGTGCTGCGGCGAAACGGAATCACGTGCGAGCAGGTTTACAAGCAGTCCGGAGAAGAGGTGCCCGAAGGTGCCGTCACCATCGTCGACCGGATCCTTGCCGGAGATATCGCGATGGTGATCAACACGCCGTACGGTAATTCCGGACCGCGCGTCGACGGGTACGAGATCCGCAGCGCAGCCGTCGCGCAGAACATTCCGTGCATCACGACCGTGCAGGGCGCATCGGCGGCAGTGCAGGGTATCGAGGCCGGCATTGCCGGAGACATCGGTGTGCGGTCGTTGCAGGATCTGCATGCGGTACTCACGGCAGGAGTGGGACAGGCATGAGTGCGCAGGGATGGCTGGATCGGCTCCGCGCGGCGACGTCCGCTCGTGGGCGTCTGTGCGTGGGGATCGATCCGCATCCTGCGTTGCTCGAACAGTGGGGTCTGCCGAGCAACGCCGACGGGCTCGAGAAGTTCGCCGAGATCTGTGTGGAAGCGTTCGTGGGCGAGATTGCGGTGGTCAAGCCTCAGGTCGCATTCTTCGAGGCTTACGGCAGCCCCGGGTACGCCGTGCTCGAACGGACCATCTCGGTGCTGCGCGACGCCGGAACGCTCGTGATCGCCGATGCGAAACGCGGCGATATCGGCAGCACCATGAGCGCGTACGCGCAGTCGTGGCTCGGTGCGGACTCTTCATTGTCCTCGGACGCCGTGACGGTCTCGCCGTACCTGGGCTTCGATTCGCTGAACGAGACGATCGCGCTGGCCGAGGCGGGCGGTAGGGGAGTGTTCGTCCTGGCCCGCACCTCCAACCCCGAGGGGGCTTCGCTACAGCAGGCGATCACGACCGGTCGCACCGTCGGTCAATCGATCGTCGACGCGGGGGCCGCGGTCAATTCGAACGGTTCGGCAACTGTTGGCTTGGTTGTCGGCGCGACCCGCGATCACGGTCTGGATCTGTCGGGTTTCACCGGACCGATCCTCGCTCCTGGACTCGGAGCGCAGGGCGCCAGTGTCGAGGATCTGGCTCAGATTTTCGATGGCTCACTGAAGTTGCTGCTGCCCAATTCTTCTCGAGGTGTTCTCCGCGCCGGTCCCTCGGTCGGAGCGCTTCAGGATGCGGCCAGGACCCTCCGGGACGAGATCGAAGCAGCGCTGCCATAGATGATCGCTGATCTGCCCCCGGCCACGGGGGTGGGTTCGCGGTCGGGCCGATGCGTCGGTACCGTCGCTGTAGTTGCTGGTAACCGCTGGTCTTTCAGCAGCGACGTGCACCACAACCGATGAGTGCATTGTTCACCGACGAACGATACGGAGGAAACGTGGCGCTTCCCCAGTTGACCCCAGAGCAGCGTGCTGCCGCTCTCGAGAAGGCGGCTGCTGCCCGCAAGGTCAGGGCCGAGCTCAAGGAGCGTCTCAAACGAGGCGGCACTGATCTCAAGCAGGTGCTCGCGGACGCCGAGACCGACGAGATCATCGGCAAGATGAAGGTGTCGGCGCTGCTGGAGGCTCTGCCGAAGGTCGGCAAGGTCAAGGCCCAGGAGCTGATGACGGAGCTGGAAATCGCGTCGTCTCGGCGTCTGCGCGGCCTCGGCGACCGACAACGCAAAGCTCTGTTGACCAAATTCGATTTCGAAGCCTGAGATGACACACGACCCGTCACCGCACGGGAGGGGCAGACTGATTGTCTTGGCAGGTCCTTCCGGTGTCGGTAAGTCCAGCGTCGTTCGAGTCCTCCGGCGGGTGCTGCCCGAACTGTGGTTCAGCGTGTCCGTCACCACGCGCGCACCGCGGCCGGGCGAAATAGACGGTGAGGACTACCACTTCGTCACGTCGGAGGAGTTCGACCGGATGATCGAAGCGGACGAATTGTTGGAGTGGGCGAGTGTGCACAGCGGTCTGCACCGCTCCGGTACCCCGGCTGCTCCCGTCGAAAAGGCATTGAACGAGGGCAAGCCGGTACTGCTCGAGCTCGATCTTGCCGGTGCGCGTGCGGTCCGCATCTCCAAGCCGGAGGCGACGCTCGTGTTCATGGCGCCGCCGACGTGGGACGATCTGGTCCACCGATTGACCTCCCGGGCCACCGAGGAAGGTGCCGTGACCGAGCGCAGACTCGAGACCGCGAAGGTCGAGTTGGCAGCGCAGGAAGAGTTCGACACGGTCATTGTCAATACCGATGTCGACCATTCGTGCGAAGAGTTGGTATCCTTGTTGGTCGGTAGGTCGTCGGTCGGTTGATTCCGGCTTTTGTGACGTCCCGAATAGTCGCCGAACAGCGTTTTCGCAGCACCAACGATGCAATTTCAGGAGATCAACAGTGAGCAGCACTTCAGTGGCCGGTTCCGACTTCGACGCGCACAGCGCACTCCCGGCTTACGACACGCCGCTCGGTATCACCAACCCACCGATCGACGAGCTCCTCGCTCGGACGTCGTCGAAGTACGCGCTGGTGATCTACGCAGCCAAGCGTGCGCGCCAGATCAACGATTACTACAACCAGCTCGGTGACGGCATCCTCGAGTACGTCGGACCGCTCGTCGAGCCCGGCCTCCAGGAGAAGCCGCTGTCGATCGCGCTGCGCGAGATCCACGAAGACCTGCTCGAGCACACCGAAGGCGAATGAGAATCGGTAAGGACTAGAGCCGTTGCGCGTAGTCGTCGGAGTGGGCGGCGGTATTGCCGCCTACAAGAGTTGTTCCCTCATCCGTAGCTTCACCGAGAACGGTCATCACGTTCGCGTCGTGCCCACCCAGTCCGCTCTGGAGTTCGTGGGCCGGGCAACCTTCGAGGCGCTGTCCGGAAGCCCGGTTCACACGGGTGTTTTCTCCGACGTGCCGGAGGTGCCGCACGTCCGTCTGGGCAAAGAAGCGGACCTCCTCGTCGTTGCGCCCGCGACTGCGGACCTGATGGCTCGCCTTGCTGGTGGCCGGGCAGACGACCTGCTCGCTGCCACACTGCTCACCGCTCGCTGCCCGGTGCTGCTCGCTCCGGCGATGCACACCGAAATGTGGGAGCACCCTGCGACGGTCGCCAACGTCGAAACGTTGCGCAGCCGCGGGGTCACTGTGCTCGAGCCTGCGTCGGGACGGTTGACGGGCCGCGACACCGGTGCCGGGCGTCTACCTGAGCCCGACGAGATCTACGGTCTCGCGATGCTCCTCGCTGAACGCGCCGATGCACTGCCTCGGGATCTGGTCGGGCGCAAGCTCGTCATCACCGCAGGTGGAACCCGCGAACCCCTGGATCCTGTTCGGTTCCTCGGCAACAGAAGTTCGGGCAAACAGGGGTATGCGCTCGCTCGGGTCGCGGCGCAGCGCGGCGCCGACGTGACGCTGATTGCAGGCTTCACGACCGAACTCGCCGATCCGGCAGCCGTCGACGTGGTCCGTGTAAAGACCGCGCAGCAGATGCAGACGGTGGTTCGTAAGTTCGCTCCGGATGCCGACGCGATCGTCATGGCCGCTGCCGTGGCCGATTTTCGCCCGGCAACAATCGCAGGAAGCAAGATCAAGAAGGGTGCGAACGAGCCGGACTCGATCCCGCTGGTACGAAACGACGACATTCTTGCGGGTCTCGTCGATGCGCGGACGGCCGGAGAGATCGAATCATCGACTGTCATAGTCGGTTTCGCAGCCGAGACCGGTGACGAACACGGCGATGTGCTCACCTACGCGCGTGCAAAGCTCGCGAGGAAGGGCTGTGATCTCCTCGTGGTGAACGCAGTCGGCGACGGCAAGGCCTTCGAGGTCGACCACAACGACGGTTGGCTTCTGGGCTCCGACGGTTCCGAGGCCGCACTGGGCGAGGGATCCAAAGCTTTGCTCGCTGGTCGAGTACTCGATGCGGTGGTCGCTGTCTTCGAGTCGGCTTCGAATCAGCGGTGATTTCAAAGGTGCACACGCGCTGTGCGCACGACTAGTGTCTATATGCGCCGCGCGTCCCCAACAACTTGGCCGAAACGAATGCGATGACACACGTCGAGAGGAAATCCGTGAGCAAGCCCGGCAGTCGGCTCTTCACCAGTGAATCGGTGACAGAGGGTCACCCAGACAAGATCTGTGACGCGATCAGCGACTCGATTCTCGATGCACTGCTCGCCGACGACCCCCGGTCACGAGTCGCCGTCGAGACCTTGGTCACTACCGGGCAGGTCCATGTCGCGGGCGAGGTCAATACGACTGCATGGGCGGACATCCCCAAGATCGTCCGCGAGAAGGTCCTCGAAATCGGGTACGACTCGTCGGCCAAGGGATTCGACGGCAATTCGTGTGGGGTCAACGTCGCAATCGGCGCGCAGTCGCCTGAGATCGCTCAGGGCGTCGACAATTCCCACGAAGCGAGAGTCGAGGGTCTGTCCGACGACGAGATCGACCGTCAGGGTGCAGGCGACCAAGGACTGATGTTCGGCTACGCCAACACCGACACCCCCGAGCTGATGCCGCTGCCGATTGCTCTGGCGCATCGGTTGGCGCGTCGACTCACCGAGGTTCGCAAGAGCGGTGTGCTGCCGTACCTACGTCCGGACGGCAAGACCCAGGTGACCATCGAATACGACGGCGACAGGGCAGTTCGTCTCGACACCGTCGTGGTGTCCACACAGCATGCAGCCGACATCGACCTCGACAACCTGCTGACCCCCGACATCCGTGAAAAGGTGCTCGGAGCGGTCCTCGCCGAGCTCGACGTACCCACTCTGGACACGTCGAACGTTCGACTTCTTGTCAATCCCACCGGCAAGTTCGTCCTCGGCGGACCCATGGGCGACGCGGGACTGACAGGCCGCAAGATCATCGTCGACACCTACGGGGGCATGGCGCGCCATGGTGGCGGAGCGTTCTCGGGCAAGGATCCGTCGAAGGTCGACCGTAGCGCCGCGTACGCGATGCGCTGGGTCGCCAAGAATGCCGTCGCTGCTGGCCTTGCGGACCGCATCGAAGTGCAGGTTGCCTACGCAATCGGCAAGGCAGCTCCCGTCGGGCTGTTCGTGGAGACGTTCGGCACCGAGAAGACCGACCCGGCGCGTATCCAAGCTGCCATTTCCGAGGTCTTCGATCTACGTCCGGGCGCGATCATCCGCGACCTCGATCTGCTTCGTCCGATCTACGCGCAAACCGCTGCGTACGGCCACTTCGGTCGTACGGATATCGATCTGCCATGGGAGTCGACCGACCGGGCCGACAAGCTTCGCGCGGCCGCGGGACTCGCCTGAGCGGGGTAACTTCAGCGGCAGCACCCGAGCTTCCCATTGCTCGGGTGCTGCCGCTTTTGCCTCTCCCGCACCTCGACCGCGAGTTCGACTACCTCGTTCCCGCGCAGTTCGACTCCGATGCGAAACCTGGTGTTCGCGTTCGCATTCGGTTCGCCGGCAGGCTCGTCGACGGCTACATTCTCGAGCGTGCGGCGACCAGTGACCACACTGGCAAACTCGGCTTTCTCGACCGTGTCGTGTCATCGGAACGGGTGCTGACCCCCGAGATCACCGAGTTGGTGTCCGCGGTGGCGCATCGGTACGCGGGTACCAGAGCCGATGTCCTGAGATTGGCGGTGCCACCGCGGCACGCGAAGGTGGAATCAGAACCTGTTGCGGAGCTGCCCACCATCACCGCGCCCACAGACGTCACCGGGTGGGATCGGTACACCCACGGCGGCGCGTTCGTCGATGCTGTTCGCGCCAATCGAAGTCCCCGCGCGGTGTGGCAGGCGCTCCCCGGTGAGGACTGGCCTCGCCGCATCGCCGAGATCGCTGCAGTCACGGCAAGTTCCGGACGCAGTGCGGTCGTAGTCGTTCCCGATCAACGTGATCTCGACCGGATGACGGCTGCGTGCGAGTCGGTGGTGGGAGCGGATTCGGTGGTCGCGTTGTCGGCTGGCCTCGGCCCTGCGAAACGCTACCGTCGGTGGCTCGCGGCGTTGCGCCGTGAGGTTTCGATCGTTGTCGGTACCCGAAGTTCGGTGTTCGCACCGGTGCAGAACCTGGGGCTGATGGTGTTGTGGGACGACGGTGACGACGGATATGCCGAGCCACGGTCGCCGTATCCACATGCCCGCGAGGTTGCGCTTCTGCGTGCGCATGGAACCGGGTGTGCGGTCGTGCTCGCCGGGCACGCCCGAACCGCAGAAGCCGAGGCTCTCGTCGACGCCGGTTGGGCACACGACCTTCTCGCGCCCAGAGAGACGGTGCGTGCACGTCAACCTCATATCGTGGCCTTGGCGGACAGCGATCACGCGTTGGCTCGGGATCCAGGTGCACGCGCCGCCCGATTACCTGCAATCGCATTCGAAGCGGCTCGTGCGGCGCTGAAGGACGGCCTTGGCGTTCTCGTCCAGGTTCCTCGCGGCGGGTACGTTCCGTCGCTGGCATGCGGCAAGTGTCGCAATCCGGCGCGATGCCGACGATGCAACGGGCCTCTGTCGCTACCGTCGGCTCCGGGCGCCGACGGGGCAGGTAGCCCCACGTGTCGATGGTGTGGAATAGCGGACACGAACCACAAGTGCACCGTCTGCGGTTCGCGGACGCTTCGCGCCGTCGTGATCGGTGCGCACCGCACTGCAGAAGAACTGGGCCGCGCGTTTCCTGGTGTGCCGGTGCACACTTCGGGTGGTGCGTCGGTTCTGGACTCGGTGGCGCCCGGTCCGTCGCTGGTGATTTCCACGGTGGGTGCGGAACCGAGGACTCCTGGCGGTTACGGCGCGGCACTGCTTCTGGACGGTTGGGCGTTGCTCGGCCGCGCGGATTTGCGCGCTGCCGAGGAGACGCTGCGACGATGGATGACCGCGGGCGCGCTCGTTCGGTCGGGTGCGGACGGTGGGCGAGTCGTCGTCGTGGCCGAATCGGAGATCCCGACGGTTCAGGCGCTTGTGCGGTGGGACCCGGTCGGCCATGCACGCAGCCAGCTCGACGAACGAGTCGAGGTCAGATTTCCGCCCGCCGTCCACGTCGCAGCCATCGATGGAACGACTGCCGCAATCACGGCTCTGGTCGATAACACTGCGCTGCCGGAGGACACCGAGATCCTTGGGCCGGTCGAGCTTCCCGAGGGACAGCGGCTGCCTGCGGGTGGCGGTGAGGACAGGATTCCGGGAGACGTGCAGCGAATTCTGCTCCGAGTACCTCGTCGGGACGGCGGCGCCCTGGCTCGAGCGTTGGCCGACTCGCAGGCTGCGAGCAGCGCGAAGAAGAACACCGAAGCAGTCCGGGTGCAGATCGACCCGATCAGAATCGGCTGACGTAGCGGCGTAGCTGGCTGCCGGCCGACGACGCAGGCTTGTCAAAGATGCATTGTCGATATATCGTCAATATGTCCAAGCAACTATGAAGGAGACGGACATGGATAACTTTTACGAAGCACAACGGTGGCCCTGGGCAGGAGGCGAGCAGCCTCACCCACATCGACGCGGCAGGCACGGCGGTCACGGAGGGCCGGGGGGATTTGGAGTAGGTGGCAGTCTCGGGCGCGGCAGAGGAAGAGGAGGGCGTGGCCGTCGGGGAGACGTACGGGCGGCCGTTCTGCTCCTGCTCGACGAGTCGCCGATGCATGGCTACGAGCTCATCCAGCAAATCGTGTCCAAGAGTGACGGTGCATGGAAGCCGAGTCCGGGCTCCATCTATCCCGCTCTGTCGCAGCTCGAAGACGAGGGTCTGGTCCTCATCGAGAAGGTGGAGGGTCGCAAGACTGCTCGTCTGACCGAGGCAGGTCGGAAGTTCGTCGACGAACACCGCGCAGATCTCGGGTCGCCCTGGGACGACGTTCGCAGCAGTGTCGGCGGTGATGCCATGGACCTTCGCGGGCTGATCGGTCTGTTGATGGGCGCGGCTGGGCAGGTTGCCGCAGTGGGAACGACAGACCAGGTGAAAGCGGCGAGTGAGGTACTGACGGACGCTCGGCGACGCCTGTATCGGATCCTGGCGGAGGAGGATCGGCCCGACTCGGACTCGACCGACCGAGGATCCTTAGAATAGGTGGTTCGTGATAATCCGTTCTACTTATTCGTGGGAGTCCACTGGTGCGAGTTGTGTTCGCAGGTACGCCTGACCCGGCAGTTCCGTCGCTGAAGCGACTGATCGAGTCGGATAGGCACGAAGTGGTCGCCGTGGTCACGCGTCCCGACGCAGCTGCAGGGCGTGGGCGACGAGTCAGTCGCTCACCCGTCGGCATCCTCGCGGATGAGCACGGCATTCCGGTACTGACCCCTGACCGACCGTCCGACCCGCAGTTCCTCGAAGCACTCACCGAGCTCGCCCCAGACGTCTGCCCGGTAGTCGCGTACGGTGCGTTGCTGCCGCGTCCGGTGCTGAACATCCCGAAGTTCGGATGGATCAATCTCCACTTCTCCCTCCTGCCTGCCTGGCGCGGTGCGGCACCGGTGCAGGCTGCCATCGCCGCAGGGGACGACGTCACCGGTGCGTCCACGTTTCTGCTCGAGCAAGGCATGGACACCGGTCCGGTCCTGGGGGTGGTCACAGAGTCCATCAAGCCCACTGATACTGCCGGGGATCTTCTCGCCCGGCTCGCCGTCAGCGGCGCTGAGCTGCTGACCGCCACACTGGATGCAATTGAATCGGGAGAAGCGTCGGCCATCGCTCAATCCGAGGATGGCGTGTCCTATGCGCACAAAGTGACCGTGGACTCGGCTCGAATCGATTGGTCTTCCTCTGCTGCCGCAGTCGATCGGCATGTTCGCTCGGTGACCCCAGCACCTGGTGCATGGACGACGATCGGCGACATTCGGCTGAAGGTTGCGCCGGTGGCGCACTCCGACGTGGTACTCGAACCCGGCCGCATCGTGGTCAGAAAAGACGGTGTGTTCGTGGGAACGGCGACCAACGCCGTGTCGCTCGGTGACATCCAGCCACAGGGCAAGAAATTGATGAACGCACTCGACTGGGCACGTGGTGCCCGTCTGACCGAAACGGCGGTAGCCCTGTGAACAAGCGGCCGGCATCTCGGAGTGCGAAGGGTAACCGCCCCGAACGCGGCAACGGTCCATCGTCCGCGCCGCCCGTCGACAAGGCCAGGTTGGCTGCCCGCGATGTATTGAAGGCTGTCCGTGAGCGCGACGCGTACGCGAACCTGGTACTCCCTGGGCTGCTGCGCGACCGCAAGCTGGACACTCGCGATGCCGCGCTGGCTACCGAGCTTGCGTACGGTGCGTCGCGTGCACGTGGCCTCCTCGACGCGGTGATCGAAAGCGGTTCGGGTCGAGCGATTTCCGAGATCGACGGGGGACTGCTCGACATTCTGCGTCTGGGTGCCTATCAGTTGCTTCGCACGAGGGTCGCTCCGCACGCGGCGGTAGCAACGTCCGTCGATCTGACGCGCGCTGAATTCGGCAGCGGCAAAGCCGGTTTCGTCAATGCCGTACTCAGGCGAGTGTCCGAGAAGACCGCTGGTCAGTGGGTGGACGAACTCGCTCCGGACGCGGCCAAGGATCCGGTCGGACATCTCGCATTCGAACACGCACATCCCAAGTGGATTGCGCAGGCCTTCGCGGACGCTCTCGGTGCCGATGCAGCCGAACTCGCCGATGTTCTCGAAGCTGACGACACCAGGCCCGCAGTGCATCTGGTCGCCCGCCCCGGCGAGATTTCGGCCGAGGAGTTGGCACTCGTCACCGGCGGTGAGGAGGGGCGATACTCGCCGTATGCGGTGTATCTCGACGGTGGTGACCCGGGGAAGCTGGACGCGGTGCGTGACGGTCTGGCGGGAGTGCAGGACGAGGGAAGTCAACTTGTCGCACGCGCACTGACGCTTGCGCCCCTGGATGGACCTGACAGCGGCCGCTGGTTGGATCTGTGTGCAGGGCCAGGCGGAAAAGCTGCATTGCTCGGTGCAATCGCCGAAATCGACGGCGCACATGTAGACGCTGTCGAACCGACCCCGCATCGTGCAGAGCTCGTTCGCAAGACGACCAAGTCCTTGCCGGTCACCGTGCACGTCGTCGACGGCCGTGACACCGGGCTCGACGGCGGATACGACCGTGTTCTCGTCGATGCGCCGTGCACCGGACTCGGTGCCCTTCGGCGACGTCCCGAGGCCCGTTGGCGCCGGGAGGCGAAGGACGTCGCCGCCCTCGTCTCCCTGCAGAGGGAGCTTCTTGCGTCGGCGTTGAAGCTCGTTCGGCCGGGTGGTGTCGTCGTGTATTCGACGTGCTCGCCGCATCTTTCGGAAACCGTGGCCGTCATTGCGGACGCAATTCGTCGGTACGGTGCCCTCGAGCTCGACACCCGGACTCTGGTGCCTGAGGTTCCCGGCGTCGGTGATGGACCTTCGGTGCAATTGTGGCCGCACCGGCACGGCACGGACGCCATGTTCATGGCGGCCCTGCAGCGGCCTGTCAGCTAGCTCTACGTTCCACATCGAGCGGCCTCGGCGTCGGATCGGCGGTGGAGCGATATCGATGACCGGTCGGGGTCAGCAGTTCGAAGGAGTGCAGCTGTCCTGGTGTGCCGTCGGTGCGTGCGGACCATCCGGGCGTCTCCTTGGTGTAGTTGCAGGCTTCGCACAGGCCGGCGCCGTTGTGTTCGCTCGTCGCACCGCCTGCGTGATGTGGGGTGATGTGGTCGTGGTGTCGAATCGGGGCGTTGCAGTACGGCGTTCGGCACCATCGGTCTCGGAGATCGATCAAGGTGGCCAGGGATTTCGGGAAAGCCCGCGCGGTCGACTCCATGGCGGTGACGGAACCAGAGCTGGGTTTGCTGTACAGCCTGCGTAGCGTCACCGCAGCGTCGTTCTCGATCGCGTCCGCTACGACGTCACGGGCCAGTGCCGCCGGGATCGGGCCGTACCCGTGCGCGTGTGCCGGCTCGTGTCCTCCCGCCAACAACGCTTCGTCGGAGATCACGATGACGACTCCCACGGGCACGGTTGTCGCTGTGGCCGCGCCGGTGCACCTTTCGACGAGGAGGTCGGCCATGATCTGGTTCTTGCTGCGTTCGACGACATCGTGGGTGCAGATGATGGTGTCGGCGTCTCGACTGAGCGTGGCGTGTACCGCCACTGCGTCTTTCATCGGCAACAAGGCGGTCAGGTATGCCATCGAATCCGGTGCGGGCCGCGAGGTGACTGCACGCTGACCTGGTGCCTTCTTGGCGCGTTCCACTATGGCAGCGCAGTCTCGCTCGACGGCCAAGGCATAGGCTTTGCCACGAACTCTCTTGTCTCCCAGTCCACGTAGCGTTTCAGGGTCGGCGCACAGTTGCTCGTCGATGTAGCGACGGTCCTCTCGGTCGAGGCAGATGATCTCTTTGATTATCAACGATGTGCGCCATTCGTTCAGGACGCCCGTTCGTAGCAGTTCCAGCGCGTTTGGCATGTCATCGACCAGCATCCGGGCTTGGCCGAGCAGATGACCTCCACGATTCGGGGATTCCCTGCGAGCCAACGCAATCTGCGCAGAAACCCCCTTGGACAATCGTTCGTTGGGAACGCCGCGACGTCTACGTTCGTCGCGCACCGCGTTCTCGAAATCGATACTGATCACCGCCTGGGCGGCGCATACCGCTGATTTCAAGCCCTCGAGTGCACTGATCTGGTCGATGCGCTCGACGTTGGAAACGTCTGGATTGATTTCTCGAACTGCTACCGCGAACGCTGCAATGCCTGAGCTGTCCACAATTCGCCCCCTTCGAATGTATGTTCGAGTTTAGCAAAGAGGCTGGGCTGCAGCAAGTTTCATCGCTGTGAATGCATATTCATAGCTTCAGGGTCGGCGTCTGCTAGCCATACAGGTGGTCGGTGAGGATGGCGCGATGACTGCGAGTTGTTCGGACGAGTGTGCACCCGGCTGGACATGCGAGTATTGGTCGATGAGTAGTTGGCGGCAACAAGTCGCTGTGCGACGGCGTGTTCTGGGTCAGCTCGAGTATGAGTAGGCAGACGATCCGGGTGTGGTTGACGAGCTTGTGTGCGGTGGCAGCAGTGGCAGCACTCGCCGTTTCTCTCGTGGTCGGCTATCGCGACGATCAGACGAGCGCATGTTCACCAGTCGATCCGGGACTCAGTGAGATGATCGCGAGTCGTTCGACAAACGACCCCGTCAACTTCACCGTCGCCGTGGCGGTCGAGAACTCGTTCGCCCGAGGAGCGTCGAAGAACTACGAGCGCTACTTCGTCGTCGCCATGCAGTTCGCTAGCGCCGACGGCGTGCTCCGCGAGGGAATCTGGGGAGTAGGTACGAATCAGCCGGAAGCGACCAACAGCCTCGTGACTCTGCGTCGCGATCCCGATGGGGCCTCAGCATCTATCACCTCGATCGACTCCGAAGCGCAGGCGTTCACCGACTGGTCGAACGGCCAGGTCATCATCGATCCCGTTGGTGCTTCGGTGTTGGAGGCCAGAGAATGTTTGCACGAAGCAGTTGCAGCGACTATCTAGGTCCTCTGGGATCAGGCTCCTGTCCCGGGCGGAGCGCTGCTATTTGTAGAACACCCACCAGGTGACGAACGATGCGGCAACGACTACAAGCAACAACAAGACTGCGTTGGACCAGTAGACACCACCGCTCAACCAGTAATGCTGCATCGACCTGCATCCTTCTCTCGCTCGATCGGACTGTTCTAGCGTAAACCGGACCAAGCGGCCGAGGACACCAGTCGTCCGATCATGCACATGCCATCGAAGCAGCAATGGCCCAACCGTCAGGTCAGAGGCAGAGTCCGTCGAAAGACGCACTAGGCTCGTAACCGTGGCAGCCCCGATGATCGCACCGTCCATTCTTTCCGCCGACTTCGCTCGCCTGGGCGAGGAAGCCGAGGCCGTAGCCGGCTCGGACTGGCTTCACGTCGATGTCATGGACGCACACTTCGTGCCGAATCTGACGCTCGGGCTTCCCGTGGTGCAGAGCTTGCTGAAGGCGACCGACATCCCGCTCGATTGCCACCTCATGATCGAGGACCCGGCGCGGTGGGCGCCGCCGTACGCCGAGGCCGGTGCGTACAACGTGACGTTCCACGCGGAAGCGACCGACGATCCGATCGCAGTCGCGAAGGATATTCGCGCGGCAGGCGCGCGGGCTGGCCTGAGCGTCAAGCCGGGAACCCCGATCGAGCCGTATCTCGAGATCCTTCGGGAATTCGACACGTTGCTCGTGATGAGTGTCGAGCCAGGGTTCGGCGGCCAGTCGTTCATGCCCGAGGTGCTGAGCAAGGCGCGTGCCGTTCGCAAGCTCGTCGACGCCGGTGAATTGACGCTGGTCGTGGAGATCGACGGCGGGATCAACACCGACACCATCGAGCAGGCAGCCGAGGCCGGAATCGACTGCTTCGTCGCGGGTTCTGCGGTGTACGGCACTGCGGATCCAGCCGCCGCCGTCCGGGCTCTTCGAGCCAAAGCCGCTGGGGCGTCCAAGCACCTGTCGCTCTGATGGTGACGGACGGCCGCGTCAGTGAAGGCGACGCGATGGCGATCGCCATCGAAGCCTCCGAAGCGGCACGAGGCCGAACGAGTCCCAATCCGCCGGTCGGCGCAGTCGTTCTCGATGCCGACGGTGTCGTCGTCGGAGTCGGTTCCACCCGTCCGCCTGGCGGGGCGCACGCAGAAATCGTTGCGTTGCAGAGAGCAGGGGAGAAGGCGCGTGGCGGCACCGCGGTAGTGACGTTGGAGCCGTGCAACCACACCGGCCGTACCGGTCCGTGTTCTCAGGCCCTCGTCGAAGCGGGAATCGCCCGGGTTGTCTACGCTGTGTCCGATCCGAATCCCCTGGCCAGAGGCGGCGCCCGGACGCTCGAAGGCGCAGGAGTGGACGTCGAGTCGGGGCTGGGGGCCGATGCCGCCGAGCAGGGCCCGTTGAGGGCCTGGTTGCACAAGCAGCGAACCGGCCGTCCTCACATCACCTTCAAGTACGCCGCCAGCCTCGACGGTCGAAGCGCGGCGCAGGATGGCACGAGTCAATGGATCACCGGCCCCGACGCTCGAGCCCATGTCCACGCGCAGCGAGCCAAGCTCGACGCCATCATCGTGGGGACCGGGACCGTCGAGGCCGACGATCCGCTGCTGACTGCGCGCTTTCCCGACGGGTCGAATTCGCCTCATCAGCCAGTTCGGGTCGTCGTAGGTGAACGCGACATTGCTGCGTCTGCGCGCATTCGCAACGCCGATGCCCCCACGACGTTCCTGCGCACCCGCGATCCGCAAGTCGTGATCGATGCGCTGGCCGAGCACACCGACGTTCTGCTCGAAGGTGGCCCCCGACTGGCAGGTGCGTTCCTTGCCGCAGGCCTCGTCGACCGCGTCGTGGCGTACATCGCCCCGGTCGTCCTGGGCGCCGGGTCCGCAGCGGTGGAGAATGCGGGAGTCGGAACAATCTCCGACGCCAAGAGGTTCTCGATCGAGAGCGTTGCCGTACTCGGGTCGGACGTCGTCGTCAGCGCGGTTCCCATCCGAGAAGGTGCAGTCCGCGAGCCAGACCGGCTCGCCGAAGAGAAGTGAGAACAACAGTGTTCACCGGAATAGTCGAAGAACTCGGCGAGATCGTCGGCAAAGAAGACCTCACCGACGCGGCACGTTTCACCGTCAAGGGCCCGATTGTGACCTCGGATGCCGGTCATGGGGATTCCATCGCAGTCAACGGCGTCTGCCTCACGGTCGTCGATGTCCTGGCCGACGGCGCGTTCACCGCTGATGTCATGCAGGAGACGCTGAATCGGTCGAGCTTGCAACGTCTGGAGGTCGGCAGCCGGGTCAACCTCGAACGCGCGGCATCCCTCGGCAGCAGGCTCGGTGGTCATCTCGTGCAAGGTCACGTCGACGGAACGGGCACCGTCGTGAGCCTCGCGCCCTCCGCGAACTGGACTGTCGTGAGGGTCGCGATGCCGACGTCGGTCGCCCGGTACGTCGTGGAAAAGGGATCGATCACAGTCGACGGAGTGTCGTTGACGGTGTCGGGCCTCGGTCAGGACGACAACGCCGAACACTGGTTCGAGATCTCGTTGATTCCCACCACACTCGACCTGACCACATTGGGCCGTTCCGACGTCGGAACCCCGGTCAATCTCGAGGTCGACGTTATCGCCAAGTATGTCGAGCGACTGCAGACCCTCGCCGCAGACTAGGTGTGCCGGAAAGTACTGTGAAGATGTATCTGCACCGCATATTCCGGGTCCAGAACAAGACGTATGGAGCGTAGGACGTGACTAGGTTCGACAGTATCGAGCGTGCGGTCGCCGACATAGCCGCAGGTAAAGCGGTGGTGGTAGTCGACGACGAAGATCGCGAAAACGAAGGCGATCTGATTTTCGCAGCAGAGAAGGCAACACCCGAGCTCGTGGCGTTCATGGTGCGCTACACCTCCGGTTACCTCTGTGTACCGCTGTCGGGCGAAGATTGCGATCGCCTCGGTCTGCCGCCGATGTTTGCCACCAACCAGGACAAGCACGGCACGGCGTACACCGTCACCGTCGACGCACGAGAAGGAATCGGTACCGGAATCTCGGCGTCGGACCGTGCCGCGACGATGCGGCTTCTCGCCGATGCGAACACGGGCGCGAACGACTTCACCCGGCCGGGCCACGTCGTTCCACTGCGGGCCAAGGAGGGCGGAGTGCTTCGCCGACCCGGCCATACCGAGGCAGCCGTCGATCTCGCGCGCATGGCAGATCTACGTCCGGCGGGGGTCATCTGCGAGATCGTCAGCCAAAAAGACGAAGGCGCGATGGCACAGACGGACGAGCTTCGGGTGTTCGCCGACGATCACGACCTGGCGCTGATCTCCATTGCCGATCTCATCGCATGGCGTCGCAAACACGAGAAGCACGTCGTGCGTATCGCCGACGCTCGAATCCCGACCGCACATGGCACCTTCCGAGCCGTCGGATACCAGAGCGTCTACGACGAGGTCGAGCACGTAGCACTGGTACGCGGCGACATCGCGGGTCCCGACGGCGACGGTAGTGACGTCCTCGTACGAGTTCACTCCGAATGCCTCACCGGCGATGTGTTCGGTTCGCTCCGCTGCGACTGCGGACCTCAGCTGGATGCGGCCCTCGACATGATCGCGCAGGAGGGACGCGGCGTCGTGTTGTACATGCGTGGACACGAGGGACGCGGAATCGGATTGCTGCACAAGTTGCAGGCCTACCAATTGCAGGATGCCGGTTCGGACACCGTCGATGCCAACCTCCAGTTGGGGCTGCCCGCCGATTCCCGGGATTACGGAATCGGCGCACAGATACTCGTCGACCTCGGTATTTCCTCGATGCGACTGCTGACGAACAACCCGGCCAAGCGCGTCGGACTCGACGGGTACGGACTGCACGTCACCGAACGTGTCCCGATGCCGTTGCGGGCCAACGCGGAAAACTTGACCTATCTGCGCACGAAGCGAGATCGTATGGGGCACGATCTCGTCGGTCTCGACGACTACGAAAGCGGACGGCTCTCGTGAGCGGCGAAGGCGAACCGAGACTCGAATTCGACGGAGCCGCAGGCCTCAAGATCGCCATCGTCGCCGGTCAGTGGCACCGAACCGTATCCGAGGCTCTCCTCGACGGCGCACAGAAGAAGGTCGCCGAAGCCGGCGTCACCGATGTGACGGTGGTGCGGGTCGCAGGCGCCATCGAGCTACCCGTCGTCGCGCAGGCTCTCGCACGTGATCACGACGCGGTCATCGCGCTCGGTGTCGTCATCCGTGGCGGCACCCCACACTTCGAGTACGTGTGTGACGCCGTGACAGCCGGTCTGACACGAGTGTCTCTCGACGAGAGCACACCCGTCACCAACGGTGTCCTGACCACCGACGACGAGCAGCAGGCACTCGATCGCTCGGGCCTGCCTGGTTCGAAGGAGGACAAGGGAGCACAAGCGGCGGCTGCGGCGATCGACACCGCGTTGACGCTCAAGCATCTGCGCCAACCGTGGACGAACCAGGACTTTCGATGAGCGGCCGCGACTGGGATCTCGAGGTTCGTTCGAAGAAGTCCGCCAGGTACGCAATCGCCGCCGCAGTGCTGCTCGTCGTGGCGCACACGACGGTTGCAATCCTGCTGCGTGTATCGCCGACCGGGGTCTACTTCAGGACTGCGGACCAAGTCGCGATGGCCGGAATCGGCTTCCTGCTCGCCGGAGTCGCTCTGCTACTTACTCGACCACGGGTCCGTGTGGGGAAGAGCGGCGTCGCGGTACGAAACATTTTCTCCGAGCGGCTCATCGAGTGGGATCTCGTGCGTGGGCTGTCCTTCCCGGACGGAGCGATGTGGGCGCGAGTCGATATCCCCGACGACGAGTTCATACCGGTGATGGCCATCCAGTCGAACGATCGCGACCATGCCGTTGCTGCCGTTCGCACCTTCAGGTCGTTGGAGGCCAAGTACTCCGTCGGACCCAACGACTAGCCTGGGTTTCGTGTCCGATCCAGCTACATATCGCCCGGCGACCGGAACCATCCCGGTCGAACCCGGCGTGTACAAATTTCGTGATCCCCATGGACGCGTGATCTACGTCGGCAAGGCCAAAAGCCTGCGAAGCCGCCTCAATTCGTATTTTGCCGACATCGCCTCGCTCCATCCTCGTACCCGTCAGATGGTCACCACCGCGGCATCGGTCGAGTGGACGGTCGTCACCACCGAGGTCGAGGCACTACAACTCGAGTACAACTGGATCAAGGAGTTCGACCCCCGGTTCAACGTTCGGTACCGGGACGACAAGAGCTATCCGATGCTCGCGGTCACGATGAACGAGGAATACCCCAGACTCTTCGTGTACCGCGGTCCGCGCCGCAAAGGAGTGCGGTACTTCGGTCCGTACGCGCACGCGTGGGCTATTCGCGAGACACTGGATCTGCTGCTGAGGGTTTTTCCGGCACGCACTTGTTCGACCGGGGTTCTCAAGCGTCACAAGCAGATCGGTCGGCCCTGCCTTCTCGGATACATCGACAAGTGCTCGGCGCCGTGCATCGACCGAGTGACCGCCGACGAACATCGACGGATAGTCGAGGACTTCTGCGACTTCCTGTCCGGCAAGACCGACAAACTGGTTCGGCAACTCGAGAAGAAGATGCAGGACGCGTCGGAGAATTTGGACTTCGAGACGGCTGCACGGTTGCGCGACGATGTCGGTGCACTGAAGCGAGCACTCGAGAAGCAAGCCGTGGTGCTCGGTGACGGCACCGATGCCGATCTCGTTGCGTTCGCCACCGATCCGCTCGAGGCGGCCGTCCAGGTGTTCCACGTCCGCGGTGGCCGTGTGCGAGGTCAGCGCGGATGGGTTGTGGAGAAAGCTGGTGAGGTCGTCGAGACACGACGCGACGATCAGTCGGATCTACCGGCTCTCGTCGAGCAATTCCTGACCCAGTTCTACGGACAGGAGGCCGCGCTGTCTTCCCAGACCCCGGGCAATGAGGACGGCAGTTCCAATGCGGTGCCGAAGGAAGTTCTCGTGCCCGTGCTGCCGGCCAATGCGGACGAAGTGCAGCTGTGGCTTTCCACGCTTCGCGGATCGAACGTGCAGTTGCGGGTGCCGCAGCGCGGCGACAAGAAGGCGTTGGCTGAAACCGTCGAGCGCAACGCCAAAGAGGCTCTGCAGCAACACAAATTGAAGAGGGCCGGTGACTTCACATCCAGGTCCGCTGCGCTGCAGGGGATCCAGGAAGCGCTCGATCTCGATTCCGCGCCCCTACGTATCGAGTGCATCGACATTTCGCATGTTCAGGGGACCGATGTGGTCGCCTCGCTCGTGGTGTTCGAAGACGGCCTGCCACGCAAGAGCGATTATCGGCACTACGCCATCAAGGAGGCTGCTGGGGACGGTCACTCCGACGATGTCGCGAGTATCGCCGAGGTGACCCGTCGCCGATTCCTACGACACAGCTCGGATGCCGGCGAAGCCGACTCGGGTGGCGATCTGTCTCCCGAAGCGTCGCTGGACCCGCAGACCGGCCGTCCTCGTCGCTTCGCGTATCCGCCGAATCTGTTCGTCGTGGACGGCGGCGCACCTCAGGTGGCCGCTGCTGCCGAGGTGCTCGACGAGCTGGGCGTGACGGATGTCGCCGTCGTCGGGCTCGCGAAGCGTTTGGAAGAGGTATGGGTGCCCGGCGAATCCGATCCAGTCATTCTGCCCAGAACAAGTGAATCGCTGTACTTGCTGCAACGAGTGCGCGACGAGGCGCACAGATTCGCCATCACCTTCCATCGCAGTAAGCGCTCTCGGCGGATGACTGCATCGGCTCTCGATTCGGTTCGGGGACTGGGGGAGACCCGGCGTACCGCGTTGGTAACCCACTTCGGGTCTGTCGCCAACTTGAAACAGGCGACGATCACCGAGATCACCGAGGTTCCCGGGATCGGCGAAACCACCGCCAAAGCAGTTCTCGATGCCCTCGGCGCCGGTGACCCGGAAGCCGGACAGGAGGTAGGTTTGGCCACGTCGCTTCCGCAGGTGGGCAATGATGACGTCGAGCAGGTTCGGGGTCGGCCCGAGACAACTTCGACAGGGCAGGCGTTCACGTGAGCGAATCGGACAATATCGAGGTCGCCCTGGTTACGGGACTGTCGGGCGCCGGACTCCGTACGGCAGCCAAGGTTCTGGAGGATCTGGGCTGGTACGTCGCAGACAACCTACCTCCCGAACTCATTTCCAAGATGATCGATCTGGGGCTGGAGTCCGAGCCGCGAATCGAGCGGCTCGCGCTGGTCATGGACGTGCGCAGTCGGCTGTTCACCGGTGATCTCGGTTGGGTAGTGCGCGAGCTGGACACGAAGGGCGTGCGCAATCGGGTTCTGTTTCTCGACGCGACCGATGCCGTTCTGATTCAGCGGTTCGAGTCCAATCGTCGAAGCCATCCGTTGCAGAACGACGGCCAGGACGGAACCTTGACCGAGGGCATAGCGGCGGAGCGGGAACGTCTGGCCCAGGTCAAGGCGGCCGCCGATCTTGTCATCGACACCACGTCTCTGTCGGTGCATCAGCTCAGGCGCAGGGTGGAGGCATCGTTCGGCGGAACGGACGCTGCCATGATCGGTGTGACGGTGCAATCGTTCGGGTTCAAATACGGCTTGCCGATCGATTCCGATCTCGTCTGCGACGTCCGATTTCTGCCGAACCCTCACTGGGTTCCCGAATTGCGCGAGCACACCGGGCGGGAGGCGGCGGTTCGTGACTACGTACTCGGTCAGGACGGTGCCCAGGACTACCTGGAGACCTACCACCACCTTCTGCAACTGACGGTCGAGGGGTACCGCAGAGAGGGCAAGAGTTACATGACCGTGTCGGTTGGATGTACCGGTGGCAAGCACCGGAGTGTGGCCATGACCGAAGCGCTGGCAGCCATGCTCGATCGGCACGACGATCTGTCCGTGCGCGTCTTGCACCGAGATGTGGGCCGCGAATGACTGGATCGACACGCTCCGGAATGAAGGTTGTCGCACTGGGTGGCGGCCACGGTCTGTACGCGACGCTCAGCGCCGCTCGGATGCTCGCATCGGACGTGACTGCCGTCGTCACCGTTGCCGACGACGGCGGATCGTCGGGACGCCTCCGAACCGAGCTCGGAATGCTCCCACCGGGCGACCTCCGAATGGCATTGGCGGCGTTGTCGTCGGAGGAACCGCGGACTCGGATGTGGGCCGACGTGATGCAACACCGGTTCGGCGGGTCGGGCGCATTGGCGGGCCATTCCGTCGGCAACTTGATCCTCGCAGGGCTCACCGAAGTGCTCGGGGACACGGTGCTGGCGCTGGACGAGGCAGCGCGGCTGCTCGGAATCGACGGGCGAGTGGTGCCGATGGCGCCCATACCGCTCGACATCGAGGCGGATGTGTCGGGACTGGAAGAAGACCCGCGAGTCAGCCGAGTCATCCGCGGTCAGGTCGCGGTAGCGACGACCCCTGGAAAGGTCCGACGCGTTCGACTGCTGCCGTCGGATCCACCTGCGACCCCGGAGGCGGTGGCGGCAATCGCGGCCGCCGATCTCGTGGTACTCGGACCTGGGTCGTGGTTCTCAAGTGTGATTCCCCACGTTCTCGTACCGGAGCTGCTCACCGCGCTCGATCGGTCCTCGGCGCAGAAGGTACTGGTCCTCAATCTCGCTCCGGAGCTCGGCGAGACCACTGGATTCTCCGCGGAACGACATCTGCACGTACTGTCCCAACACGCACCCGAATTCGGCGTCGACCATGTGGTGGTCGACTCGGCGTTCGTGCCTCCCGGCGGCGAGCGCGAACATCTCGCGCGCGCGGCGGCACGCTTGGGCGCCGAGGTCGTGTACGTCGACGTCGCCGAATCGGGTACTCACGCTCATCATTTCGGAAAGTTGGCTGCGGCCCTCGGTAGCATCGTCTCTTCACAGGGAGATGCCGCGTCGAGTGTGCCGCGCAGAGAGGGGATCACTTCGTGGCCATGACAGCGGAGGTGAAGGACGAGCTGAGCAGGCTCGCGATCACTCAGGTGAGTTGTAGACGAGCCGAAGTTTCGGCTCTTCTGCGGTTCGCCGGTGGGCTTCACATCGTTGCCGGACGAGTCGTGGTGGAGGCAGAGGTCGACCTCGGTTCGATCGCTCGACGTCTACGCCGGGAGATATTCGACCTGTACGGGTACTCCTCCGACGTGCATGTTCTCAGTGCCGGCGGACTGCGCAAGAGTTCTCGGTACGTGGTACGTGTTGCCAAGGACGGCGAGGCTCTCGCGCGGCAAACAGGGCTGCTCGACATGCGTGGACGACCGGTTCGAGGTCTCCCGGCTCAGGTGGTCGGTGGGACGGTCGGCGACGCCGAAGCGGCGTGGCGCGGCGCCTTTCTGGCGCATGGATCGCTCACCGAGCCCGGCCGGTCCTCGGCGCTCGAGATCAGCTGCCCCGGTCCGGAGGCCGCCCTGGCGCTCGTCGGAGCGGCTCGCAGGCTCGGGGTTGCGGCAAAGGCTCGCGAGGTGCGGGGAACAGATCGAGTCGTGGTGCGCGACGGTGAGGCAATCGGCGCACTGCTGACACGGATGGGCGCGCAGGACACCCGGCTGGTGTGGGAGGAACGCCGCATGCGACGAGAAGTTCGAGCGACCGCGAACCGGCTCGCCAACTTCGACGACGCCAATCTGCGGCGATCGGCTCGCGCAGCAGTCGCAGCAGCGGCGAGGGTCGAACGGGCGCTGCTGATACTCGGGGAAGACGTACCCGATCATCTTGCCGCTGCCGGTTCGCTTCGGGTCCAGCACCGGCAGGCGTCTTTGGAAGAGCTCGGGCAACTCGCGGATCCACCCATGACGAAGGATGCCGTCGCCGGACGAATCCGGCGGCTGTTGTCGATGGCGGATCGGAAAGCGAAGGACACGGGTATTCCGGACACCGAGTCCGCAGTCACCGCTGAGTTGCTCGACGAGGCTTGAACCACAGGTTGCGGGTGATGCGCGCGCAACCGCAGCTCGACCACTAGGGTGGAAACCGCATGTGGGGATGTACCTACGTGCAGAACACGAAAATTGGTTCAACAACTTAGGAGCGAACAGTGACGATCCGGGTAGGCGTGAACGGCTTCGGCCGCATCGGACGCAACTTCTTCAGAGCGGTCGATGCGCAGAAAGCACTGGGCACCACCGACATCGAGATCGTGGCTGTCAACGACCTGACCGACAATGCGACGCTCGCTCACCTGCTGAAGTACGACTCCATCCTCGGCCGTTTGCCGTACGAGGTCTCGCTCGACGGTGACGACACCATCGTCGTCGGCGATCAGCGCATCAAGGCCCTGGCGCACCGCGGACCGTTGAACGAGCTTCCGTGGGGCGAGCTGGGCGTCGATGTCGTCGTCGAGTCCACCGGTATCTTCACCGATGCGGCAAAGGCCAAGGGGCACCTCGACGCCGGCGCCAAGAAGGTCATCATCTCGGCTCCGGCCAAGGGTGAGGACATCACGATTGTCATGGGCGTCAACGACGACAAGTACGACGGCAGCCAGAACATCATCTCCAACGCCTCGTGTACCACCAACTGCCTCGGCCCCATCGCCAAGGTGCTCGACGACGAGTTCGGCATCGTCAAGGGCCTGATGACGACGATCCACGCATACACGCAGGACCAGAACCTGCAGGACGGCCCGCACAGCGACCTCCGTCGTGCGCGTGCAGCTGCCCTCAACGTCGTGCCGACCGGAACGGGTGCAGCCAAAGCGATCGGCCTGGTTCTCCCGCAGCTGCTCGGCAAGCTCGACGGATACGCACTTCGGGTTCCGATCCCGACGGGTTCGGTCACCGACCTCACGGCGAACCTGAAGAAGTCCGCTTCGGTCGAAGAGATCAACGCTGCGATGAAGGCCGCTGCCGAAGGCCCGCTGAAGGGCATTCTGAAGTACACCGAGGATCCGATCGTGTCCTCGGACATCGTCACCGATCCGCATTCGTCGATCTTCGATGCAGGCCTGACCAAGGTCATCGACGACCAGGTCAAGATCGTGTCCTGGTACGACAACGAGTGGGGCTACTCCAACCGCCTCGCAGACCTCATCGGACTCGTCGGAAAGTCTCTCTGATCACATGGCAGTCAAGACTTTGCAGGACTTGATCGACGCGGGCGTGTCCGGTCGCGCGGTGCTCGTGCGCTCGGACTTCAACGTCCCGATCGAGAACGGTGTCATCACCGATCCCGGTCGGATCGTCGCGTCGCTCCCCACGTTGAACGCGTTGCTCGACGCCGGCGCCAAGCTGATCGTCACCGCGCACCTCGGCCGGCCGGACGGCAAGCCGGATGCGAAGTACTCGTTGGCTCCGGTGGCATCGAAGCTTGCCGAGCTACTCGGACGCCATGTCCAGTTGGCGGGCGACGTCGTCGGTCAGGATGCCCAGGCTCGCGCCGAAGGTCTCACCGACGGCGACGTGTTGCTGCTCGAGAACATTCGATTCGATCCTCGCGAAACCAGCAAGGACGAAACTGAACGAGCGAAGCTGGCAGCCGAGTTGGTCGCACTGACCGACGGTGAGGGCGCATTCGTGTCCGACGGCTTCGGCGTCGTGCATCGCAAGCAGGCGTCGGTGTACGACGTAGCGCAGTTGCTGCCGTCGTACGCGGGTGGCCTGGTGGCCACCGAGGTCGACGTGCTCGCCAAGCTCACCGAGGATCCGGCCCGCCCGTATGCGGTGGTTCTCGGCGGTTCGAAGGTGTCGGACAAGCTCGGTGTCATCGAGGCGCTGGCTCCGAAGGTCGACACCCTCGTCATCGGCGGGGGCATGGCCTTCACATTCCTTGCAGCGCAGGGCTATTCGGTGGGTTCCTCGCTGCTGCAGGAGGATCAGATCGACGTCTGCAAAGACTTGCTGGAGCGCTTCGGCGACGTCATCCACCTGCCGGTGGACATCGTCGTCGGTGACAAGTTCGCCGCGGACGCAGAAGCGAAGACGGTCGAAGCGTCGGCGATCGAAGACGGTTGGATGGGTCTGGACATCGGACCCGAATCGGTCCGCCGATTCAGTGTTGTGTTGTCCAACGCCAAGACGATCTTCTGGAATGGCCCTGCGGGCGTGTTCGAGTTCGAGAAGTTCGCAGCTGGAACCAAAGGCATCGCAGAGTCGATCGTCGGTGCAACGGCGAAGGGCGCATTCAGTGTCGTCGGTGGTGGCGATTCAGCCGCAGCCGTTCGGGCGCTCGGACTGCCGGACGACGGTTTCTCGCACATCTCGACCGGGGGAGGCGCGTCGCTCGAGTACCTCGAGGGCAAGCAGCTTCCCGGTCTCGCTGCATTGGAAGGCTGATCGACCATGGCACGTAAGCCGCTCATCGCAGGCAACTGGAAGATGAATCTGAATCACCTCGAGGCAATCTCGCTGGTGCAGAAGATCGCTTTCTCGCTGCCGGCGAAGTACTTCGACAAGGTTGACGTGACGGTCATCCCGCCGTTCACCGATATCCGTAGCGTGCAGACGCTGATCGAGGGCGACAAGCTTCTGCTCACCTTCGGTGCGCAGGACGTGTCGGCCCACGATTCGGGCGCGTACACCGGCGAGATCAGCGGCGCGATGCTGGCCAAGCTCGGCTGCACCTTCGCCGTGGTCGGACATTCCGAGCGTCGTACATTGCACAGCGAGGACGACGCTGCAGTACTGGCCAAGACGAAGGCCGCGCTCAAGCACGGCTTGACCCCCATCGTGTGCATCGGTGAGGGCCTCAACATCCGCGAGGCCGGTGAGCATGTGTCCTACAACGTGGCGCAGCTCCGCGGGTCGCTGGCAGGGTTGTCCGCCGACGACATCTCGAAGGTCGTCATCGCGTACGAACCCGTCTGGGCTATCGGCACTGGGCGGGTTGCCAGCGCGTCGGACGCACAGGAAGTGTGCTCGGCGATTCGTGAAGAATTGAAGACCCTTGCCTCCGCTGATGTCGCTGCGGGTGTTCGTATTCTCTACGGCGGCTCGGTCAACGCCAAGAACGTCGGCGAGATCGTCGGCCAGCCGGACGTAGACGGCGCACTTGTCGGTGGCGCCTCGCTCAAGGCGGACGAGTTCTCGACGCTGTCGGCTATCGCCGCCGGTGGGCCTCTGCCCTGATCAGCAATATAGGCCGGAAGTAGCTCGACGCTGCCGTGTCACGTGCCCGTGAGGGGCGTGGCACAGCAGCGTGCGCGCGGCAGGTAGGCTGTCATGGGTTGTGAGCTGAATCGATGTGAGGCGGATATGGATCTGTTCCTGGATATTTTGCTGGTAGTCACCAGCCTGGCGCTCATCCTGCTGGTGCTGCTGCACCGGGGTAAGGGCGGCGGCCTGTCCAGTCTGTTCGGTGGTGGTGTTCAGTCGTCGCTGTCGAGTTCTACCGTCGTCGAGAAGAACCTCGATCGGTTGACCATCTTCACAGGCATCGTCTGGCTCATTGCGATTCTCGGAATCGGTCTCGAGATCAAGTTCTCCTGACCTCCCTCGGACTGCGTCCGGGGTTCACGTGCACGATAATCGATTCATGAGCGAAACCCCTTTCGAGTCGGCCGGATCTCCGGCGTTCGTCACCCCAACGGCACACGGCCGCGAGTTGACCGAACCGCTCCGGGAAGACATCCGCTATCTCGGCGGAATTCTCGGCGAGATCATTCGCGAACACGAGGGCGACGAAGTCTTCGAACTGGTCGAGCGTGCTCGTGTCGAATCGTTCGCGGTTCGTCGTTCCGAAGTCGGACGTGACGATTCCCTCGGCATCTACTCCGATGTCGAAGTAGCCCGGGCAATCCCGCTGATTCGGGCCTTCAGCCATTTTTCCCTCCTCGCAAATCTTGCCGAGGATCTGCACCGTGAGCGTCGACGCGCCATCCACCTCGACCGCGGGGATCCGCCGCAGGACAGCAGTCTCGACGCCACGTGGAACAAGCTCGATGCCGCGAATCTGACCAGGACGCAGGTCGCCGAAGCGCTGACCGATTCGCTTGTCGCGCCGGTGATCACAGCACACCCGACCGAAACTCGCCGTCGCACGGTGTTCGATGTGCAGTCCAAGATCACCGAACTCATGCGCAGGCGCGAGGTTGCGACCTCAGCGCACTCGGCGGGTGGTCCTCGGGCCGCGAAAGAGCTTGCCGTCATCGATGCGTCGATTCGCCGTCAAGTGTTGACGTTGTGGGAGACCGCGTTGATCAGGCTCTCGCGCCTCCGTATTCAGGACGAGATCGAGGTCGGCCTCCGCTATTTCGAGACCTCGCTGTTCGATGTCATTCCTGCACTCAACGCCGACGTCAGGGAGGCGCTGAGGCAGCGATGGCCGGAGGACGATCTCCTTCCGCGGCCGATCCTGCGGCCCGGTTCGTGGATCGGTGGTGACCGCGACGGAAACCCCAACGTCACCGCTGACGTTGTACACACTGCAACCCATCAAGCAGGCTTCGCCGCCTTCTCGCGCTATCTCGATGAATTGGTAGCGCTGGAGAAGGAACTGTCGATGTCTGTTCGTCTGGTATCGGTCACTGACGAATTGGCCACTCTCGCAGCAGAATCCGGAGATCCAGACGATCGGCGCAACGATGAGCCGTATCGAGTGGCCGTGCGTGGTATCCGTGCCAGGCTCACCGCGACGGCCCTGAAGGTCCTCGATTCGGTGCCCGTCGCAGGACTCGATCTGGGCTCGACTCCCTACACCGCGCCCCAGGACGTACTCGATGATCTCGACACGATCGACCGGGCCTTGCGTGCCGACGGTGATGCTCTGATCGCAGACGACAGGCTGCTGTCGCTTCGCCAATCGGTGGAGACGTTCGGATTTCACCTGCAGGCCTTGGACATGCGACAGAACTCGGAAACCCACGAGGAAGTGGTCGCCGAGCTGTTGGCGTGGGCGGGCGTGCATCCAGATTATGTGTCGTTGGCCGAAGACGAGCGTGTCGCTGTCCTCTCGCGTGAACTCACGACGCGTCGACCGCTCGTCGGCCCGACCGCAGAGCTGAGCGAACTCGCTGCCAAGGAACTGGGCATCGTGCGCGCGGCGAAGGAAGCGATCGACCACCTGGGTCCCGACACGATTCAGAACTACATCATCAGCATGTGCCAGTCGGTCAGCGACATGCTCGAGGCCGCGCTGCTTCTCAAAGAAGCGGGAATTTTCGATCCCGGCGTCGATGGCACGGCACCCACGTCGACGGTCGGTGTCGTCCCGCTGTTCGAAACCATCGAAGATCTACAGCAAGGTGCTGCCACTCTCGTAGCTACGCTCGATGTTCCCGTCTACCGTGCCTTGGTTGCAGGCCGCGGCATGAACCAGGAAGTCATGCTCGGATACTCCGACTCCAACAAGGACGGTGGCTACCTCGCGGCGAACTGGGCGCTCTATCGTGCCGAGCTCGACTTGCTGGAGGCTTCTCGCAAGACCGGAATCAGGTTGCGGCTCTTCCATGGTCGCGGCGGTACGGTCGGTCGCGGCGGTGGACCGAGTTACGACGCCATCCTTGCGCAGCCTCCTGGCGTCGTGCAGGGTTCGCTTCGGCTCACCGAGCAGGGCGAGATCATTGCCGCCAAGTACGCCGAGCCGTCCATGGCTCGTCGAAACCTGGAATCGCTCGTCGCGGGCACGCTGGAGTCGACACTGCTGGACGTCGAAGGTCTCGGCGACGGAGCCGAACCCGCCTACGAGGTCCTCGACGACCTGGCGGCCAAAGCACGTGCGGCATACGGCCGTCTGGTTCACGAGGAGCCTGGTTTCGTCGAGTATTTCCGCACGTCCACCCCCGTCGCCGAGGTGGGGGAGTTGAATATCGGAAGCAGGCCCGCCTCGCGTAAGCCGACGAATTCGGTGTACGACCTCCGCGCAATTCCGTGGGTGATGTCGTGGAGTCAGTGCCGCGTGATGCTGCCGGGCTGGTACGGCACCGGATCGGCGTTCGCGGAGTGGGTCGACGGCGACGACGCCAAGCTTGCCGTGTTGACCGACCTGTACCGGAAGTGGCCGTTCTTCCAGACTGTGCTGTCCAATCTTGCGCAGGTGATGGCGAAGTCGGATCTCGGGATCGCTGCTCGGTACGCCGAGCTCGTTCCGGACGAGGAGTTGCGCCGGCGAATCTTCGGAATGATCGAAGCCGAACACGCCAAGACCATCGACATGTACCTGAAGATTACCGGGTACTCCCGGTTGCTCGAGGACAATTCCTCGCTCGAACGATCGGTCCACAACCGGTTCCCGTACCTCGAACCGCTCAATCAGATGCAGGTCGAGATGCTGCGGCGCTACCGAGCTGGCGACGACGACGAGCGCGTCAAGCGTGGAATTCTGCTCACGATGAACGGCCTCGCGACGGCGCTGAGGAACAGCGGTTAGTCCGATCCTCTGCGTTGAATGGAACCGGACGGTTGCCGGCCGCGTCCAAAGAAGTATGAGGCAATGCACCGACAGCGCAGGGGGATGGCGCGACGGAACCGCCTACCGCGGGCAGGGTAGGCGGTTCGTCAGGTCCAACACCGCGCACGAAGAACGCTGCGAGGGTGACGACGCAGAACAGCAGCGAAGAGATATCGACGGAGCGGAACCGAATTAGCGGCGTGCTATTTCTTGTCGAGCTTCGATGCAGCGGCGGTGTCCAGGAACCACACAGTCGATTCGGACCCGACCGCGCCGGCCGACGGAACGTCGTCCGAATCGGCTCCGCCCACTGCTGATGCAACGGCGTCGGCCTTGTTCGCCCCCGACACGAGCAACCACACGTGTTGGGCCCGGCGGACAGCAGGGAGCGTCAACGTGATTCGAACCGGAGGAGGCTTGGGGGAGTCCTCGACCGCGACTACATATCGGTGCTGCTCACGCACTGCATCAGTATGTGGGAACAGCGAATTGATGTGGCCTTCGCCTCCCATTCCGAGGAGGTGAATGTCGAACGCTGGAGTGTGCTCGCCGCTCGAACGTGACCCGAGAACCTGTGCGTACGCCGCCGCGGCCACCTCAGGATCACTCCCGTGCGGGCCGTCGGACGCGGCCATCCGAAAGACACGATCCGGGTGCACGCCGACGTGATCGAGCAACGCCTCCGACGCCTGAACCTCGTTGCGCTCGGGATCACCCGAGGGCAGGAAGCGTTCGTCGCCGAAAAAGATGTCGACGTTGCCCCAGTCGATGGCTCCCGAGTCCGCGCGAAGAGCTTCCAACAGCGCGATCCCGGTTCCACCACCCGTGAGCACGACGGACGCCGAACCACGCTCGGCCTGGGCCGACGTCACAACCTCTACGAATCGAGATCGAGCGGCGTCGACCAACGCCTGCGCGTCCAGAAACTGAAGAACCGATGTCTTACTCATAACTCACTTTCGACAGTCCGTTCAAAGCCAGCTCGTAGATCTCGTCGGTGTCGAGACGACGCAACTCCTCGGCGAGGCATTCACGCGTCCCTCGCCGCGCCAGAGCTACTTCCGCGTCCGGTTGACCGGTACGACGCAGCGTCGCGGTCTTGCCGGTCTGCGGACGAGTGATCGAGATACTCGTGGTTTCGCGCTGCAGCTCGACCCGAAGCTCCCCGGTTCGACGATGGACTTCGATTCCGAGCTTCGCTGCAAGCCAACCGGCGAGGATGTCGAGAGCTGGCTCCTCACTGAGGCCGGATACCGTTGCGGACAACACCTTCTCGTGCGGAGCCTGATCGAGCGCAGTCGCGAGAAGACCACGCCAATAAGTGATTCGGCTCCACGAGAGGTCGGTGTCACCGTGGTTGTAGCTGGACAGGCGACTCTTGATCGCCGCAGTGGTGTCGGGCGCGTTCGTCGCATCAGTGATTCGACGAATGGCCAGGCGTCCCAACGGATCCTTGGCTGGAATTTCGGGCGCCTCGTCCGGCCACCACGCAACGATCGGCGTATCCGGCAGAAGAAACGGAATCACCACACTGTGTTCGTGGTTGGCCAGCTCGCCGTTGAGGCGCAACACCACAACCTCGGATGCACCGGCGTCGCCGCCGACTCGAATCTGCGCATCGAGACTGGACTCCGCGGAGCTGTCACCGTGCGTCAGGACGATGACCCGGCAGGGGTGTTCGCGACTTGCCTCGTTCGCCGCAGCGATGGCGCGTTCAGCCTTGCCCGAGTCTCGGCTGGCCACGATGAGCGTGAGTACCCGGCCGATGGTGACAGCGCCCCCCGACTCGCGCAGTTCGACCAACTGTTTGCCGACCTCGGCCGTCGTGGTGGCGGGAATGTCGACAATCACGGCCTTCTCCATTCTCGTCCGGTGCGTTCCATCATTTCGTCGCCCGACGACGGACCCCAGGTTCCGGCCTCATAAGGTTCGGCGGTACCGCCCGAAGCCCAGAATTCGAGAATCGGGTCGAGGATCTTCCACGACAGCTCGACCTCGGCGTTGACCGGGAACAGTGATGGTTCACCGAGCAGGACGTCGAGAATCAAGCGTTCGTACGCCTCGGGTGAGGATTCGGTGAACGCTTGTCCGTAGCTGAAGTCCATGCTGACGTCACGCACCTGCATGCTCGAGCCGGGCACCTTGGAACCGAACCGCATGGTGACACCCTCGTCGGGCTGAACCCGGATGACGAGAGCGTTCTGACCTAGTTCCTCGGTCATCGTGGCGTCGAACGGCAGGTGTGGTGCGCGTTTGAAGACCATGGCGATCTCGGTGACACGACGCCCAAGGGCTTTGCCGGTTCGTAGGTAGAACGGCACCCCGCCCCAGCGGCGAGTGTCCACCTCGAGTGTGATGGCTGCGTAGGTCTCGGTGTTGGATTCGGCGTCGAATCCCTCTTCCTCCTTGAGCCCCTTGACCTTCTGGCTTCCCTGCCATCCCGCTGCGTACTGCCCACGCGCTGACGTCTGATCCAACGGTTCGGCCAGTTTGGTGGCGGACAGAACCTTGATCTTCTCCGACTGAAGCTCGGACGGGCTGAAGCTGACAGGTTCTTCCATGGCCGTGATCGCCAGAAGCTGTAGCAGATGGTTCTGGATGACGTCGCGTGCGGCACCGATGCCGTCGTAATACCCTGCACGACCGCCCAATCCGATGTCCTCGGCCATCGTGATCTGCACATGGTCGACGTAGTGAGCGTTCCAGATCGGATCGAAGAGCTGATTGGCGAACCGCAACGCCAGAATGTTCTGGACGGTCTCTTTGCCGAGGTAGTGGTCGATGCGGAACACCCGGTCTTCCGGAAACACACGGTTCACCACCGCGTTGAGTTCCTTGGCGCTCGCCAGGTCATGGCCGAACGGCTTCTCGATCACCACGCGTCGCCACTTGTCGTCTTCACTCCGAGCTAGACCGGAACGCGAAAGTTGCTCCAACACAACAGGAAACGCGCCAGGCGGAATGGATAGATAGAAGGCGTGATTGCCGCCGGTGCCGCGAGTGGAGTCCAGCTCGGCGAGCGTCGACGCGAGCGTGTCGAAGGCGGCGTCGTCGTCGAAGGATCCCTGGACGAATCGGAATCCCTCGGCGAGGGTGTCCCAGACTTCTTCACTGAACGGGGTGCGCGCGTGATCCCGCACCGAATCGTGCACGATCTTGGCGAAATCCTGATCTGCCCAGTCCCGGCGGGCAAAACCGACCAGGGCGAAACCGGGGGGCAGAAGCCCCCGGTTCGCCAGGTCGTACACCGCAGGCATGAGCTTCTTTCGTGCCAGATCGCCTGTGACACCGAAAATTACCAGGCTGCATGGTCCGGCAATTCGAGGGAGACGCTTGTCACGAGGGTCACGGAGCGGGTTGTGCCACTCCGCATGATCCTTGAGGTTCGAGTCTGCGGCGCTCACGTATCAGCTCTTCTGGCTCGCTTGGCGAAGCTGCTCGCCAGTGGCCTCCAGCAGTTCGTTCCACGATGCCTCGAACTTCTCGACGCCTTCGTTCTCGAGGGTGACGAAGACGTCGGTGATGTCGATGCCGATCGCCGACAACTTGTCGAAGACCTCCTGGGACTCGACGCCCTTGCCCGAGATGGTGTCGCCCGTGACCTCGCCGTGGTCGGCGACGGCGTCGAGTGTCTTTTCCGGCATGGTGTTGACAGTGTTGGGGGACACCAGGTCGGTGACATACAGCGTGTCCGGGTACGCAGGATTCTTCACACCCGTCGATGCCCAGAGCGGACGCTGTGGGCGCCCACCGGAGCCGGCGAGCTCGTGGAAGCGAGGCCCGACCTCGAACGTCTGCTGGTACGCGACGTACGCCAGCCGCGCATTGGCCAATGCAGCCTTGCCCTTGAGCGCTTCGGCGTCGGGCGTCCCGATCTTGTCGAGTCGTGCGTCGATTTCGGTATCGACACGCGAGACGAAGAACGATGCAACCGAGTGGATCTTGTCGAGGTCGTGTCCGGCTGCCCGAGCAGCTTCGAGACCATCCAGGTACGCGCCGATGACGGCCTCGTAGCGCTCCACGGAGAAGATCAGTGTGACGTTGACGCTGATGCCCTCGCCGATCACCTTCGCGATCGCCGGGATGCCCGCCTCGGTAGCCGGGATCTTGATCAGCACGTTGGGACGGTCGACGATCTTCCACAGCTCGATTGCCTGAGCGATCGTCTTGTCGGTGTCGTGAGCCAAACGTGGGTCGACCTCGATCGAGACCCGGCCGTCGACTCCCGCCGACGACTGGAAGACCGGAGCGAAGATGTCGCAGGCGTTGCGTACGTCGTCGGTCGTGACGGTACGGATCGTGGCATCCACGTCGGCCCCGCGCTCGGCCAACTCGTTGACCTGTGCGTTGTAGGCATCACCCTTGCTGAGTGCTGCCTGGAAGATCGACGGGTTCGTCGTCACACCGACGACACTCTTTGTGTCGATCAGTTCCTGCAGGTTGCCGGACGAGATGCGGTCGCGAGAGAGATCGTCGAGCCAGACGGATACGCCTGCTGCGGACAGATCTGCGAGGTTCTTGTTCTGAGTCATTGGGGGTTATCCCTTCACATTGGTGATCGAGCGCTGCGCGGCCGCGGTCACGGCCTCGGCAGTGAATCCGAACTCACGGAAGAGCGTCTTGGCGTCCGCGGATTCGCCGTAGTGCTCGAGGGAGATGATCTCGCCGAAGCCGCCGACGATCTTCCACCACGGCATCGCGATGCCGGCTTCGATCGACACACGAGCCTTGACGGTCGGCGGGATGACCTGGTCGCGGTAATTCTGATCCTGGCTTTCGAACCATTCGACGCACGGCATCGACACGACACGCGCAGCAATTCCCTGTGCTTCGAGTTGCTTCTGCGCCTCGACGGCGTACTGCAATTCGGACCCGGTGCCGATGAGCACGACGTCGGGTGCTGCCTTGGAGGACTCGGAGAGGATGTAGCCGCCCTTCGATACACCCTCGTAGCTCGTTCCCTCAAGAATGGGGATGCCCTGACGCGTCAGAGCCAAACCGACAGGACCGCTGCTGCTGGATCGCGCGAGAACCGCCTGCCACGCGTAGGCAGTCTCGTTTGCGTCACCTGGGCGAACCACCGACAGGTTTGGGATGGCGCGCAGCGCGGCGAGGTGCTCGACCGGCTGATGCGTCGGACCGTCTTCACCGAGTCCGATGGAGTCGTGAGTCCAGACGTAGATGGGATCGATGTCCATCAACGACGCCAACCGGACTGCCGGACGCATGTAGTCGCTGAACTGCATGAACGTGCCGCCGTAGGCGCGGGTCGGTCCGTGCATGACGATGCCGGACAGAATTGCGCCCATTGCGTGCTCGCGAATGCCGAAGTGCAGCGTGCGACCGTAGGGCTCGGCATCCCAGTCGTCTGTCGAGATCGACGTGGGACCGAACGACTTCGCTCCCTTGATCGTGGTGTTGTTGCTACCGGCAAGGTCGGCGGATCCGCCCCACAGCTCGGGTAGGACCGGTCCCACGGCATTGAGGACCTCGCCGGACGCCGCGCGGGTTGCGATGGCTTTGCTGCCCGGTTCCCAGGTAGGGAGGACGTCGGTCCAGCCCTCGGGGAGGTCTCCGGCCGTCAGTCGGTCGAGAAGCTGCTTGCGCTCGGGCTCGCGTACGGCCCAGGCGTCGAATTCGGTGTTCCACTCGGCGTGCGCCTTGCGTCCGCGTTCGGTGAGCGCACGGGTGTGCGCGATGACCTCGTCGGTGACCTCGAACTTCTTCTCCGGGTCGAAACCGAGGGCCTTCTTGACCTTCTCGATTTCCTCGTCGCCGAGTGCAGCGCCGTGCACTGCACCGGTGTTCATCATGGTCGGTGCGGGGAAACCGATGATGGTGCGCAGAACGATGATCGACGGCTTGTCGGTGACGGCCTTGGCCGCCTCGATGGCTTCCTCGATCGCAGTGACGTTCTCGCCGCCTTCCACTACCTGAACGTGCCAGCCGTACGCCTCGTAGCGCGCGGCCGTGTTCTCCGACAGTGCGATGTCGGTCGAGTGTTCGATCGAGATCTTGTTGTCGTCGTAGAACAGGATCAGGTTGCCGAGCTGCTGCGTTCCGGCCAGCGACGAGGCCTCGGAGGTGATGCCCTCCTCGATGTCCCCGTCGGAAGCGATGACGTAGATGAAGTGGTCGAACGGGCTGTCTCCGAGGGCGGGCTCGGGATCGAACAGTCCACGCTCACGTCGCGATGCCATCGCCATACCGACTGCCGAGGCCAATCCCTGGCCGAGAGGGCCGGTGGTGATCTCGACGCCGTCGGTGTGGCGGAATTCTGGGTGGCCGGGAGTCTTCGACTTGTAGGTGCGCAACGACTCGATGTCGATCAATTCGAGACCGAAGCCGCCCAAGTACAGCTGCAGGTAGAGGGTCAGGCTCGAGTGACCGCACGAGAGAACGAATCGGTCGCGACCGATCCAGGTGGTGTCGGTCGGATCGTGACGCATCGTGCGCTGAAAGAGCGTGTAGGCGAGCGGCGCCAGGCTCATTGCGGTGCCGGGGTGACCGTTGCCGACCTTCTGTACCGCATCCGCCGCGAGGACTCTGACGGTGTCGACCGCCCTGGTGTCCAGGTCCGTCCAGTCGCTGGGGTGGTGCGCCGTGGTGAGGACGTCAATATCGTCTGTGATCGACACGAGCAGAGATCTCCTGACATTGGTACGAGTGAGGCCGTAACGCGACCGATCGCGATGTGGATCTTTCGCGTCCGCTACCAGCCTAGTTCCGTCCGCGCCCGCTGTCGTGCCTTCCCCCCATTGGACGGCTGCAACGCACTTTGGGTGCCCTGAGAATTGGAGACGGGGTACTCGACGTCTACCATCGCCTGTAGTAGTGCGCGCCGCACCGATGATCGGTGGAGATGTGCGCGCTGACGATCATGTGTGTTTCGAGCCCGTGCAAGGAGACGTAGTGCGAATTGGGCAGCAGCCGGGCGGCCACGGATTCGCAGGCGGCCCTGGTCATCCCGACGACCACGAGCTCGAGGACTTCGGCGACGATGGTGCTCCCGTGAAGTCGGCGCCGCGCCGGGCGCTTGCCCTGGTCATGGCCTATATTGCCTTGACCAAGCCGCGAGTCATCGAACTTCTGCTCGTCACAACCATCCCGGCGATGCTGTTGGCCGATCGCGGCCAGGTGCAGCCGGGCCTCATTCTGACGACGCTGTTCGGCGGCATGCTTGCTGCAGCAAGTGCGAACTGCCTCAATATGGTTGCGGACGCAGACATCGACAAGGTCATGGCTCGTACCGCGAAACGACCGCTCGCGCGCGGTGCGATGCCGGTCTCACACGCGTTCGTGTTCGGTGTGACGCTCGGGATCGTGTCGTTCTTCTGGCTGTGGGCCACCACGAACCTGCTCAGTGGAATCCTCGCTGTCGTCACCATCTGCTTCTACATCTTCGTATACACACTCGTTCTCAAGCGTCGGACGTCGCAGAACGTGGTGTGGGGTGGTGCGGCCGGCTGTATGCCCGTGATGATCGGCTGGTCTGCAGTGACCGGAACGATCGGCTGGCAGGCCGTGGTGATGTTCATGGTCATCTTCCTGTGGACCCCACCTCATACCTGGGCTCTCATGCTTCGGTACAAGGAGGACTACCAGGCGGCGAATGTGCCGATGCTGCCTGCGGTGGCGTCGGAGACCAAGGTCACCAAGCACATCGTGGTGTATGCATGGGCCACTGTCGCCGCGACTCTTGCGCTGGCTCCCGGGTCGGGTGTGATCTACGCCGTCGTGGCACTGGCGTCGGGGATCTGGTTCCTCGTAGTAGCGCATCGACTCTATGCAGGGGTGCGGGCCGGGACCCCGGTCAAACCTCTCAAGCTCTTCATTCTGTCCAACGAATACCTGGCGCTGGTGTTCTGCGGTCTTGCAGTCGATTCCGTCCTAGGTTGGGACACTCTCGCCCAGCTGTTGACCTGAGGCGCGTACTCGAGGATCAGGGGATCAGCACGATGGACCCTGTCGTACGACGCGCTTCGAGGTCTTCGTGCGCAGCAGCGGCATTCGCCAGCGGATAGCGTGCGCCGACTCGGATGTCGAGAGTGCCGTCGGATACCGCCTTGAACACCTCACCCGCACGCCATTCCAGTTCACTGCGGTCACGAACGTAGTGGGCAAGTGTAGGGCGCGTCAGGAAGAGTGAACCTGCCGGGTTGAGTCGCTGCGGGTCGAACGGCGGCACTGGACCACTCGCAGCACCGAACAGCGCAAGTGTTCCGCGGATGCGCAACGACGCCAGGCTTTGCTCGAAAGTCGCAGCGCCGACACCGTCGTAAACGGCGTGGACACCCTCCCCGTGGGTGAGTTCGCGGACCCGTGCGGCGATGTCGTCGTCGTACCGCACTACATCGAATGCGCCTGCGGTGCGCGAGAGTTGTTCCTTCTCGTCCGTGGATACGGTGCTGACGACCCGGACACCCCGAGCGACCGCAAGCTGGGTCAAGATCAGCCCGACGCCACCTGCGCCGGCATGGACGAGGACGGTCTCACCGGACCGCGCCGGGTAGGTCGACCGGATCAAATAGTGCGCAGTCATGCCCTGGAGCAGCGTCGACGCGGCCTGATCGGCAGGCACACATTCAGGCACTGCCACGGCGCCGCGCGCGGGGACCAGGACTTGCTCGGCATAGCTGCCGGGGGCGCTCGCCCAGGCGACGCGCTGGCCGACGAAGAACTCACTCACCTCGGCGCCGACATGCTCTACGACGCCGCATCCCTCGTCACCCGGCACATAGGGAAGTTCACGGCTGTACAACCCACTGCGGAAGTACGTGTCGATGAAGTTGACTCCTGCCGCCTCGACCCGGACGAGCAGTTCTCCTGGCCCGGGGACCGGCTCTGGAAGGTCGACCGTAGTCATCACCTCGGGGCCACCGGGTTCGCGAATCTCCACTGCGCGCATGCTCCCGTTCTACACGGGCGACAAATGCGGGTAGCGGCGCGGATGAAGTTACCGGCGGGTATCCTTCCCAGGTATGGCGACCGAAGCAGAGAACACGACATCGGACACGGACGCGGGCACCGACACCGCGGTGAAGGTTCCGCCCCATGCATTGTCCGCGATCAAGGCATTCGTCGGCGAACACGGTGGCACCGGGAACGTGGTCATCCAGCCGATCGGCCGTGTGGGCACACGGGTGACTCTCGTCGGCGCCGATGGCGTTCTCGGTGATCAGGTCGTGGAGAACAACGACATTGCCCACGCACTCGTCGACGCGGTTGGGGGACTTACCGAGTCGGAATGGGATCGCGAGCTTGTCAGCTCGGTGAACCCTGCTCCCGGGCACTACCGCAAGATGGCTGGGTGGGTTGCTCGACAGACGCGATTCCCCAAAGCGCGCAATGCTGCGATGGAATAGAGCTCGAGGAAAAAAATAGTTCGGCACTTCAGGGAACCGTTGGACGGCTTGTTGCGTCGAAACATATGGAGAGGTAGTCGGTCGTCTGAGGGGGAGACCGGCTACCTCTCCTCTTTCACGCTCTGCTCGGCTCGACCGATGGCGTTCGCACTCGGCATGCGGCCCACACGGCTGCCGTTGCGGCGGTGCACGCTCCGGCTCCCGCAACGTGCACCGCGACCAGCGCGGCGGGCACGTCGGTCAAGTACTGAACGATGCCGACGAGCGACTGCGCGAGAACAATTGCGACGACGATCTTCAAGCGTCTCTTGACTATTTCCGGAGCCTTGACGGCGTAGAGCGCAAATCCGAGGCCGATCAGCAACGCGAGATATCCCACCAAGAGTTGTGAGTGCAGGTGGACTAGCGTCACGACCTCCACCTGGAAGCGGGGGACCGGTTCATCGATGCTCTTGTCTCCGGCATGCGGGCCGGCCCCGGTCACCATCGTGCCTGCGATGAGAACACCGGCGAGCAGTATTCCCGACAGCCCGGTGAGAAGTCGCAGAGGTTCGGGAACCGTCTTGGTCACCAGCAAGTCGGAATCGCGTTCACAGATCTTGAAGTACAGCAATGTCGCCAACCACACCATCGCCATCGATGCGACGAAGTGGATCGCAACGGTCCACCACAGTAGGCCGGTGAGCACAGTGACTCCACCGAGAATGGCTTGTACGACGGTGCCGAGGGGCATCAGCCACGCAAAAACGAGGACCCCGCGGCGACGGCGGGCGCGAGTGACCGCGAGCACGACCGCGGCGGCCGCGAGTACCACGACGAACGTGAGCAGCCGATTTCCGAATTCGACGGCTTGGTGCAGGACCGGAACTTCGGAGACACCGACGGGTGTGAAGCTGCCTGGAAAGCACTGCGGCCACGTCGGGCACCCGAGACCGGACGCGGTGACCCGAACGATCGCTCCGGTCACGGCTATCCCGCCCTGGGTGAGGATCACGATGATCGCCAGGATCTTCTGCATCCGCAACGACGGCAGTGGCAATCGGTCGACTAGACGCAGGAACACTCGATACAGCACGTGACGATGGTAAACGGCGATCAACTACACGCTGTCGTTGACCCCGTCTGCCTGTTCAGGTGAACCGGAACGTGCGGACCGCGAGCCAGCCGCACAGAAGCGCCCACCCGGTGAGGACAGCGATCCCGAACCAGTCGAGCGAGCCGGTCACGGCTTGCCCGAGCGCTTCGGCCAGGGCGCCGGACGGCACAAGGCGAGCAATGGTGTGTAGTGCGGAGGGTAGGTCCTCGGCTAGCACGACGAGCGAGCCGATCCCCAGCATGACGAACCAGAGGATATTCGCGAGCGCGAGAACGATCTCGGCCCGCAGAGTGCCGCCGAGCAGCAGGCCCATTGTCGCGAACGTCACGGTCCCGAGTGCGATCACCACTGCACCCAGAAGTAGCCCAGCCGCGGCGGGGCGCCAGCCGAGTGCAAGGCCGATCGACCCCAGCACGACCGACTGCAACACGACGACCAGCAGTACGGCGGCTGCCTTGCCCCCGATGATTCCCCACTTTGGTAGCGGCGTCGCACCCAGACGTTTGAGCGCACCGTAGCGGCGGTCGAATCCGACTGCAATGGCCTGACCGGTGAAGGCCGTCGACATGACGGCCACCATCATCACGGCCGGAACGACCTGGTTCACCGGTTCGGTGCCCATCGCGCCCAGCGGTAGCAGCGTCAGCCCGACCAGGAGGGTGATCGGTATGAACATGGTGAGAAGGAGTTGTTCACCGTTGCGGAGCAACAGCTTCAATTCGAGGAAAGACTGCGCCGTCAACATGACCATCGGCGAACTGGGCTGCGGCTTCGGGGTGAAAAGTCCGACTTCGAAGCGATTGTCGGCCACCCGGACATCCCTGCGCGCCGTCATCGTCTCAGCTCCCTGCCGGTCAGTTCCAGAAATACGTCTTCCAGGCGCCGTTGGTCGACCTGGAGTTCGGTTGCCAGTACGTCTTGTTCGGCGCACCACGACGTGACGGTGACCAGGATCGGCGGCTCGATGACTCCCTCGATCACATACGACCCTGGAGTCTCTTCGATCGGGTGGTACCCCGCAGGGAGAGCCGCATCGAGCAGAGACAGCTCGAGGCGCGGAGGGGCGCTGAATCGCAACCGACCTTCGGCGCCTTGTTTGGTCAGCTCGGACGCTGTCCCGGAGGCAACGATCTTGCCGTGATCGATGATGACCAGTTCGTCGGCGAGTTGCTCTGCCTCGTCCATTAGGTGTGTGGTGATGAGGACGCTGACACCGTCACGGCGAAGTGCGTCGATCAACTCCCAGACAAGCAGCCGTGCCTGCGCGTCGAGCCCTGCGGTCGGCTCGTCGAGGAAGACCAGTTCAGGTCGGCCGACGATCGCGCAGGCCAGTGCCAGTCGTTGCTGCTGCCCACCGGACAGGCGTCGGTATGGGGTCTTGACTGCGTGCTCCAAGCCGAGACAGTCGAGAAGCCAATCGGGATCGAGCGGGTCGGCCGAGTACGACGCGACGAGTCGGAGCATTTCCCCGGCTTTCGCGCCCGGATACGCACCACCGCCTTGCAACATGACGCCGATGCGCGGGCGAAGCTGAGCGGATTGGGCGATGGGATCGAGACCCAGTACCCGGACCGTGCCCGAGTCCGGAGTGACGAACCCTTCGCACATCTCCACGGTCGTGGTCTTGCCTGCGCCGTTGGGACCGAGCAGTGCAAGTACCTGCGCTTGACCGACCTCGAGTCGGAGCCCGTCGACTGCCGGCACGCCGTCGTACGTCTTTCGTACGTCGGTCAACTGCACTGCGGGCTGGGTCGACGTCGACGCACCGCTTCTTCTCTGCGCACCGGCGATCACGAGGAACCAGCGTATTCCTCGCCCGCTCGGCCCGGCACCGGTGGTCCGGTCGTGCCGCGCCACGGCAGACGTGAGCGGGTGAGCAGAAACAGAATTCCAATGGTCAAGATGGTCATCACCGCAGCTTGAACGATCTGGAACGGCTGGTATTCGCTCCCGTTCGGCATCAGGATGACACTCACGATCGAGGAGAAGACGATTGCGGGTCCGCGGAATGCACGCGTCGTCGCCCACGCCGCGAGCGGCGTGACTGCCCACAGCAGATACCAAGGCTGGACCACCGGGAACAGCAGGACCACCGCGCCCAAAGTCACCCCGAGAGCGCCGACCGGATGCAGTCTTCCCTTCAGCACCGCAACCAGCATGCGCAACGCGACGAACCCGGCGACGACGGCGGCGATCGGACGAGTGAGTCCGAGCACAGCGGTCGTATGGTCTCCCAGCCCGAGAAGAACCCCTGCGAACCCGGTACCGAGACCGAGGATCGTCGGTATCGACATCCAGCTCCGCACGACGCCCGCCGTTCCGAGCGTGTTTATCCACCCGAAGCCCAACCCGCTGACGACGCTGACCCCGCCGATGATGACGATGCTGACGGCCCCGAGAAGTGCCGCAGACGACAGAACCGCCCGCGGCGTTCCGCCCCATCTCTTGGCAAGTGCCATTCCGACGAAACCGAGTGCGAGCAACGACGGAATCTTCACCGTCGACGACAACGCTATGAGACCGGCACCGGCTATCAGGAGCAGCAGTGGTTTTCCGTGCAGCGCCTTCGCGGATCCGATCGCACGCAGACCCAACTCGGTACCCGCCAGCATCAGGCCGATCATCAATGCCTCGTTGTGGATGCCCGCCACAAGGTGAAAAAGAAGGAGGGGGTTGGCGGCGCCGAGCCACAGCGCGCTGACCGAGGCGACACCACATCGACGTGCAAGGCGGGGAAGCGCCCACACGATCAGTGCGACGCCGGCCAGGGCGAGCAGGCGATGAAAGAAGATGCCGGCGACGATGTTCTCACCGGTCAACCAGGTGATTCCTCGACCCATCCAGAGAAATAGCGGGCCGTAGGGGGCCGGCGTGTCGCGCCAGATGTTCGGCACCGTACGAGTGAGGACGTTGTCGACGCCTAGGGCCCCAGCGGGGCCGATCGCATAGGGATCGAGTCCGCGTGCGGTGATCTCGCTCTGCGCGAGATACGAGTAGACGTCGCGGCTGAACATCGGGGGCGCAACACACAGCGGCAGAATCCACAAGAGGAGCGTCCGGTCCAGCTGAGAGCGCGTCAGCCGTCGGGGCACGTTGCCGTCGCGGAGCCGACCGACTGCGAATCTGCCGAGCAGCAGCCAGGCCAGCACTACCATCACCGTGCCGATCATCGTCACGGTCAGTGCGGTGGTCGCCATCCGAGAGGGCAGGCTGAGTATCCGAATACCGACGACGGGGTTCTGAAGCACCGGCTGTGCGCCTGCTCCGAGCGCACCGAGAGACATCATGATCGCTCCGGCGGCCCCGAAACGTCGGATTCCTCGCAGTTGCCCGGTCTCGGCTTCGTTCAGGCCGGGCGCTTCGGCCTCGTCGCCGTGAAGTACCGAAACACTCGAGGAGGGTTGGTTCGCATCGAGGCCGACGACCCGCCTGACGGCGTGGGTGACGCGCGCGCGAAACGGCGGTTCTGCGTCCGGCCGAGTCTCGTTGGAGTTCTGCTCGTCTGCGGTCGGTGGCACGTTGGCAGCGTAGCCGTGACCACTTCGAACCTCTGACGGCCATTCGCGATGGCGGGCTCGAGGAGATGTTCAACTCCCCACGAGCGCGAAGTATTCCCTGGTCCTGCCATCGGGTGAAGAAGGGCACCCTTGCTGGACCGGTGTCCACAATTCCGTCACACTGGTGTTGTGAAAACAGCAACGAGCTCTACGCGTGCGGATGGAAGTGTCGATGACGGCACGACTCCTCCGTCGGAAGTCGAGGCTGTGCTGAGTTCTTCTGCCGCTGGTCAGGGTACCGCGGGTCAGGAAGGACACACTCGTTCCGCCGTCGTGACGCTGCTTCTCGAAGAGGGTCCGATCACCGCATCGGATATCGGTAATCGGCTCGGCTTGAGCGCAGCAGGCGTTCGCCGCCACCTCGAAGCTCTCATCGACAACGGTGAAGCACGTATCGCGCCGGTGCGCGCACTCCGTCAGCGCGGCCGTGGCCGCCCCGCCAAGCACTTCCAGCTGACCGCCGTAGGGCGCAACAAGCTCGGCCACACGTACGACGACCTTGCCGGTGCCGCGATGCGTCAGCTTCGCAAGATCGGTGGTGACGCTGCAATCGAGACCTTCGCACGTCAGCGGGTCGATGCCATCGTGGCTGACGTCGAACCAGTGGACGGTGACCGCCCCGCCGACGTCGAGGAAGCCGCCGACCGCATTGCGGACGCATTCACCGCTGCTGGGTTCGCCGCATCGACGCGGGTCGTGGGCAACGGTGTCCAGATTTGCCAACACCACTGCCCGGTGTCACACGTCGCCGCAGAATTTCCCGAGCTCTGCGACGCGGAGCGTGCGGCGTTCACCGAGTTGCTCGGCACCCACGTGCAACGCCTTGCGACCATCGCGAACGGTGACTGCGCGTGCACAACTCACGTACCCCTCAACATGCCGACAAGACGATCCACCCCCTCCACAATGTCCGGTGCGCAGCCCCGCGCCGGAGAACGCACAAGCCTCCGGAAGGAGCTCGCATGACCGTCACACCAGATCAGGTGGCACCAGCAGCACCGATGACCCCCGCAGTGCCGATGACGCAGGACGAGACCATCGCCTCGCTCGGCACCTACGGCTACGGTTGGTCCGACTCGGACGCCGCCGGTGAAAGCGCGAAGCGCGGCCTGTCGGAAGCAGTCGTGCGGGACATCTCCTCCAAGAAGAGCGAGCCCGAGTGGATGTTGGAGGCTCGGCTCAAGGCGCTGAAGACCTTCGACCGCAAGCCGATGCCGAACTGGGGTTCCAACCTCGACGGAATCGACTTCGACAACATCAAGTACTTCGTTCGCTCCAGTGAAAAGCAGGCCGCGACGTGGGACGACCTGCCGGAGGACATCAAGAATACGTACGACAAGCTCGGCATCCCCGAGGCGGAGAAGCAGCGCCTGGTCTCCGGCGTCGCAGCTCAGTACGAGTCCGAGGTGGTCTACCACTCGATTCGTGAGGATCTCGAAGCGCAGGGCGTCCTGTTCCTCGACACCGACACCGCGCTCAAGGAGCAGCCCGAGCTGTTCCGCGAGTACTTCGGCACGGTTATTCCTGCCGGCGACAACAAGTTCTCCGCGTTGAACACAGCCGTGTGGTCGGGTGGCTCGTTCATCTACGTGCCGCCGGGTGTGCACGTCGACATCCCGCTGCAGGCGTATTTCCGGATCAATACCGAGAACATGGGTCAGTTCGAGCGCACGCTGATCATCGTCGACGAAGGTGCATACGTGCACTACGTCGAGGGTTGCACCGCACCGATCTACAAGTCGGACTCGCTGCACTCCGCAGTTGTGGAGATCATCGTGAAGAAGGGTGGTCGGTGCCGCTACACGACCATCCAGAACTGGTCGAACAACGTGTACAACCTGGTCACCAAGCGAGCCAAGGCCGAGGCCGGCGCCACGATGGAGTGGATCGACGGCAACATCGGGTCCAAGGTCACCATGAAGTACCCGGCTGTATGGATGACCGGCGAGTACGCGAAGGGCGAGGTTCTCTCCGTCGCGTTTGCCGGCCCGGATCAGCACCAGGACACCGGTTCCAAGATGCTGCACCTGGCGCCGCACACCTCGTCGAACATCGTGAGCAAGTCGGTGGCGCGTGGCGGAGGCCGCACGTCGTACCGCGGCCTGATCCAGATCAACAAGGGTGCATATGGTTCACGCTCGACAGTGAAGTGCGACGCGCTCCTCGTCGACACGATCTCGCGTTCGGACACCTACCCGTACGTGGATATCCGCGAGGACGATGTCTCGATGGGGCACGAGGCAACCGTGTCCAAGGTCAGCGATGATCAGCTGTTCTACCTGATGAGCCGTGGTCTGACCGAGGACGAAGCGATGGCGATGGTCGTGCGAGGTTTCGTCGAACCGATCGCTCGCGAGCTTCCGATGGAATACGCGCTCGAGCTCAACCGGCTCATCGAGCTTCAGATGGAAGGGTCGGTCGGATAAGTGAGTAATTCTCATACAGGAGTTCCACTCGACGGCGTGATCGGCGCCGTCACTGGCGAGAATCCGACCTCGGGCAGGGAAGACAAGTCGAAGCTCGTCGCCAACAAGGGTGCTCAGTTCACCTCCTACGACGTCGACGCCTTCGAAATTCCGTCCGGTCGCGATGAGCTGTGGCGCTTCACACCGCTGCGGCGGCTGCGTGGTCTTCACGATGGATCCGCGTCGGCCAGCTCGGCCGCCGATATCGCGGTGTCCGCACCCCAGGGTGTGACGATCGAGAAGGTCGGTCGTGACGACAAGCGTCTCGGCGTCGCCGGTGTCCCCGCCGACCGCGTCGCAGCCCAGGCGTATTCGGCGTTCGCCGAGGCGACCGTAGTGACTGTTGCGTCGGAGGTCGAGGTGGACGGGCCCGTCGACATCACGGTCACCGGACCCGGCGTCGATGCAGTCGCGTACGGGCACCTGCAGATTCGACTCGAGAAGTTCGCGAAAGCGACCGTGGTGATCGATCAGATCGGTAGCGGTACGTACGCCGAGAACATCGAGTTCGTCGTCGACGACAGTGCACACCTGACAGTCGTGCTGATTCAGGACTGGGAGACCGATGCTGTGCACGTGGGTGCGCATCATGCTCGCCTCGGTCGCGACTCGGTGCTCCGCCACTTCAACGTCAGCCTCGGCGGCGACCTGGTTCGCGTCAGTCCGACGGTGCACTACGACGCTCCGGGCGGCGACGCCGAGCTCTTCGGTCTGTACTTCGCGGATGCCGGTCAGCACCTCGAACAGCGGCTGCTGGTGGACCACACGGCTCCCAAGTGCAAGTCGAACGTGCTCTACAAGGGCGCACTTCAGGGTGAGACCGGACCGGGAAAGGTCGACGCACACACCGTGTGGATCGGGGACGTGCTCATTCGCGCGGAAGCCGAGGACACCAGCACGTTCGAGTTCAATCGCAATCTCGTCCTCACCGACGGCGCACGCGCGGACTCCGTGCCGAACCTCGAGATCGAAACGGGTGAGATCCTCGGTGCCGGACACGCAAGTGCCACCGGCCGATTCGACGACGAGCAGTTGTTCTACCTACGCGCTCGCGGAATTTCCGAAGAAGCGGCTCGCCGTTTGATCGTGCGCGGGTTCTTCCACGAGATCATCGACCGGATTCCGGTGGCCGCGGTACGCGAGCGACTCGACGCCGCCATCGAGACCGAACTCGCCATCACCGGCGCCTAGTCATACACACGAACTTCGTAAGGAAACGTCATGTCCACGCTTGAAATCCGCGACTTGCACGTCAGTGTCGCAAACTCTGACGCCACCGCAGATCCGATCGACATCCTCAAGGGAGTCGACCTGACGGTCAAGTCCGGCGAAACCCACGCCATCATGGGTCCCAATGGATCCGGCAAGTCCACGTTGTCCTATGCGATCGCTGGACACCCTAAGTACACCATCACCTCGGGGACCATCACCCTCGACGGCGAGAACGTTCTCGACATGAGTGTCGACGAGCGCGCTCGCGCAGGCTTGTTCCTCGCGATGCAGTATCCCGTCGAGGTGCCCGGCGTGTCGATGTCCAACTTCCTCCGCACGGCCGCCACTGCGGTGCGTGGAGACGCTCCGAAGCTTCGCCTGTGGGTCAAAGAAGTGAAGAACGCGATGGGCGAGCTGGAGATCAAGGACGAGTTCGCCGACCGTAGCGTCAACGAAGGGTTCTCCGGTGGAGAGAAGAAGCGCCACGAGATCCTTCAGCTCGGTCTGCTCAAGCCCAAGATTGCCATCCTCGACGAGACCGATTCAGGGCTCGACGTCGATGCGCTCCGCGTGGTGTCCGAGGGAGTCAACGCATACAAGGAGCGTGAGGACGGCGGAGTTCTGCTGATCACGCACTACACGCGAATCCTGCGCTACATCAAGCCGGACTTCGTACACGTCTTCGTCGGCGGCAAGATCGTTCAATCCGGCGGAGCAGAGCTCGCCGACGAGCTCGAGTCGAATGGCTACGCCGGATTCACGCAGGCTGCAACGACCGGAGCGTGACCATGGCCAGCCCTGCGCCAGCAGCCCTGCACGAGAGTGCATTCGACGTCTCGTCGGTCCGAGCGGATTTTCCGATTCTGGCTCGGACAGTACGCGATGACAAACCGCTGGTGTACCTCGATTCGGGTGCAACGTGTCAGCGTCCGGTGCAGGTGTTGGACGCCGAACGTGAGTTTCTTCTGACGTGCAACGCCGCTGTCCACCGCGGTGCGCATCAACTCGCGGAGGAAGCCACCGACGCGTACGAGGGCGCTCGCGCGCTCATCGGATCGTTCGTCGGTGCACATATCGACGAGTTGGTGTTCACCAAGAATGCGACCGAGTCGCTGAACCTGATCGCCTACGTTCTCGGAGACGATCGCTTCGACCGTCATGTCGGGCCCGGTGATGAGATCGTGATCACCGAGCTGGAGCATCACGCGAATCTGGTTCCCTGGCAAGAACTTGCTCGGCGTACCGGGGCGACCCTGCGCTGGTACGGCGTCACCGAGGACGGGCGGATCGACCTCGACTCGCTCGAGTTGACGGACGCGGTGAAGGTTGTCGCATTCACTCATCAGTCGAACGTCACCGGCGCCGTGGCACCTGTCGAGGAACTCGTGCGTCGTGCGCGTGCGGTGGGTGCGTTGGTTGTCCTCGACGCCTGCCAGTCGGTTCCGCACATGGCTGTCGACTTCCACGCTCTCGATGTCGACTACGCTGCGTTCTCCGGTCACAAGATGCTCGGACCGTCGGGCGTCGGTGTGCTGTACGGCAAGGCTGCGCTGCTCGATGCGATGCCTCCGTTCATCACCGGCGGGTCGATGATCGAGACCGTCACCATGGAAAAGACGACGTACGCGCCGCCGCCTCAACGATTCGAGGCAGGAGTGCCGATGACGTCGCAGGTCGTCGGGCTTGGCGCTGCAGTGCAGTACTTGGACAAGATCGGCATCGAGGCCATCGCAGCGCACGAGAAGTCGCTCGTGGCAGCAACTCTCGCCGAATTCGACGCAATCGACGGGCTCCGTGTGATCGGACCGAACGACAACGTGAACCGCGGTTCTGCCGTGTCCTTCGTCGTCGACGGTATCCACGCCCACGATCTCGGCCAGATCCTCGATGACGAGGGTGTAGCGATACGCGTCGGACACCACTGCGCGTGGCCACTGCACCGCTGGTTCGGTGTTGCAGCAACCGCGCGCGCGTCGTTTGCGCTGTACAACACCGTCGACGAGGTAGCGGTTCTCGCCGACGCGATTCGGCGTGCACAGCGCTTCTTCGGGGGGACCCGCAGCACAGGAGAGGCCTGACATGCGAATGGAACAGATGTACCAGGAAGTGATCCTCGATCACTACAAACATCCGCACGGGCGCGGCCTCCGTGAACCGTTCGGTGCCGAGGTCCATCACGTCAATCCGACGTGCGGCGACGAAGTGACACTGCGTGTTCACATCGACACCGATGGCATCGTCGCCGACGTCTCCTACGACGGCCAGGGATGTTCCATCAGCCAAGCGGCCACGTCCGTTCTCACCGACCAAGTGGTCGGGCACTCGGTAGAAAGAGCACTCGAAATCGTCGAAGCGTTCAGTGCGATGGTCGGGAGCCGGGGTAACGTCGAGGGGGACGAGGACGTCATCGGTGACGGGATCGCCTTCGCCGGAGTCTCGAAGTACCCGGCACGCGTCAAGTGCGCACTGCTCGGGTGGATGGCTTTCAAGGACGCAGTTGTTCGAATAGAAGAAGCTCTGCACGAAGAACCCGCACGATCGTAGAGGACTGCAAGCATGACCGAAACACCCGTTACAGGAACACCCGAGACCGCGCCGGTGTCACTCACCGCCGAAGAGATCAAGGTCCTCGAGGACCTCGAAGAGGCGATGCGCGACGTCGTCGATCCGGAACTCGGCATCAATGTCGTCGATCTCGGCCTGGTGTACGACATCAAGATCGACGACGAGGACGTCGTCACAGTCGACATGACCTTGACCTCGGCGGCCTGCCCGCTCACCGATGTCATCGAGGATCAGGCTCGTGGCGCCCTCGTGCGCAGCGGTCTGTGCTCCGACCTCAAGATCAACTGGGTCTGGTTGCCGCCATGGGGCCCGGACAAGATCACCGACGACGGCCGCGAGCAGCTCAGGGCGCTCGGCTTCACCGTCTGACGGATTTCAGGCGCCTTTGCGTTCGGCGGTCTTCTTGGCGGGTGTCTTCTTTGCCGGGGCCTTCTTTGCCGGTGTCTTTCTGGCCGCGGTCTTCTTGGCGGGTGTCTTCTTTGCCGGGGCTTTCTGCGCGTCCGTCTTCTCGGTCGACGCCGAACTCTTCGCGTTCTTGCCTGCCGCTTCCACACTTCGCTGCAAGGCCGCGACCAGGTCGACTACCTCCGCGTCTTCTCCGTCGTCGGAGGACTCTTCCTCGGTGCGGATGACCTTCTCACCACCGTTGGCGATCGTGTCGTCGATCAGTTTGCGAAGTTCGATCTGGTAGTCGTCGGTGTACTCGGTCGGATCGAAGTCCGAGGACATGCTCTCGACGAGCGACGTCGCCATCTTCACTTCCTGCGGGCGGGCGTCAGGCGCGTCGTCGAGTGACGGAAACTCCGCGGCGCGGACCTCGTCGGGCCAGAGCAGAGTCTGAATGACCAACACATCGTCCCGTACGCGTAGTGCAGCGAGCCGTGTCTTCTGCCGCAGCGTGAAATGAACCAGTGCTGTGCGTTCGGTCTCCATGAGCGTCTCGCGTAGGAGTACGTACGCCTTCGGTGACGACGAATCCGGCTCGAGGAAGTAGCTTTTGTCGAACAGGATCGGGTCGATCTGGTCGGTCGGGACGAATTCCAACACCGGGATCTCGTGCTTCTCGGCGGCTGGCAGCTTGTCGAAGTCTTCGTCGGTGATGATCACCCGTTCGCCGTCGGGGGAGTCGTACGCCTTGTCTATGTCGGCGAACTGCACCGACTTGCCGCATTCGGAGCACACGCGGTCGTATTTGATACGACCGCCGTCCTTCGCATGCACCTGGTGGAATCTGATGTCGTGTGTCTCGGTAGCTGAGTACACCTTCACCGGGACGTTGACGAGCCCGAAGGCGATCGAGCCCTTCCAAATGGAACGCATGGGGTTCATGATTCCCGAGATACGTGTCTCAGTCGACCCATAGCTCGAAATTCACCGCCCCAACACAGTCCTCGCGATGGCGAGACGAGCCGCGGACGGCAGGGCCGGAAACATCCTGGTCATGGCGAGCGCAGTACCCGTCGCATCGGATCGGCCGGACAGGTACGACCTCTGCAGTGCCACCGGCAGGTCGAAAAAGCTCGCGAAGAAGTGCGGCACCAACTCGGGATCGAGGCCGAGGGCGGTACGAAGCCCCAGATTCCGCAGACGCTGAACGGTCCACGTGGAGAACGTGCCGACATGTTTTCCTTGTCGTAGCGCGTCGACGACACTGTCCGCCGCCGCCAAGGAGGCAGCGACGCTGTATCCAGTTGCAGGATGCATCATCGATGATCGTGCGCCGAACCGCACCGAACCCTGATCGGAGCGTGTACGCGGTGGCGGTTGGACCGGAAAGCGGACTCGTTCGACAGGCTCGGTGCCGGACAGCGTCAATCCCCGATTCGCCAATCGCGTGTTCAGTCTTCGCTGCAGTTCCCGGTAGTGAAGTGGGGGTCTGCCGACCAGACAGGTCTCTTCGAGCAGCAGCTTGTGTCCGTCGAGCGGGACGGCATACAGAAAGCTGGGCACAGCCGAGGTCGCGGCGCCGTTGTCGTATCGCCAGTCCATGAACCACGCACCCGCGCCCTCCAGGAGCGGCTCGGCCTGCTCACGGTCGACCACGACGCCATACGCCGTCTGTTCCGCCAGTCCGGTCAGACCCATCGAACCCCGAGCATCGACGACGGTCCGGCCTCTCAGTTCCCGACCGTCGGTGAGGCGGACCGAAGTGGACGCCACCGACACGGCAGTGCCCGCCAGCACGCGAACCTTCTCGGTCTCCAGAGATTTTTGCAGCGCAGCTGTATCGAGTACGCAGTACGTCCGATCGATCGGTTGCCGCTTGGTCGTGAACGCGGCGGGCATGTCGGTGATGGAACCGACCACCGATGTCGGCAACCACTCCGGGAGTTCATCGGCCCAAGCAGAATAGGTCGGCGTCCATTGCCGATCCGGATGGGTATCGACGGCGATGACGTCCATGCCCGCGACCGAGGCTCGGTTGCTCAGGGCTCGGCCCGCCGGTCCGAGCCCTACGACAACGAGGTCGGCGGACAGCAGTCGGTTCACAGTCCGCCGGTTGCCAGCAGGCCGCCGTCGACTCTGATCGTTTCGCCGGTGATCCATGACGAAGAGTCGGACACCAGGAATCCGACAAGGCTAGCGACGTCCTCGGGAGTCCCGAGACGCTGCATCGGGTACACGGCAGCGGCCTTGTCCTCACCCGCCGCGACGAGAGCTTCGGCGAACTTGGTCTTCACGACGCCTGGCGCGACCGCGTTGACACGAATCGTGGGGCCGAGTTGCCACGCGAGTTCCTCGGTCAACCGGATCAAAGCGGCTTTGGACGCTCCATAGGCGGCGATGACGCCGGTCGAACGCAACCCGGCGACGCTCGCCAGGTTGACAACTGCGCCACCGTGCTGGCCCATCCATCCGCGATAGGCCTCCTGCACGAACCCGAGTGTCGCTACGACATTCGTGTCGAAGATCTTCTTGACCCCGTCGAGGTCAGCGTCCATGAGCGATCCGTACACCGGATTGATGCCGGTGTTGTTGACGAGGATGTCGAGGGAGCCCAACTGCTGAACCGTCCGATCGACTGCGTCGCGACGAGAGTCGGCGTCACCTGCGTTGCCCGGCAGATCCAGAACCTCGGCCCCGTCAGGGGCGCCCGCGAGCAGATCGCGTGCGGCCTCCGCGAGCGCTTCAGGCTTACGGGCGGTGATGGCCACTTTTGCGCCTCGGCTCAGCAGCTCGGCCGCAATTGCCTTGCCGATTCCGCGACTGGCTCCTGTGACAAGTGCAACTCGGCCGGTCAAATCCCTGTTGTGTGCAGTGTTCGCAGCGGTCATGCGCGAGACGTTACCGGTGTCACGGCTGTTCGTGTCCGGAGCACACCGTTGGAGGGGCTAAAATGAGTGGTTGCTTGGGACCCTGAACCATAGTCTTCTCTTTCTGGCAGCCAGCCAGTCGGGTTTTCGGCCCTGACACTTCTGCACTTCATCCGCAATCGCTAGGAGCCCCCGCGTGATCACCGCCACCGACTTGGAAGTTCGTGCCGGTGTCCGCACGTTGCTCTCGGCCCCGGGACCTGCGCTTCGCGTGCAGGCCGGCGATCGGATCGGGCTCGTCGGGCGCAACGGCGCAGGCAAGACGACGACCCTGCGCATCCTGGCAGGCGAAGGCGAGCCGTACGCAGGTTCGGTCGTCCGTACAGGCGATCTGGGCTACCTGCCTCAGGACCCGAAGGAAGGCGACCTCGACGTACTTGCCAAGGATCGTGTGTTGTCTGCGCGGGGTCTCGACACGCTTCTCCATAAAATGGAGAAGCAGCAGGCGCTGATGGCCGAGGTGGCCGATGAGGACCGACTCGATCGTGCGGTGCGCAAGTACGGCGATTTGGAAGAGCGATTCGCTTCCCTCGGCGGATACGAGGCCGAAAGTGAAGCGGCGCGCATCTGCAACAGTCTCGGACTCGCCGATCGCATTCTCGCGCAGCCCCTGCGAACGCTCTCCGGCGGACAGCGACGACGCGTCGAACTCGCCCGCATCCTCTTCGCTGCGTCCGACGGCAGCGGCGGACGCAGCGACACCACGTTGCTTCTCGACGAGCCCACCAACCACCTCGACGCGGACTCGATCACCTGGCTGCGCGGATTCCTTCAGAGTCACGAAGGCGGCTTGATCGTCATCAGCCACGATGTCGAACTGCTAGGCGACGTGGTCAACCGGGTTTGGTTCCTCGACGCCGTCCGCGGTGAAGCCGACATCTACAACATGAACTGGAAAAAGTACCTCGACGCACGCGCAACGGACGAGCAGCGTCGACGTCGCGAACGTGCAAACGCGGAAAAGAAGGCCGGCGCCTTGCGCGTTCAAGCCGCAAAGATGGGCGCCAAGGCCACCAAAGCTGTTGCAGCGCAGAATATGGCCAAGCGTGCAGACAAATTGATGGCCAACCTCGATGCCGAGCGGGTGTCCGACAAGGTTGCCCACATTCGCTTTCCCGATCCCGCACCCTGCGGTAAGACGCCACTCATGGCCAAGAACCTCACCAAGATGTACGGGTCACTCGAGATCTTCGCCGGCGTCGATCTCGCCATCGACAGGGGGAGCCGCGTAGTAGTCCTCGGTCTCAACGGTGCAGGTAAGACCACGCTGTTGCGGATCCTTGCAGGCACAGAGAAGGCCGACACCGGAGAGATCGAACCCGGCCACGGAATGCGCGTCGGATACTTCGCGCAGGAGCACGACACACTCGACGACAACGCGTCCGTGTGGGAGAACATTCGTCACGCAGCGCCCGACACCGGCGAGCAGGAACTGCGATCGTTGCTCGGGGCGTTCATGTTCACTGGACCTCAACTCGAGCAGCCGGCGGGGACGTTGTCCGGCGGCGAGAAGACACGTCTTGCTCTCGCCGGGCTAGTGTCCTCGGCTGCGAACGTGTTGTTGCTGGACGAGCCGACCAACAACTTGGATCCGATCTCACGTGAACAGGTCCTCGACGCTCTCCGTAGCTACAAGGGTGCGGTCGTTCTCGTCACTCACGATCCCGGTGCTGCCGAGGCACTCTCGCCCGAGCGCGTGATTCTTCTTCCCGACGGCACCGAGGACCACTGGTCGCAGGAGTACCTGGAGCTCATCCAGCTGGCGTGATCGCTACCGGATATTCAGCTGTTCGCCCGTGGAGGGGGTCTGTGTCATCTACCCTTTAGCACCAGGGGGGAATTCGGTGAGTGAAGAGCCACCGGGTCGGGATCGAAGGCTCCGCAAGCGGAGTTTCAGATCGCTCCGCGGGCTCCGCTCCAGCGTCGCTGACTGGAGGACCTATGGCGCGGTCGAATGCACCGTCGTACGTGAAAGGTGCTCGGATCACGGGTGATTCACGCGACCGACTGCAATCCACCCTCAAGGAACTCTACGAGGCCGGCGCCAGCATCAGATCGTTGGCAGACCGGACCGGGCGATCGTACGGATTCGTCCACAAGGTGCTCGCCGAGTCCGGTACCGTCCTGCGATCACGGGGCGGCCCGAACCGCAAGAAGGCGGGAGTACAGCCCTAGCTCGCCGAGTCCGGCTTTCGAACTGATTCCTCGACGAGATCGAGAACTGCGGACAGATTCTGTCCGCCCTGCCCCGACGCAATGCGTGCGACCAGTCCGTCGAGGATCAAGTCGAGATAGTCGACCATCACTTCCTGCGCCACGTCGTCGCGCAATCGACCTGCTGTCTTCTGACGCTCGAGTCGTGCGGCTGTTGCATCGGTGAGCTCGGCCGACTGCTCGGCCCAACTCCTTCTGAAGTCGAGATCGGTGCGGAGTCGTCGGGCGATCTCGAGCCTGGTACCGAGCCACTCGAATCGGTCTGGTTCCTCGAGCATGTCCCTCATAACCTGGACGAGACCTTGGTTCGATGCCACCTCGGCCATCCGACGCGCATCCTCCTGCGCGAGCGCGAGAAACAACCCATCCTTGTCCTTGAAGTGGTGGAAGATCGCTCCGCGGGACAACCCGGTAGCTTCTTCGAGGCGCCGAACCGTTGCGCCTTCGTATCCGAACTCGCCGAAGCATTTGCGTGCGCCGTCGAGGATTTCGCTCCGCCTCGCGGCCAATTGGTCTTCACTGACCTTCGGCACTGTGTGTTGTCCCCACTCTCGCTGAGATGTCCTTCGAATGACGATGGACCCGGAAGAGACATGTCTTTTCCGGGTCCATCGTCATCCGAGAAGGATCAGTACATCGAACTGGTAAAGCCCGATCAGCCCCTGATCATGTTGCGGAGCACGTACTGCAGGATGCCGCCGTTGCGGTAGTAATCGGCCTCGCCGGGGGTGTCGATACGGACGACTGCGTCGAATTCGACCGTGCTGCCGTCGGTCTTGGTAGCTGTGACAGCCATCGTCTTCGGCGTGATGCCCTCGTTCAGCTTCTCGACCCCGACGATGTCGAAGGTCTCGGTGCCGTCGAGCTTGAGCGACGCTGCGCTCTCGCCGACCGGGAACTGCAGCGGAACGACGCCCATGCCGATCAGGTTGGAGCGGTGGATACGCTCGAACGACTCGGTGATGACGGCCTTGACTCCGAGGAGCGAAGTGCCCTTCGCCGCCCAGTCACGCGAAGAACCCGAACCGTATTCCTTGCCGCCTAGTACGACGAGCGGGATGCCGGCGGCCTGGTAGTTCTGCGACGCGTCGTAGATGAACGACTGCGGTCCACCGTCTTGCGTGAAGTCGCGGGTGTAGCCACCCGAGACGTCGTCGAGGAGCTGGTTCTTGAGACGGATGTTCGCGAACGTTCCGCGAATCATGACCTCGTGGTTTCCGCGACGCGATCCAAGCGAGTTGTAGTCCTTGCGTTCCACACCGTGCGAATCGAGGTACTGCGCAGCAGGCGTGCCTGCCTTGATCGGGCCTGCGGGGCTGATGTGGTCGGTGGTGACCGAGTCGCCGAGCAGGGCGAGGACGCGGGCGCCCTTGATGTCCTTGACCGGAGCCGGATCCATCGTCATGCCGTCGAAGTATGGAGGCTTCCGCACGTAGGTGGACTTCGGATCCCATTCGAAGGTGTCACCCTCGGGAGTGGAGAGGTTCTGCCAACGGCTGTCGCCGGCGAAGATCGTCTCGTAGGACTTGCTGAACATGTCCCGGCTGATCGACGACTTGATCGTGTCCTCGATCTCCTGCGACGACGGCCAGATGTCCTTCAGGAACACGGGGTTGCCCTCGTGGTCGTTGCCCAGAGCGTCTGTCTCGAAGTCGAAGTCCATCGTGCCCGCGAGACCGTAGGCGATGACCAACGGAGGCGAGGCCAGGTAGTTCATCTTCACATCGGGGGAGATGCGGCCTTCGAAGTTGCGGTTGCCCGACAGTACTGCGGTGACCGACAGGTCGTTGTCGTTGATCGCCTTCGAGATCGGCTCGAGCAGCGGGCCGGTGTTGCCGATGCACGTCGTGCAGCCGTAGCCACCGAGGTAGTAGCCGAGCTTCTCGAGGTACGGCCACAGGCCGGCCTTCTCGTAGTAGTCGGTGACCACCTGCGAGCCGGGCGCCATGTTGGTCTTGACCCACGGCTTGGTCGAGAGGCCCTTGTCGACGGCGTTGCGGGCGAGCAGGGCTGCGCCGAGCATGACCGACGGGTTCGAGGTATTGGTGCACGAAGTGATACCGGCGACGACGACAGCCCCGTGATCGAGTACGAACTCGCCTGCTTCGTCGGTGATGACGCGAACAGGCTTGGTCGGGCGACCTTCGGAACCGTATGCAGCCGACCGCACGTCGACTGAATCTTCTTCCGCGAAGCTCAGCGATGCGGGATCGCTGGCAGGGAACGACTCGTTGAGGGCCTCGTCGAGCTTGCTGTCACCCTCGTGCGCCGGGTGGTTCTCCTCGACGTAGTTGTGGATGTCCTTGCGGAAGGCAACCTTGGAGTCGGACAACAGGATTCGATCCTGCGGACGCTTCGGCCCTGCGATGGACGGAACGACCGTGTTGAGGTCGAGCTCGATGTACTCGGAGTACACGGCTTCGTTCTCGGGGTCGTGCCACATACCCTGTTCCTTCGCGTACGCCTCGACGAGTGCGAGCTGCTCGTCGCTGCGGCCGGTGAGGCGCAGGTAGTTGATGGTCTCTTCGTCGATCGGGAAAATCGCTGCCGTAGAACCGAATTCCGGGCTCATGTTGCCGAGCGTGGCGCGGTTGGCCAGCGGAACCTCGGCTACGCCCTTGCCGTAGAACTCGACGAACTTGCCGACGACACCGTGCTTGCGCAGCATCTCGGTGGCGGTCAGAACGACGTCGGTTGCCGTGACGCCTGGCTGGATCTCACCGGACAGTTTGAAGCCGACGACGCGGGGGATGAGCATGGAGACGGGCTGGCCGAGCATGGCTGCCTCGGCTTCGATGCCGCCGACGCCCCAGCCGAGAACGCCGAGTCCGTTGACCATCGTGGTGTGCGAGTCGGTTCCGACGCAGGTGTCAGGGTATGCCTGGCCCTTGCGGGTCATGACGGTCGGTGCGAGGTACTCGATGTTGACCTGGTGGACGATGCCCATGCCGGGAGGGACCACTTTGAAGTCGTCGAATGCGCCCTGGCCCCAGCGCAGGAACTGGTACCGCTCGCCGTTGCGTTCGTACTCGAGGTCGACGTTGCGCTCGAGTGCGTCGGCGCGACCGAATACGTCGAGGATCACCGAGTGATCGATGACCATGTCTGCGGGGGAGAGAGGATTGACCTTGTTCGGGTCGCCACCAAGGGTAGTGACAGCCTCACGCATGGTGGCGAGGTCGACGACACAGGGGACACCGGTGAAGTCCTGCATGATGACACGTGCAGGTGTGAACTGGATTTCGATGCTCGGATCGGCCGAGGGGTCCCACGACGCGATCGAACGAATGTGGTCGGCGGTGATGTTGGCACCGTCTTCGGTGCGAAGGAGGTTCTCCGCGAGGACCTTCAATGCGTAGGGCAACTTCTCGGCGCCAGGCAAGGCCGACAGACGGAAGATCTCGTACGAGTTCTCTCCGACTTCGAGGGTGCCCTTTGCACCGAATGAATCATTACTGGCGGTCACTTCAGCTCCACTCGTCTTGAGGCACACCGCCGACAGGGCTGTGTCGACGGATGAAGCGAGACTCATCCTCGCGCAGCTTTCGCCGCGGGTGATCATCTCGTGGTCGAGTCTAACAGTACGCTTGTCCTGTTGAAACGAAGGGCAGCCTACATTGCAGTACGCTGCTTTCGCACTCCCGATTGTCGTGCAGTTCCGACACCTTCGCAATGCAGGGGAGCCTCACTCGAAGACGATCGCCTTCGGCTGGGTGCACGCGGCCGGTGCGACGAGTGACGTAGGGTTCGTCTCGCCCATAACGCGACGCTCTTCGACTGGAACTTCTGTGATGCCTGAACCGATACTCGCTTTCGTTCCCTTGTTGGCCGACGTGCCACCCGGGATCGACGTCGACGACATCGTGGCCGACGTAGCGGCGACGGGTGTCAGTGCGCCCGCATCGCTCGAAGGCGATCTGCAATCGGCCGTCGCCCGCGCCGAGGAGCATGGGATCGACCTGTCCATCATCGTGGTGGAACGAGATCCGCGGCACGACTCGCAGTTGCGCGACCTCGCGACCGCAGTGGGAGCCGAGGACGGTGGCACCGTGCTGGTGCTCAGCCCCGGCCAGGTCGGATCCTTCAGCGACAGTGTCAGCCGCGTGACCCTGGAGGCGGGACAGGATCGGACGTACACCGGAAATCCTGTGCTGGCCGCAGACAACTTCGTCGACACCTTGGTGGGCCCCCAGACTCCGTGGACGCTGATCACTGCCGTGGTGATTCTGATCGTCGCTGGGTGCGGTGCGGCCACCGCGTTCGCCAAGGTACGTCGCCGGGCGCGCGCGGAAGAGTCGAATCGAGTCCAGTCCACGACCCGTGAGACCACAGAGCCACACTGACGACCTGCTCGATCGATCTGCCCCCGACGTTTCCGTTTGTCGGGGGCATTTTTGTGTCCGACCGAAAAAAGTCGAAAAAACTGTTTCCGGCAAATGCCGAGATCAGCGCGTTTTCGCAGGTCGAATTACAAATGTGTCGTTTGTGACTGGAGTTTCCTTAGTGTGCAAAGTGTCGTACGGTGCCATTGGCACTGCTGGGGAAGGAGTGTCGCAGAGGGCACAGGTCTATCCGGGGCGACCCGGGAGGCCAGTGCTTCGGGTGTGGCTGACGTGGCACACCCGTCGTGTTGCTGCGCGCTTTCTCCCTGCCCGGCGAATGCGACGGTGACACCCGGATCGAGGTGTCGACGATCCGCTCGTCCGGCGTCGAAGCTTCCTCACAGGAGCATCGCGAGTGCCGGGACCGAGGGAGACATTTGTGAGGCGAAGGACATTCCGCGGCAGTCGCCGCAGCGCGTTCTCGAACACAGCTCGAGCACTGATATGTGCAGGTGTCGTCGTCGCACTGATGGGTGCGGTGTCCGGTACTGCGGCGGCCGTGCCGCCACCCCCTCCCAACCCGTCGGACTCCGACATAGCCGCGGCGGGTTCACGCGTCGACGAGCAACTCGGTGCAGTCGGTCAGCTGATCAACCAGGTTGCGGCGGCGAATCAGCAGCTTGCCCAGCTCGACGCCGAAGTCGCCATCAGGCGCGAGGACGTCAACAAGGCCCTGGTCGACCTCCAGAACGCGCGTGATGCCGCGGATATCGCAGCTCAGTTCGTCGTGACCGCCCAACAAGCCCTCGCCGACGCCGGCACGCAGATTCAAGCTGCTCAGCAGAAGTTCAACGAGTTCGCGGTCTCCAGCTACACCCAGGGAACGGGCGTGGCGTCGGTGTCCTCGTTCCTCGGGTCGAACGGGCCCGAGGACGTTCTCGACCGCGCGCAGGTGCTCAAGGTCCTGTCGAACAGCCAGAACGCTGTGCTCGACGGACTTCAGCGAGCACGCACCGAGCAAGCCAACAAGGATTCCGCAGCGCGCGAATCCAAGCAGCAGGCCGACGCCGCTGCAGCGGAAGCCGACGCGCAGAAGGTCCAGGCAGAGCAGGCCATTGCTACTGCCCGTGCCGCATTGCAAGCGCAGGCCGACCAGAAAGCCGCGATCGAATCGCAGCGAGATGCTGCGCAGAGTCAGCTTGACGTGGCGCGGACGGATGTCGCCGGTCTGGAAGGACAGCGCGTCGCGTACTCGGCGTGGGAGCAGCAAAAGGCTGCCGAGGACGCCGCCATTGCGGCAGCCGCCTCTGCAGCGCGCGACGCGGCCGTGCAGGCAGCTGCGCGAGTGGCAGCGAATCAGGCGGCTGCGGCCGCAGCCGCCGCGGCCGCAGCAGGGCAGCGATCGCACACCGACATCGACGGAACGGAGTCCGACTCGGAAACGGGCACGACGACGCCGACGACGCCGAAGAAGCCGCGCAGTTCCACCCAAACTCCGTCTGTGACCGGAAGTGCAGCAGTCGAACTGGCTATCGACCGCGGTATGTCACAGCTCGGCGTGCCCTACTCGTGGGGTGGCGGTGACGAGAACGGCCCCACGAAGGGAATTCGAGATGGTGGGGTTGCCGACAGCTTCGGCGACTACAACAAGGTCGGCTTCGACTGCTCGGGCCTGATGATCTACGCGTTCGCCGGACTCGGAATTTCGTTGCCGCACTACACCGGTTACCAGTACACCGCGGGCAAGCAAGTGCCGTCATCGGATATGAAGCGCGGAGACATGCTGTTCTACGGACCGAACGCCAGCCAGCACGTCGCGCTGTACCTGGGCGACGGCAAGATGCTGGAAGCGCCACAATCCGGCAGCGTCGTCAAGGTCTCGCCAGTGCGGTACGACGGGATGACACCGTACGCAGTTCGGATGGTTTCCTGACCCTTGGCCTCGCGTGCTCTCGGCTTAGGGAAGGTACGACTAGGCTCGCGAGCGAACGCCGGTAGCCTGGGGTGGGACTGTCGGCGCGTGTAGTTCATTGCCTTGAATCCAGGGGCAGCGGACCTGCAAGGACGTGCCCCCCAACATGTCGAGTGAAAGCGGTGGATTCTTGGTGGCATCACGTGACAGCAGTGTGTCGGACAGCAGCGTGTCGAATGGCAGCAGCGAGTCGAATGGCAGCACGTCGGACAGGGCTGGGGCCAAAGGCGGCAGCGCACCCGTGGGCGGTGGTTCGGGATCTGCGGACGTGACCGGGCTCGCCCAGGACGTTCAGATCCTCGAGAAGGCCGTCTACGAAGTGAAACGCGTGATCGTCGGTCAGGACCGACTGGTCGAACGCATCCTCGTAGGATTGCTGGCGCGTGGGCACGTTCTACTCGAAGGTGTTCCCGGTGTCGCCAAGACGCTGGCCGTGGAGACGTTTGCCAAAGTCGTCGGCGGGTCGTTCTCGCGGGTTCAGTTCACTCCTGACCTTGTGCCGACCGACCTCATCGGTACTCGTATCTACCGCCAAGGTCGTGAGGAGTTCGACACCGAACTCGGTCCCGTCGTCGCCAACTTCGTCCTTGCCGACGAGATCAACCGCGCTCCCGCCAAAGTGCAGTCCGCGTTGCTGGAAGTCATGGCCGAGCGGCACGTGACCATCGGCGGTAAGACCTTCCAGATGCCTGATCCGTTCCTGGTGATGGCCACTCAGAACCCGATCGAAAACGAAGGTGTCTACCCACTTCCGGAAGCACAGCGAGATCGGTTCCTTTTCAAGATCGTGGTCGACTATCCCTCGGTGGAAGAAGAACGCGAGATCGTCTACCGGATGGGAACTGCGGTCCCGACGCCGAAGCAAATTCTCGACCCCGAAGAGCTAGTTCGTCTGCAGACGGTGGCGAGCACAGTCTTCGTACACCACGCGCTGGTCGACTACGTTGTCCGCGTCATCGCCGCCACACGAACGCCGGAGCAGCTGGGCCTCGACGATGTCGCGAGCTGGATTGCCTACGGAGCGTCGCCCCGTGCGACGCTCGGAATCATCGCGGCCTCGCGAGCGCTGGCGCTGCTGCGTGGTCGTGACTACGTCGTTCCGCAGGACGTGCTCGAGGTGATTCCGGACGTTCTTCGCCATCGACTCGTGCTGTCGTACGACGCGCTTGCCGACGAGGTCACCCCCGAGGACGTCATTACGAGAATCCTGCAGACCGTCGGGCTCCCGCAGGTTGCCCCGCAAGCCGTGGTGGGTGCCCCGCAGCCTCCGCTTCCTCCGCAGGGGCAGCCGAATTACCAGGGTCACCCGAACCAGCACGGCCAGCCGAATCACCAGGGGCAATTTTCTTATCCGAACCAGCCTGCCGCTCCCGGCCAACAGCCCGGCCCGGGTCAGTTCGGCGGCAACGCAGCACCCCAGGGTCACAACGGCCCAGCGGCGCCTTCGCTCGACAAGTCGACAGTCAACGAGTCGACTGCAGGTAGCCAGAAGCAGTGAGCGGGGCATCAGCCGATGGTTCGGCAGGCCGTCACGACCCGAGACCGCCGTCGTTCCGAAGCGGTGAGCTGCGCGATCCATCTCTCGGGGCTGCCCTTCGGACCCTGGAACTGACGGTCCGTCGGCGCCTGGACGGTGTACTGCACGGGGACCATCTCGGACTGATACCAGGGCCTGGATCAGAACCGGGCGATGCCCGTGAATACCAACCAGGCGACGACGTCCGGCAGATGGACTGGTCCGTCACCGCGCGCACGACGCACCCTCACGTTCGCCAGTCCGTCGCGGATCGAGAGCTCGAGACCTGGATGGTGCTCGATCTGTCCTCGAGTCTCGATTTCGGAACCACCGGATGCGAGAAACGCGACCTTGCTGTTGCAGCGGCCGCAGCGATCACTCATCTGACCAGTGGCGGCGGAAACCGCATCGGTGCAGTCGTGGCCACCGGCGCGAAAACGACACGTATCCCTGCCCGCGGAGGACAGGCCCACAGGCAGGCGATGCTGCGCGAAATCGCCACGACGCCGAGCGCTCCCGACGGGGTGCGGGGGGATCTTCGAGGTGCCATCGAGTCGCTGCGACGACCTCAACGTCGCCGTGGTATGGCGGTGATCATCAGCGACTTTCTCGGCCCCATCGACTGGGAACGTTCGCTACGCGCGATCGCTGCGCGCCACGACGTCCTGGCCGTCGAGGTCGTCGACCCTCGCGACCTCGAGTTGCCCGACATAGGAGATGTGGTGCTGCACGACCCCGAATCCGGGCGCACCCGCGAATTCAGTACGACACCGCAGTTGCGTGCCGACTTCGCCGAGGCGGCGCATGCACATCGACAAGATGTCGAGCGGGTGTTGCGTCGATGCGGCGCCCCCCGGCTGACGCTTCGAACCGACGGTGACTGGATTGCGGATGTCGTGAGGTTCGTGTCCGCGCGTCGACATACCCTCGGTGCGAGCGCGGTCAACACGGCACGGGCGGGTCGCCGGTGAGCCTGTCGGACTTCGCCTCTCCCTGGTGGCTGCTCTTCCTGCTGGTCGTCGTTGCCCTTGTCGTCGGCTACGTGGTGGTCCAGCGTCGTCGGCAGAAGCACACGTTGCTTTTTTCGAACATGGAGCTGCTGGAAACTGTCGCGCCGACGCGTCCTGGGTACTGGCGCCACGTTCCGACAGCGCTGGTCCTGGTCGGGTTGATGTTCCTGACAGTTGCGCTGGCCGGTCCGACATCGGATCAGCGAGTCCCGCGCAATCGTGCGACGGTCATGCTTGTCATCGACGTGTCGTTGTCCATGGAGGCAACCGACGTCGAGCCGTCGCGCCTAGCCGCTGCGCAGGAGGCAGGAAAGTCGTTCGCCGACGGGCTGACTCCTGGAATCAACCTGGGGCTCGTCGCCTTCGCAGGCACTGCCTCGGTGTTGGTGTCGCCCACCGCCAACCGCGAGGCAACGAAGGCTGCGATCGACAAGCTGCAGCTGAGCGAACGGACAGCGACAGGCGAGGCGATCTTCACGTCGCTGCAGTCGATCGACACACTCGGAGCTGTGCTGGGTGGGGGCGACGCGGCTCCTCCTGCACGCATCGTTCTGTTGTCCGATGGAAAACAGACCGTTCCGGAGAACCCTGACGATCCTCGCGGGGGTTACACCGCCGCACGGTCGGCAGCGGAGAAGGACGTCCCGATCTCGACGATCTCGTTCGGTACCAGCTACGGCACCGTCGACATCGAAACCGAGTCGGGGTCCGAGCGTGTTCCGGTGCCGGTCGACGACCCCTCGCTTCGGGAGATCGCCGCCCTGTCCGGTGGAAGTTTCTTCACTGCGTCGTCACTGGAAGAACTTCGGGCCGTCTACGACACGCTCGAAGAACAGATCGGCTTCGAAATCACCCGCGGGGACGCGAGTAGGCCATGGTTGATTCTCGGAGTTCTTTTCACAGCAGCAGGATTGGGCACGGCACTGGTGCTGCGTCAAAGATTGCCCTGAATCGCTGTCACTACTCACCAGTAGGTTTCACTTTGTCATCGCAGAACGAACAGATAGGTTGCAGGCATGTCCAAACCCGACTTCATCGCCCGATCGGTACTCGTCACCGGAGGTAACCGAGGCATCGGTCTGTCCATCGCACAGCGTCTCGCCGCGGACGGCCACAAAGTTGCCGTCACCCATCGTGGTTCGGGAGTGCCGGACGGGTTGTTCGGGGTTGTCTGCGACGTGACGGACTCGGACTCCGTGGACAAGGCGTTCAAAGAGGTGGAAGAGAAGCACGGCCCTGTCGAGGTGCTGGTGTCGAATGCGGGAATCACCGACGACACACTCATCATGCGAATGAGCGAGGACCAGTTCTCGAAGGTCATCGATGCAAACTTGACCGGTGCGTTCCGCGTGGCCAAGCGAGCAAGTCGCTCGATGCTGCGCGCCCGCTACGGTCGCTTCATCTTCCTCGGCTCCGCAGTTGGTCTCATGGGAACGCCGGGCCAAGCGAACTACGCCGCCTCCAAGGCAGGCGTCATCGGTCTCGCGCGATCGCTGACGCGTGAGCTCGGTTCGCGGTCCATCACGGCAAACGTTGTGGCACCCGGCTTCATCGACACAGAGATGACTCAAGCGCTCGACGAGAAGTACCAGGAATTGGCCGTCAGTGCTATCCCTCTTTCTCGCAAAGGCAAGACCGAAGAAGTGGCAGGTGTCGTCAGTTGGCTGGCTTCCGAGGATGCGTCCTATGTTTCCGGCGCAGTAATCCCGGTCGATGGCGGACTCGGCATGGGCCACTGATTCATCGTCAAGATTTTCTCGTTTCTATTCGATCGTTAAGGAATGCACATGGGCGGACTGCTCGAAGGTAAGACAATTCTCGTGACCGGCATCATCACCGATGCATCGATCGCATTCCACGCGGCCGCGATGGCCCAGAACCAAGGTGCGAAGGTCATCATCACCGGCTTCGATCGGCTGCGGTTGATCGATCGGATCGCACAGCGCCTGCCGCAGCCGGTTCCCCCGGCGATCGAGCTGGATGCCACCAACGAGGAGCACCTCGCAGCGCTCGCTGACCGTGTGCGTGAACTTGCGCCTGAGGGCGTCGACGGAGTGCTGCACTCCATTGCTTTCGCGCCGCGCACGCTGATGGGACCAGGCGCTAAGCCTTTCCTCGAGGGCCCCGGCCCCGATGCTGCACGTGCGTTCGAAATCTCGGCGTGGAGCTACGCCTCGCTCGCCCGCGCTGTGCTACCCGTCATGAACGAGGGTGGATCGATCGTCGGTATGGACTTCGATCCTCGCACCGCGATGCCGTACTACAACTGGATGGGCGTGGCCAAGGCTGCGTTGGAATCGGTCAACCGCTACGTTGCCCGCGAGGTCGGAGAGGCGAAGCGTATTCGCTCGAATCTTGTTGCTGCTGGACCGATCCGGACGCTCGCAGCGAAAGCCATCGCAGGTACGGCTACCGGTGACGCGCAGAAGATGCAGCAGCTCAACGAGTATTGGGACGGCGCATCGCCGATCGGCTGGAACTACGACGATCCGACCGTGGTAGCCAAGTCGATCGTTGCGCTGTTGTCCGATTGGCTGCCCGGCACCACGGGTTCGATCATTTACGTGGACGGCGGTGCGAGTCACAACACGTACCTTCCCGACAACATGTAGTTTCCGCGCTCGGCGCCAAGATCGGCCCGGATGGACGGCAGTACTCGTCCATCCGGGCCGATGTGCGTGAAGGACTCCCGACAGCCGAGCGCACAATGGAAGCATGACGACGTCCACAGATTTCGACGCTCTACTGGTTCTCTCGTTCGGTGGCCCCGAAGAACCCGCACACGTCAGGCCGTTTCTCGAGAACGTCACGCGCGGGCGCGGTGTGCCACCCGAGCGACTCGACGCAGTCGTGGAGCACTACATGCATTTCGGGGGAGTCTCACCGATCAATGCACTCAATCGCGACATCATCGCTGCAGTCGAAGCCGAATTGGCTTCTGCCGGAATCGACCTGCCTGTCTATTTCGGCAACCGAAATTGGCACCCCATGGTCGAGGACACCGTCGCTGATATGGCTGCGAATGGCGTCGAACGTGCGCTCGTGTTTCCCACCTCTGCGTGGGGCGGATACTCGGGCTGCCGCCAGTACCACGAGGATCTAGCTCGTGCCCGTGAGTCCGTGGGTTCGAGCGCACCGGATCTTGTGAAGATTCGCCAGTACTACGACCACCCGCTGATGGTTGCAGCGTTCGCCGACGCCATCACCGCGGCACTCGACGAGCTTCCCGCCGAGCGAAGGGCAGGGGCTCGTCTGGTGTTCACTGCTCATTCGATCCCCGACGCGGCCGATGCGAACGCCGGCCCGCCTGCCGACGGCGGTCACCTCTACAGCCGCCAGGTCGCCGACGCGTCCGCACTCGCAGCAGCCGCTGCGGGGATCGACGAGTACGACCTCGTGTGGCAGTCGCGGTCCGGACCGCCGCAGGTGCCGTGGCTCGAGCCGGACATCTGCGATCATCTCGATGCGCTTGCGGACAAGGGCGTAGATGCGGTGGTCGTGTGTCCGATCGGCTTCGTGTCCGACCATCTCGAGGTCGTATGGGATCTCGATACCGAGGCCGAGGAGAAGGCAAAGGAACGTCGGATGGCATTTGCGCGGGCCTCGACCCCCGGTACCGATGAACGGTTCGCGAAAATGGTGGTCGAATTGGTACGTGAGCACGTCGCAGGCGCCGCGGCGCGGGGTATCGGTTCGGTTCCGAGCTACGGCGAGACGCTCAACGGCCAGCGGTGTGCGCTCGGGTGCTGTGAACAGCCAGTTCGGCCGACCCGAAACTAGGTGCGGGGCACGCTCGATGCGATCCCTGCGGCGACGGCACTCAACCGCGCCGAACGCACCGCTGCCCACAGTGGCCTGATCAGCTCTTCGCGAGCCATTGCTGCCGCCGCTGTGGGCGCCTCGGTCGGCGCGAACGTCCGTGCGACGGAGAGAATCGCCGAGACACGGTCGGCTGACTCCAGGACTCGCAGCGCTCGTTCAGGGACATCTACCGGGTAACGATGGCGCATCAGCTCAGACAACTCGTTCGCGATCCGGGTGCGGGCGTCGCCCCCGGTGCTTCTCGTGGGCAGAGACTGCATCGATCCGAGTGCGTCTGCCGCACCCCGAACGGCATCACGCATGGCGAATTCAGCCTCACCGAGCGAGAAGTCGTGTACGTAGTGGCTGAGTACGTCGACTGTGAACACAGTCCAGCGCATCACATCGGGGCCCTCGACGGTGGGTACGAAGGCGAGCCCGTCGGTGCCTGCGAGGCCGACCACTACGGCCTGGCCGGCGTTCAGTGCAGCACGCGCGAATCCGGTGCTCGGAGGGAGATTCTCGACAGCCCCCGGCCCGGGCAGAAGAAGTTCGATGACGGCGTCGGAGCTCGGGCTCGGGATCTGCGCGCGGATTGCCGTCAATACCGACGCGACGCCGTCTGCTCGTGGGCTCGGCCAGGACAGACCGGTGAGCTGAGCACTCGCTTCGTCGGCCGCGACGAGGAGGTGCATCGGAGCCCAGTCGGCCATGGCGTCGATGACGTCGTCGGGCGCGCTGACGCCCGCCAGCCACGAACTGGCCCACAGGGCGAGGCTTGCGCTTGGAGAACTCACGACTCCTGAGTTTAGGTCGGCGTGGCGCGGTGTGCTCGGTCACGGGGGTCGCTAAAGTCGTCGCCCGTGGCGGATATGTACGGCGGAGACATTCTTTCTGGGCACAGTCGAATGCGGAAGGTCCCTGCACCTCGGGTCCCCGCGGAGCGCGGCCTTGTTGTCGAGGATGCAGGTAGTGGTTTCTGCGGTGCGGTCGTCGGGTTCGAAAGGACCTATGACGGCGACTTCGTCAGGTTGGAGGATGCGGCTCGAACCACCCGGCTCTTCGCGCTTCGAGAAGCTGCATTTCTCATCGACGGCAAGCGGGTCACACTCGAACGTGCTGTGGCAGCGCCCAAGCCGAAAGGTGCCACTCGATCTGCATCCGGATCCACCAAGGTGGATGGGTTGCGGGCTCGTACGGCCCGCGCGAGTCGGATCTGGGTGGAGGGCGTTCACGACGCGGCGCTGGTGGAACGAGTATGGGGGCACGACCTGCGCGTAGAAGGTGTCGTCGTAGAACATCTGGAAGGTCTCGACAATCTGGGTGGGCGCCTCGCGGAATTCGAACCGGGGCCGAACCGTCGGGTAGGTGTACTCGTCGACCACCTGGTGACGGGATCGAAGGAATCCAAGCTCACGACGTCTCTCGGGCCACATGTTCTGGTCACGGGACATCCGTACGTCGATGTATGGGAAGCAGTGCGGCCGGGGGCAGTCGGCATCGCCGCGTGGCCGAAGATCCCCCGTGGACAGGACTGGAAGACGGGTATCTGTCGTGAGCTCGGTTGGGGTACCCCGAAGGAAGGGTGGCGGCATGTGTATTCGTCGGTCTCGAGCTTCCGGGATCTGAAGGCACCGTTGATCGGCGCGGTCGAACAGCTGGTCGATTTCGTGACGGAGTGAGATCCACCGTCCAGTGTCCGATTTCTGGTTAGATGGACATTGTGGCGGCGATCATCTGGCTCATTGCAGGAATTGCACTCGCGGCAGCCGAAGCGCTGACGGGAGATTTCTTCTTGCTCATGCTCGCCGGTGGTGCATTGGCAACAGCCGGTATCTCCGCCATCACGGACTTCCCGGTGTGGGCGGACGCCATCGTATTCGGACTCGTCTCACTCGTCCTTGTTCTGGGTGTAAGGCCGATTCTGTTGCGGCGCTTCGCATCTCCGCCTGCGCTCGCGACCAATGCCGCTGCGTTGACGGGCAAGAGTGCTGTTGTGCTGGAACAGGTTGCAGCGAATGAGGGTCAGGTCAAGCTCGGCGGCGAGGTGTGGACTGCACGTCCCCTCGACGAATCCGAGGTATATGCGCCGGGAACCACCGTGACCGTGATGGAAATAGACGGCGCTACAGCCGTCGTGTGGAGGGGACCGTAGTTTTATGGCAGCACTGATCGTTCTCGGCGTAATCGTTCTTCTCGTGGTCGTTCTCGTGGCCAAGTCCGTGTCGATAGTCCCGCAGGCCGAGGCCGCAGTGATCGAGAGACTCGGCCGGTACGTCCGGACCGTGTCCGGGCAGCTCACTTTTCTCGTTCCATTCGTCGACCGGATCAGGGCCAAGGTCGACCTTCGTGAGCGGGTCGTCTCCTTCCCTCCGCAGCCTGTGATCACCAAGGACAACTTGACGGTCTCGATCGATACCGTCGTGTATTTCCAGGTGACCAATCCTCAATCCGCGGTGTACGAGATCAACAACTACATCGTGGGCGTAGAGCAGCTGACCACCACGACACTTCGCAACGTTGTCGGCGGCATGACGCTCGAAGAGACGCTGACATCACGCGACTCGATCAACGGGCAGCTGCGGGTCGTCCTCGACGAAGCGACGGGACGATGGGGCCTGCGCGTTGCGCGGGTCGAATTGAAGAGCATCGATCCACCGCCGTCGATCCAGGAGTCGATGGAAAAGCAGATGAAGGCCGACCGTGAGAAGCGGGCCACCATTCTGACTGCCGAGGGCCATCGTGAGTCCGCGATCAAGACTGCCGAGGGCGACAAGCAGAGCCGAATCCTCGCAGCCGAGGGCGGCAAGCAGGCTGCCATCCTGACTGCCGAGGGCGAGCGCCAGTCGCGCATCCTTCGCGCAGAAGGCGACCGAGCAGCAAAATACCTTCAGGCCCAGGGCCAGGCAAAGGCGATCGAAAAGGTATTCGCGGCGATCAAGAACGGTAAGCCGACGCCGGAACTGCTTGCGTACCAGTACATGCAGACGCTTCCGCAGATGGCACAAGGTGATGCCAACAAGGTTTGGATGATTCCCAGTGACTTCGGTGATGCGCTGAAGGGCTTCGCCAAGACGCTGGGTGCACCGGGCGAAGACGGCGTCTTCCGTTTCGAGCCGAGCGCGAACACCGGCAACGACTCCGTATCTGTCGACGATTCCGAAGAGATCGCCGAATGGTTCGAAACCAAGACCGATCCAGCGGTGGCCGAGGCAGTCGCGGCTGCCGAGGCAGTTGCCAGAACTCCGGTCGACACTTCGCTGGCTCCCGACCCCAGTCTGACGAAAGGGTCCGATCTAGGGCAGCTGGGCGGACCATCGCCTGCACCTGCCTTCGAGACGGAGCCGGAGCGGTAGGCGTACTTCAGCTCACCAAGGCGTATCCGACACCGCACACTGCCGCTGCCCACACGACGCTGGTGAACGTTCCGATGATGAATTGTTCGGAAGCCGAGGTGGCGGCAGGATGTGTGGGCACAGTGTGCGTTTCGGCGGCGCGTAGCTCGGGGTAGCGGGCCAGGCCTTTGACGGCCAGCACGATTGCAATGCCCTCAGGCCATCCAGCGAGGATCGATGCTGCCACAGCAGTCCGCTCCAATACGCCGATTGTTCGACCGCCGTGAAGGGGGCCGGCACTGCCGTCGGGTTCGGGCGTTCCGTTTCGGCGGGCGAGGCGGAAGACAGCCGTCACGATCGCCGACCCTCCTGCCGCGGCGGCGATTACGGTCACGACGTAGGTCGCCGCCATGGCGACGCCGTGTACACGGTCGGCTTGCAGTCCCGTGACTGCGGCGATGCCCAGCAGCGTCGCCGACGCGAGTGCGGTGGTCCAGTGTGGGAGCGGTGGCCGGGACGGCAGAACCGACAGAGCTGCGGCGAGTGCGAGCAGTACGAGGGTGGCTACTGTCATGGGTTCTCCGATTTCGGTGTGCCGACACCGACGTCGGCGAGGAGGTGTGTGGCCAGTTGTCTTCCGTCCGCCTCGATGCTCCACCTCGCCACCGACAGTCTTTGAGACATCGCCTGCTTACTGATTCCCAGACGTTCGGCTGCTTGTGTCTGGGTAAGGCCGGCGGCCATCAGGTCAACCGCCTCGTGTCCCTGTTCCGTGCGATCGGTGATGAGAATCGCAACGAGTGCAAGCGCGGTTTCGGCGTCGCGACATCGACTCGCGCGATCTGCATCGGCCGTGTTGATTGCGACGCCACCCGGCGCGTTCTTGGCGCGCGTGACCGCCTCGCGTGCCGCCTCGAACGCCGCGCCGCGTCCTGCTCGGGTGGTTTTCGGCAGCGGCTCTTCGACCGCTCCGATCCCGATTCCTACACTCCAGGTTCGGAGTCGAACCAGTGTCAGTGCGATATCGATCACAGTGCAGGCGCCCGCACTGGTCCCTTCGACCACCGCTTGAACCTCGTCACCTGCGGTTCTGTCGAACGGCCGTAGTAGTGGAACGTTGTGCATCGAGTCGAGCAGCGACTCCACACGATCGACATCACGTCGGCTTCGCCGCTGGTCGACGGTCATCACGAACATCTGACAAGGCTATTGCGTTGATAGGGTGATTTCAAGTCTTATGGCTTGACTTTTCAAGATCAAGCTTCGGAGGCTGACCCGGTCGTTCGCGCCGTGCGGTCGAGATCCGCCAATCGATCACCAATCCGATAATGCCGACGGCTATGCACGAACCGGACAGCGCGAGCATCAACGGATCCGCATTTCCTCCCAGGGCATCGCCGAGGACGACGATTCCCACGGTTCCGGGCACGACGCCGACCGCCGTCGCAACCGCGAACGGCGTGACACGAATGGACGACACTCCACAGCAGTAGTTCACGACCGAGAACGGAACGGGGGCAATAAGACGCAGTGACCCCACTGCCAGCCACCCTCGCCTCGCGAGACTGTCGTCGATCATCCGAGCGGCGGGGTGGGTCATTCTTGTCGCGAACCACTCTCTTCCGACGACACGAACCATCACCAGAGCCAACACAGCACTGACGGTCGAGGCGCCGACGGTCACAGCGAGGCCGGTAACCGGACCGAACAGCACGCCCGCCGCCAGGGTGAACAGTGTGCGGGGAATCGGGGCTACGGTCGCAATTGCGTGTACCGCGAAGAACGCGAGCGGAAACGCCGGACCGATCGAATGGGACCATTCGCGCATCTGCTCGATCGACGGATGTGGCGCGAGCACTCCCACGAGTGCGAGGGTTACGAGGAGTGCGACGAGGCCGATCAGCCGTGGATCCCGAAAGCGCCTCATCACAACCACCGACACTACCGGTGAGCACCCGAGTGGCGAACGCCACGAAACCACCTCCTATGCAAACGTGAGGTGATCCTCACGATAGTGTCGAAGCAATCGCGGTTAACATCACAGAAGTCGCAATTTGTCGATCGACCGAAAGTCGATTGAGTCGAGGGAGCATTCACCGTGTCCGTTGCTTCACAAGAAGATGCTTCACAAGAGGACGCCGCACGAAGCGCATATGCAACGTGGCAGAAGGCGGTCGCCGGGGTTCTCGCGAAGTCGCGAAGAGTCGACATCGAGGATCTCCCGAGCGATCCCGAGCATTTGCTCGACACCATTACGTACGACGGGGTCACCATCCACCCGCTCTACGGCACACGAGACGAACACCCCGAGGCTCCACTGCCCGGCGCGTTTCCGTACGTCCGCGGCCGCGATGCCGCACGTGACGTGAACGCAGGTTGGAAGGTCAGTGCGCGATTCGGCGCCGGACAGTCCGACCCCGAGGCGGTCAATCAGTCGATCCTCGACGGATTGAACAACGGCGTCAGCGCTCTCTGGCTCTGCATCGGCGAATCCGACCTTCCAGTCGGTAATATCCAGCGCGCACTGAGTGGGGTTCTGTTCGACCTCGTACCGATCGTCCTCGACGCCGGGACGGATACGGTCGACGCTGCCGATGCCCTGCTGGAAGCGCTCGACGCCGTCGAAGGCGCGGACCGCTCCGCCATCGACGTCCGGCTCGGTGCGGCAACGTTGACATCGAAATTCTCCGGTCGCGGGGCACCTTCGTTGGACGCCGTCGTCGCACTGGCGCGTCAGTCGATCGAACGAACCGAACGGGTGCGTGCGATCACTGTCGACGGCACGGCCTTCCACAATGCGGGTGCGAGTGACACACAGGAAATCGGTGCAGCAGTCGCGGCAGGGTTGGAATACCTCCGCGCTTTGACCTCGGCCGGAGCGACGGCCGGTCAGGCCCTGAGCCAGCTCGAATTTCGGTTCGCTGCAACCGATGATCAGTTTCAGACGATCGCCAAGTTCCGTGCAGCGCGCATGGTGTGGGCGCGGGTGGCCCAAGTGGTCGGATCGCCGACCTTCGGAGGTGCACCGCAGCATGCGGTCACGTCGGAAGCGATGATGGCGCAACGTGATCCATGGGTGAACATGCTTCGCACCACGCTCGCGGCATTCGGTGCGGGCATCGGTGGAGCCGATGCAGTCACCGTCCTTCCGTTCGACGTGGCCCTCGACGGTGGTGCCGCGGGTGTGTCGAAGACGTTCTCGGCGCGAATCGCCCGGAACACGCAGCTGCTGTTGCTCGAGGAATCGCATTTGGGGCGCGTACTCGATCCCGGCGCCGGATCGTGGTACATCGAGCAACTCACGGACGAATTGGCCGAGACGGCATGGAAGTTCACCCAGAAGATCGAGGCCGACGGTGGATACCTGGCCGCGCTGGACTCGGGGTCGCTCGCTGCCTCGATCAACGAAGTGAAAACGGCACGCGATTCGGACATAGCGCACCGGCGAACACCTCTCACCGGTGTGAACGAATTCCCGAATCTCGCCGAGGCGCCCCTGCCTGCCAGCACTACGAGTTCCGTCGTGCACCGGTACGGCGCGGCATTCGAGGCGCTGCGGGACAGGTCCGATGCATATCTCTCAGAGCACGACGTCAGGCCGTTGGTACTGCTTGCGCCTATCGGTTCGGTAGCCGAGCACAACGTCCGTACGACCTTCGCGGCCAATCTCCTTGCTTCCGGCGGTATTCACACCGAAAACCCGGGTCCGTTGACCGCCGAGACCATTGCGGGCGCCGTCACCACCTCGGGCGCGCGAATCGCTGTCCTGTGTGGAACCGACAAGCGGTATGCGGCCGAAGCGGGAGCCGCGGTTGTTGCGCTACGCCAAGCCGGAATCGAGCGAGTCCTCCTCGCCGGGTCCGACAAGGTCCTCGCCGATGTCGTAGGCCCCGAGCGACCCGACGATTTCCTGACCGCCCAAGTCGACGCCGTTGCCGTCCTGACCGATCTTCTCGAATCCCTTGGAGCCTGACGATGACTACTCATGACTCCCGGACGTCACACATCATCGGCAGTTTCGCAGATGTGCCACTGAAGGATCCGCACACCCCGATGCCGACGGGACCGACCGAAGCGGACGTTTCCGCCCATATAGAGGCGGGCGCGGCGTCGAACAACTACACCACCGAGCAGGTGGTCTGGTCGACGCCGGAAGGCATCGACGTCAAGCCGGTCTTCACCAAGGCGGACCGCGACAGCGCCGAGGCAGAAGGCTACCCACTCGACAGTTACCCGGGCACTCCGCCGTTCGTACGCGGACCGTATCCGACGATGTACGTCAACCAGCCGTGGACGATCCGGCAGTACGCCGGATTCTCGACCGCGGCCGAGTCCAATGCGTTCTACCGACGAAATCTCGCCGCCGGGCAGAAGGGCCTGTCGGTCGCGTTCGACCTCGCGACGCACCGCGGCTACGACTCCGATCATCCGCGTGTACAGGGTGACGTCGGAATGGCCGGTGTCGCCATCGATTCCATCTACGACATGCGGCAGCTGTTCGACGGTATCGATTTGGGCAGTGTGTCGGTGTCGATGACGATGAACGGGGCGGTGCTGCCGATTCTGGCTCTGTACGTCGCCGCCGCTCAGGAGCAGGGTGTCGGTCCCGAGAAGCTGGCTGGGACAATTCAGAACGACATCCTCAAAGAGTTCATGGTGCGCAACACCTACATCTATCCGCCGAAACCCTCGATGCGGATCATCTCCGACATCTTCGCGTACACCAGCGCCGAGATGCCCAAGTACAACTCGATCTCGATTTCGGGCTACCACATCCAGGAAGCCGGAGCGACAGCCGATCTGGAGCTGGCATACACCCTCGCGGACGGTGTGGAGTACATCCGCGCCGGCCTCGACGCCGGGATGGACATCGACACGTTCGCTCCGCGCCTGTCGTTCTTCTGGGCGATCGGGATGAACTTCTTCATGGAGGTGGCCAAGCTTCGCGCCGGTCGTCTTCTCTGGTCCGAGCTGGTACAGAAGTTCGACCCGAAAAGTGCGAAGTCGCTTTCCTTGCGAACGCATTCACAGACATCGGGCTGGTCGCTGACAGCGCAGGACGTGTTCAACAACGTCGCTCGAACGTGCGTCGAAGCGATGGCGGCAACTCAGGGACATACGCAGTCATTGCACACCAACGCGCTCGACGAAGCGCTTGCACTGCCGACCGACTTCTCCGCGCGCATCGCGCGCAACACGCAGTTGCTGATCCAGCAGGAATCGAACACGGTCCGGCCGATCGATCCGTGGGGCGGATCGCACTACGTGGAGTGGCTTACCCATCAGCTGGCCAATCGCGCCCGGGCGCACATCGAAGAGGTCGAGGCAGCCGGCGGCATGGCTCAAGCGATCGGGGAGGGGATTCCCAAACTCCGCATCGAGGAAGCTGCCGCGCGTACCCAGGCACGTATCGACTCGGGGCGGCAGCCACTCGTCGGCGTCAACAAGTACGTGCCCGATGAGCCCGACACCATCGAAGTGCTCAAGGTCGAGAACTCCAAGGTGCGCCGCGAGCAGATCGAGAAGCTGGAACGGTTGCGGGCGGAACGCGACACCGATGCAGTCGAGGCAGCTCTGGCAAACCTGACCCGCGCGGCCGCGTCGACCGAGTCCGGCATGGAGAACAACCTGCTCCATCTTGCGATCGACGCTGCGCGCAAGATGGCCACCGTCGGGGAGATTTCCGACGCACTGGAGAAGGTGTACGGGCGCCACCAGGCCGAGATCCGGACAATCAGTGGTGTGTACCGCGACGAAGCAGGCAAAGCGAAGAACCTGACCCGAGCGACCGAGTTGGTCGAGCAGTTCGCCGAAGACGAAGGACGACGCCCACGCGTACTCGTCTGCAAAATGGGCCAGGACGGTCACGACCGTGGTCAGAAAGTCATCGCGACCGCGTTCGCGGACATTGGATTCGACGTCGACGTCGGCCCGTTGTTCCAGACGCCGGAGGAGGTCGCCCGTCAGGCAGCGGACAACGACGTCCACGTCGTAGGCGTCTCCTCGTTGGCAGCCGGTCACCTGACCCTGGTTCCCGCACTGCGTGAGGCGCTCGCAGCCGTGGATCGACCCGACATCATGATCGTCGTCGGCGGCGTCATCCCGCCGGGGGACTTCGACGAGCTGTACGAGGCAGGTGCCGCAGCGATCTTCCCCCCGGGAACAGTCATCGCCGACGCAGCTATAGGGCTGGTCGAGAAGTTGTCGGAGCAACTCGGACACCGTCCGAGTACGGACACCCACGAGGCATCCGCGTAAAGAATGACTGATCCGAAGAAGCCAGCAGGTCGGAACATCGACATCGACGCCGTGGCTGCGTCCGTGTTGGCCAACGAGAGATCAGGATTGGCCCGCGCAATCACTCTGGTCGAGTCGAGTCGTACCGACCACCGTGATCTGGCGCAGCAACTGCTGTTGCAGTTGCTGCCGAAGGCCGGTGGGTCGCACCGTGTCGGAATCACCGGCGTTCCAGGCGTCGGCAAGTCGACGTTCATCGACGCACTCGGCATGTACCTGATCGACAAGGGACACAAAGTCGCGGTGTTGGCGGTCGACCCCTCCTCTACCCGTACCGGTGGATCGATCCTGGGCGACAAGACGCGTATGGCGAATTTGGCCGTCCAGAAGAACGCGTACATTCGCCCTTCGCCTACGTCGGGCACACTTGGGGGAGTTGCTCGGGCGACGCGCGAGACGATCGTGCTACTCGAGGCGGCGGGATTCGACGTCATTCTCGTCGAGACGGTCGGTGTCGGGCAGTCCGAGGTGACTGTTGCGAACATGGTGGACTGCTTTGCGTTTCTCACGCTGGCGCGCACGGGCGATCAGCTACAGGGCATCAAGAAGGGCGTACTCGAACTCGCAGATCTGGTCGCGGTGAACAAGGCCGACGGCAAACATGCAGTGGAGGCGAAAAGTGCAGCGCGCGAACTCGCCGGTGCACTCCGCATGATCTATCCACACTATGCGATCTGGCAACCTCCGGTTCTGACGATGAGTGCGCTGGAAAAGACCGGGATGGACGAGTTCTGGGACACTGTGCTCAGACATCGGCAAGTGCTGACCGATGCAGGCGAGTTCGCCGAGAAGCGTCGTACGCAACAGGTCGACTGGACGTGGACGATGGTCAACGATCAGCTGCTACGCCGACTCGCACAGAACCCTGCCGTGAAAGCCATCCGATCGAGCGTAGAACTCCGTGTCCGCGACGGTTCGCTGACCGCTGCACTGGGAGCTCAGGAACTGCTCGATGCGTTCGATGGGGCATAGTGCGTTGGACGGGGCGTAGGGGAGTCTCAGTAGAGGCGGGACGCGAGCGCTCCGACCCGTTCGATCAGGTCGTCGAAGAACGCCGCGGGATCGGTTGTGGTTGCGACCACCGAGTTCTGGGGGCGCCCCCACATCCCGCGCCAGTCCGCCACCGTCGTTCCACGAGTCAACGTTCCGTCCAGTTCGACGTCCACCGTCGCCGGACGGACGGTCGCGATACCCGGGTTCAGTGCGACGGCGGCGGCGAACGGATCGTGCATGTGTGCGAGGAATCCCTGGTCGTGGTCGCGATGGAACTCCATGTAGAACCGCACGGCATCGGAAAAGTGGCGGACGAGCGGATTGGATGCGGTCGATCTCGTCGTCGACGAATCGGTCGCCGCCACGACCTCGGCGGGAGTGCTGCCGGCCCGAGCAGCGAGCCGCGCGACGTGCGCGGGAGTCATTTCGATGGTTTCGGTGATGTCGAGTGGGCAGATGATCGGTAGCCGGTCCTGTGGAAGGCCCGAGAATGCCGCGAACACCTCCGATGCTGCTTCCGGATCAACGGCAACATTCCATTCGCTGGTCGGCGTCGTGTTTCCTGGATGCTGGAACGCGCCACCCATCACCACCAGTCGCTTCAGCAGCTGCGGTAGCTCTGGCTCGACGCGAATTGCCGTCGCCAGATTCGTCAGCGGTCCGGTCACGAGCCCAGTGAGCTCACCCGGCCGTTCGCGCGCCAACTCCACCCATGCGGTGGCCGCATCGCGTTCGGACACCACGCGGGCCGAGCGCGGGAGTTCGGCGTACCCGATACCTTGTGGCCCGTGTGTGTCCTCGGTGGTCATCAGCGGAGCGACGAGTGGCGCTTGCGCGCCAAGGGTGACCTCGATATCGACGGCCCGGCACAAATCGAGCCACGCCAGGTTGTTGGCGGCAACCTGGTTCACCGGAACGTTGCCTGCGGTGGACGCGATCGACACGATCTCGGCCTCTGGACTGGCCAGAAGGTAGAGCAGCGCGAGTGAATCGTCGATTCCGGTGTCGACGTCGACGATCAGGGGGACCGAAACGGGGGTGTCGGTCAAGCTTTCTTCGCCCAGATCTCGAAACCGGCGTCGCGGAGCCGAGTCACCAAGGCATCACCGATCCCGGTCGCCGGGGTGAGAACGCCTGCCGCGTCGGGCAACTCACTTCGGTTGTGCACCAATGCGAGCGCGGATTCGCCGAGCATCACCGACGTGGCCTTGTACCCGGGATCCCCGGTAGCCTTCACTCGCGATCGGTAGTGGGCACCCGAGGTCGTAGTCGTGTACAGGTCCATGGTGAAGTGCCCACTGTCCTGCGCTTTGGGACTCGGCCCCTCTCCAGGCTTGGGCAGCACGCGATCGAGAATCTTCTTCGGCAGTACGGTCATGCCGACTACCAACGCGCCGAGGCCCGCTGACACAGCACCGGCGAAGACGGGCGATGCAATCGACGAACCGACGGACATCACTTCCCGATAGCGAAATTCCTTGCCGTAGGCCCATTCTCGCAGCGCATTGCTACGCCTGACGACGCGTGTGTTGTACGACGCCATGACGAACGGCGCCTTCCAGCCGCGTACGCCTGGCGCGATGTCCTTGCCGTTGACAAGTACGACGTCGGACTGACGGCCCAGGTCCGGTTCGAGTGACCGATCGGGACTCAAGGAGTAGGGACGTGCTGCGAGGCGGCGCAGTTTGCCGTCCTTCTTGACCTCGTCGATCTGGGTTCGCAGCGAATCGATGGTGCCGCCGCTCACCCCGCCGCGCATCGCGCTGACGACGAGTGTGGTGTCGGTGAGTTCGCCCGCTCCAGCGTCGGTGACAGCGGAGTACAGTACGTGCACCCCGATATCCGACGGAATCGAATCGAAACCGCACGAGTGGATGATTCTGGCACCGGTGCGCCGAGCGATCTCGTGGTTGGCGTCGATGCTCTTTCTGGCGAAGAGCACCTCACCGGTGAGGTCGACGTAGTCGGTGCCGGATTCCGCACACACCGTGGTCAGCGGTAAGCCGTACTTCGCGTACGGTCCGACAGTGGTGATCACGACGCGCGTGCTGACGGCCAGTGCACGGAGTGAGTCGATGTCGTTTGCGTCGGCCTCGACGAGCGGCCACTGCGCGGCACTGGCTGGTAGAGACTTTCTGACGGCCTCGAGCCGCGTCAGCGAACGACCGGCGAGAGCGACTTTCGTGTTCGCGGGCGCATGTTCGGCCAAGTACGCGGCAGTGAGACGACCGACAAATCCGGTGGCGCCGTACACCACGATGTCGTAGTCACGTTGCGTAGAAGTGCTGTCGGTCGGATCGGTCGAAGTCATGTACGGACACTAACGCGTATCACTTCGTGAGTCGAAGAGCCGAGCGTGAGCGCGATCGGATCACGAAAAATCCGGCCCAGGAAAGCAGGACAGCGCAGGCTGCAGTGAGTCGCACTGCGGCGAGCGCGCTGTCGGGGTAGATCACCCCGGTGAGGTAGTAGTCGATGAAACCGGTCGACGGGAGTGTTGCCCCGCCTGCATGCTGGCGCGCCCAGTTCTCCAGTGAGGTCAGCGGGCAGTCGATACCGACGACGATCGACGCGAAACCCCACGCGGCCGCACAGGCGTGCAGCCAGATCGTGCGTGGCCACCGCCACGCAACGAATCCACCTACGACGACGTAGCCGATGAATGCCAGGTGAAGCACCATCGTCACGTCCGCGAGCACTCGATAGAGCATGACCGAATCGTATGCCTCAGAACGACCACGTGTGCACTGGTCTGCCCTCGTGCATCAGCGTGAGGTAGTCGGACAGCATGCCTGCCAATGCGGACTCGCGGTCGTCTCCTGCGCGTTCCCGGGCGACGACGGCATCGCGTTGCCACACCGAGCCGGATCTCTTGCTCAGGCAACGGCCTTCGATCACACCCAGGTACCGATCTCGCACCGAGCTGTCGACGCCGTATGCGGCGAGCCCGGCGTCGGCCATCGGGAGCAACCGGCGGAGCACCAGCTCCTGGGGGCTCACCCAGCCCACCTCCGGCCAGTAGAGTCGAGAGCCGAAGCCGGAACGGGCCGCAGAGTGAAGGTTCTCGACGGCTGCGTCGTAGGACATCTGGGTCCACAGCGGACGGTCGGCATCGGCGAGGGTGCGGACCGTGCCGTAGTAGAACGCAGCGTCGGCAAGGGTGTCGATGATCGAAGGACCGGCGGGGAGCACTCGGTTCTCCAGCCGTAGATGATGGCTGCCACCGGAGCGGTCGTAGATCGGCCGATTCCATCGGTAGACCGTCCCGTTGTGCATCCTCAGCTCCGACAGATCGGGCGTACCACCCTCGGCGAGAACAGCTTTCGGATCCTCGTCGCTGCACACGGGAAGGAGTGCCGGGAAGTAGCGGGAGTTCTCCTCGAACAGGTCGAAGATCGACGTGATCCATCGTTCGCCGAACCACACCCGAGGCCGGACGCCCTGATTCTTGAGTTCTTGAGGCCTGGTGTCCGTCGCTTGTTCGAACAGCGGAATCCGTGTTTCGTGCCAGAGGGCACGGCCGGCGAAAAACGGTGAGTTCGCGGCGAGGGCTACTTGCACGCCGGCAAGTGCCTGTGCCGCATTCCAATACGAGGAGAACTCGTCCGGAGCCACCTGCAGATGGAGCTGCACCGAGGTGCACGCGGCCTCCGGGAGAATGGTGTCGGTGATCGTCGACAGTTCCTCGGCTGCCTCGGCGCCCGGCAGAGCGACACCGCTGATCTGAAGTTCGATGTCTTCGCCGCGAGCGGCGAATATCTGCTGGTTCAGGAGGCCATAGCGTGGGTTGGCCGACAGCCACCGGTGTTCGAAGTGCTCTTCGGACAGCGTAGGGAGCATTCCGATCATTGCCAGGCGACTGCCGGACTCGCGTGCGCGTGAGTCTGCAGCGTTCAGGGAGCGCCGCAGGTCGTCCTCGAGCTCTCGAACGCTGGTACCTCGCAGAGGCCGCGGCGCGACGTTGATCTCGATGTTGAACTGTCCGAGTTCGGTTTGATAGTCGGGATCGGCGATGGCGTCGAGCACCTTCGCATTCGCCATCGACGGTGCCATCTTCTCGTCGACGAGGTTGAGTTCGACTTCCATCCCGATCTTGGGCTCGCCGATCTCGAACGTCTCGTCCGCCAGCATGATCGCGAGTGCGTCCAGGCAGTCCTGCACCTTCTGCCTGAACTGGTGCCTGTCCTGCCGAGAGAACTTCCGCTGTTCGACGTCGTCGCCCATCTCTGCCCCACCGTTTCTTTCCCCGACGGTCACCCGAAGAAATGAAGGTATATCCGGCAGTATTGCAGGGCAAACGCCGTGCCATGGGGTTACCAGGGTGACGGGGAGAAGTCCTTGAGGAATTGACCGTGGACGTCGACGCCGAGTTCGCCCTGCACGATGGGGTCGTAGACACGCGCAGCACCGTCCACCAGGTCGAGGGGAGCGTGGAATCCCTCGCCTGCGAGCCGCATCTTCGTCGGATGCGGACGCTCGTCGGTGATCCACCCGGTATCGACCGCGCTCATCAGAATGCCGCTCTCCAGCATCTCCTTCGCACTCGTGCGGGTCAGCATGTTCAGTGCTGCCTTCGCCATGTTTGTGTGCGGATGTCCGGGCCCCTTGTACGCGCGGCTGAACTGGCCTTCCATCGCAGAGACGTTGACGACGTACTTGCGTCTTGCGGGCGACGCTTCCATTGCGGCGCGGAGCCTGGACACGAGAATGAACGGCGCGACCGAGTTGCACAGTTGCACTTCGAGTAGTTCCACGGGATCGACCTGCTCGACGGTGTGAATCCAGCTGTTCGTATCGGCGAGGTCCGGGACCAGCCCGCCCGCATCGATCGCGATTCCCTTCTCGATCCTTTCTGCAGTTGCCGAACCTGCAAGCAGTGCAAGGGAACTCACTGCCTCCGCCGACAGAGCATCGCCTGAGACTGCGCCGGTGTCGGAATGGGGCAGGGAACTCGCGAGCGATGCTGGATGTGCTTCGCTGGTCTTGCCGAACGTGATGACATCGGGCCGAGCACCCGACGGCAGTGCTTCGGATTCGGCATCGATCAACGCGCTGTAGGACCCGGGGGAGCGCTTCACCGTTTGCGCAGCGTTGTTGATGAGGATGTCGAGCGGTCCCTCGGCTGCGACGGAGTCCGCGAGGGCCACGACCTGCGCCGGGTCGCGTAGGTCGATGCCGACGATTCGTAGACGGTGCAACCAGGTATCGCTGTCGTCCATGGCGGAGAATCTGCGGATCGCGTCGCCAGGGAAGCGCGTCGTGATGGTCGTGTGTGCACCGTCACGTAGTAGCCGAAGAGCTATGTACATTCCGATTTTCGCGCGGCCTCCGGTGAGCAGGGCCCGTCGACCCGACAAGTCCGTTCGGGCATCACGCTTGCTGCGATTCAGTTCTGCGCAGTCGGGGCACAGTTGGTGGTAGAACGCATCGACGAGTGTGTAGCGCTGCTTGCAGATGTAGCAGGGCCTTGCGCGAATCAGCGTTCCGGCATACTCACCCGATGTTCGCGTCGTCAGCGACAGACCAGCGGTCTCGTCGTCGATCCGATTGGGTGAACCTGTTGCGGTCGACTCCACGACTGCTCGATCCGCTTCGGACTTAGCGTTTCGTGCTGCGATCCGCCGTGATCGTTTGAGGTCCTTGAACAGCTGGCCCGAGGCGCGTTGGACGACAATCGAATCTGGATGATTCTTGTCGAGGGCTCCTGCCATTCTCAGCACTCGCAAGCAGGTATTTAGATCAGCCGAATCGATGCCGGCCGAATGCCCGTCGGTTTCGGTTGAAGCCCTGCCGGATGAAGCTCCGCAGACTTCATCGACGTCGTACTCGGGCTCGGTCATCGGTTCGTCCTTCCAGGCGGTCACACAGCCGGTCGAGGACGACCGGGCTCACACAACGACCTAGGCCCCGATTCCAAAGGAACCGGGGCCTAGGTCGTCTGTCTCAACTCAGAACTTGCGGATCGAAATTTCGATCTCTGGTGTCCGAGGGGGGACTTGAACCCCCACGTCCGTTAATAGGACACTAGCACCTCAAGCTAGCGCGTCTGCCATTCCGCCACTCGGACCAGTTGCACACCTGCTCGCTGCGTGCTGGACAAAGATATACGACGGGTACCCGATCGCCCAAATCCGCACGTCAGTTCATCCGAAGGACTGCAATCGGTGGTAGGAAAGTGGAGTGTCTTCCGTTGAGAACTCCCCGAACGACCGTGTCCGTACGACTGCCCTCGACGAGGTCGTCGATCTCGTCAGTGCTCTGATCCGTTTCGACACCTCGAACACAGGCGAGTTGGAAACCACCAAGGGTGAGAAGGAGTGCGCCGAGTGGGTGGCGCTCAAGCTCCAGGAGGTCGGTTACGAGACCGAGTACGTCGAATCCGGCGCTCCGGGACGCGGCAACGTCTTCGCGACTCTGCCGGGTGCCGATCCGACACGCGGGACGCTCTTGATCCACGGTCATCTCGACGTCGTGCCCGCCGAGCCCGCGGACTGGAGCGTGCATCCGTTTTCCGGCGCCGTCGAGGGCGGCTACGTGTGGGGCCGTGGGGCGGTGGACATGAAGGACATGGTCGGCATGGCGCTGGCACTTGCACGCCAGTTCAAATCGAACGGAATCATCCCGCCCCGCCCGATCATGTTCGCGTTCCTCGCCGACGAGGAGAACGGGGGGAAGTGGGGATCGCACTGGCTGGTGCAACATCGACCCGACCTGTTCGAAGGCGTGACGGAGGCGGTCGGAGAAGTAGGCGGATTCTCGTTGACCGTAGCTCGACCGGATGGAACCGAGAAGCGTCTCTACATGGTGGAAACTGCCGAGAAGGGTCTCGGCTGGATGAAGCTCACAGCCAAGGCCCGCGCCGGACACGGATCGTTCCTGCACGACGACAACGCCGTGACCTATCTAGCCGAGGCGGTCGCGAAGTTGGGCAACCACACGTTCCCGCTGGTCATTTCCGATTCTGTCGCAGAATTTCTGGCCGCGGTGGCGGAGGAAACCGGTCTGGATTTCGACCCGGCGTCGCCTGATCTGGACGGAACTCTGCAGAAACTGGGAAGCATCGCGCGAATCGTCGGAGCAACGCTGAGGGATACCGCGAATCCGACGATGCTCGAGGCCGGCTACAAAGCGAACGTCATCCCGCAGTCCGCCGAGGCGGTGGTGGACTGCCGTGTCGTTCCGGGTCGGCAGGCAGAGTTCGAACGCGAGGTCGACGAGCTGATCGGCCCCAACGTCGAACGTGAGTGGATCACCAAGCTCGATTCCTACGAGACCACGTTCGACGGTCATCTCGTCGACGCGATGAACGACGCCGTCCTCGCACACGACGAGAACGGCCGTACGGTTCCGTACATGTTGTCCGGCGGAACAGACGCGAAGGCGTTCGCGAAGCTGGGGATCAGGTGCTTCGGTTTCGCTCCACTCAAACTTCCGCCCGAGCTCGATTTCGCGGCCCTGTTTCACGGCGTCGACGAGCGTGTTCCGGTGAGTTCGCTCGAGTTCGGTACACAGGTACTAGAACACTTCTTGCTGCACAGCTGATTCGAAAGGAACTGATCTTGACGTACGACCCATACGACGCGCTGCCCGATCTACCCTCGTTCGAACTGACGTCCGAGGACATCACCCCGGGATCGAAACTCGGTCTTCAACAGGTCAGCGGGATCATGGGCGCAGGCGGACACGACAATTCGCCGCAGCTGTCCTGGTCCGGCTTCCCCGCGGAGACGAAGAGCTTCGCGGTAAGCGTTTACGACCCCGACGCGCCGACGGCGTCCGGATTCTGGCATTGGGCGGTCGCGAACATCCCCGTGTCCACCACCTCCCTGGTCTCGGGGGCGGGCGACGACGGGGGCACCGGCATTCCCATCAGCGCTGTGACGCTGAAGAACGATGCGGGGCTGTTTCGCTACATCGGCGCAGCTCCGCCCGCAGGGCACGGACCGCACCGCTACATCGTTGCGGTGCATGCAGTGGACGTGGAGCGTCTCGAGGTCGACGAAACGGCCACCCCGGCGTTTCTCGGGTTCAACCTCTTCTCCCACGCCATCGCACGCGCGACGCTGACGGGTGTGTACGAAGCCTGAACAGCAACAGTGCCGAGGCCGTACGAGGGTTCACCCCGCGTACGGCCTCCGCGCGTGTCAGCGGTTCTCGCAACCGACAGCGTCGGCCAACGAGTCGAACCCTGCGGCCCGCGCACGTTGTGCGATGCCTCTGTTGAGCGAGCGCATCCAGAACGGGCCACCGTAGATGAAGCCCGTGTAGCCCTGGATCAGCGAGGCACCGGCGGTGATTCTCTGCCACGCTTGATCGGCGGTCTCGATGCCGCCGACCGAGATCAGAGCAATCTGCGTGCCGACTCGTCCGTAGAGCCGTCGTAGCACCTCGAGCGATCGGTCGGCCAGCGGTGCTCCCGACAGGCCGCCCATACCTGCGTCGTCGACAACGGCGGCAGGCGTGCGAAGGCCAGACCGTCCGATCGTCGTGTTGGTGGCGACGATTCCGGCGAGCCCGAGCTCGACGGCCAGGTCCGCGACAGCGTCGATGTCCTCGTCCGACAGGTCGGGTGCAATCTTCACCAACACCGGTACGGACGCGACTGCGAGCACAGCTGACAGGATGGGGCGCAGGGACTCGACGGCCTGTAGGTCGCGAAGCCCAGGGGTGTTGGGTGAGCTGACGTTCACGACGAGGAAGTCCGCGAGCGGTCCGAGGAGCGTTGCGCTCGCGGTGTAGTCGGCGGCGGCATCCGCAGCAGGCGTCACCTTCGTCTTGCCGATGTTGGCACCGATCGGAATTTCACCTCGACGGGTGCGCAGAACGTTGGCAGCTGCCCCTGCACCGTGATTGTTGAACCCCATTCTGTTGACCAGGGCCCGGTCGTCGGGGAGCCGGAACATTCGTGGCTGCGGATTGCCGGGCTGCGCCTGGGCGGTGACTGTCCCGATCTCGGCGAAGCCGAAGCCGAGGGCACCCCATGCGTCGACTCCGTCGGCGTTCTTGTCGAAGCCGGCGGCCAGCCCGAGGGGGTTGGGAAATTCGATCCCGAACACGGTGCTTCTCAGCACCGGATCCTTCACGACGAGCAGCCGAACCAACAACGACCGAAGCGGTGGAAATGCTGT